>JAAXWU010000094.1 GCA_013334855.1 Chlorobaculum sp. | reverse complement strand
CCTGAATGTCCGGTAACGACAATGTTCCTCAATTGATCGGTTGGAACAGCTTGCATGTCAGTACTCCTTTCTTGGATTGGTTTAACGGAGCCGTCTGCTTTGGCCGCTTTTCCGCCTGACATTGCGTCACGCAGGAGGTCGGCCTCGGGCAGATAACAAAATTTACAAAAAAATATAGTTGGATTCGGAGCTTCAGGGGTGATGAAAGGGAATTTAAAGGAGATTAATTGATTTACGATTTCCGAACAATGAGCGCCATTGTGTATCTTTTTCGTTCGGTTCTTCACTCAAATCTTAATCTCCGTATCACATGTCACTCATCACCAGGATTCATGCCCGTCAGATAATGGACTCGCGAGGCAACCCAACCGTCGAGGTGGATGTCTATACCGATAGCTCTTTTGGCCGTGCGGCGGTGCCCAGCGGCGCTTCGACGGGCGCTCACGAAGCGGTCGAACTCAGGGACAAGGACAAAAGCGTTTTTCTCGGCAAAGGGGTGCTCAAGGCGGTCGAGAACGTCAACACCACGATCAATGACGCCCTGAAGGGGATGGAGGTGACTGATCAGGAGGCTATCGATGCCAGGCTCATCGAACTCGACGGCACGCCGAACAAGTCGGTTCTCGGCGCAAACGCCATTCTCGGCGTCTCGCTCGCCTGCGCCAAAGCCGGAGCCGAATATTCCGCCCTGCCGCTCTATCGCTATATCGGCGGCACGACGGCCAAGACGCTGCCCGTGCCGATGATGAACGTGCTCAATGGCGGCGCTCATGCCGACAACACGGTCGATTTCCAGGAGTTCATGATCATGCCGATCGGCTTCGAGCGCTACTCCGATGCGCTCCGGTGCGGCGCGGAGGTGTTCCACTCGCTCAAGGCATTGCTGCACGATCGCGGCCTGAGCACGGCGGTGGGCGACGAGGGCGGATTCGCGCCGAACGTCGAGTCCAACGAGCAGGCCATCGAGCTGGTGATCGAGGCTATCGGCCTGGCTGGCTACAAGGCGGGCGCGCCGACCGACAAGGGCGGCCTTGGCGACGCTCACGTCATGATCGCGCTCGATCCGGCAAGCTCGGAGTTTTACAACGTCGAAAAGAAGAGATATGTCTTCAAGAAATCCTCGGGTCGCGAACTCTCGTCCGAAGAGATGTCCGACTACTGGACGGACTGGGCGAGCCGCTATCCGATCATCTCCATCGAGGACGGCATGGCCGAGGATGACTGGGAGGGATGGAAGATGCTGACCGACAAGATCGGCGACAGGGTGCAGCTCGTCGGCGACGATCTGTTCGTGACCAACAGCAAGCGCCTGGCCGAAGGTATCGAGAAGGGCGTGGGCAACTCGATTCTCATCAAGGTCAACCAGATCGGCACCTTGACCGAAACGCTCCAGGCCATCGAGCTGGCCAAGCGCAACGGTTACACCTCGATCATCAGCCACCGCAGCGGCGAGACCGAAGATACGACGATTGCGCAGATTGCCGTGGCGACCAACGCCGGGCAGATCAAGACCGGCAGCATGTCGCGCTCCGACCGCATGGCCAAGTACAACGAGCTGCTCCGTATCGAGGAGATGCTTGGTGATACGGCGGTCTATCCGGGCATCGCGGCGTTCAGGGTCTGAGGCCGGGGATTTATCGTTACAGGAACAACTATCAGAGCACAGGGTGTGCTGCAACGGCATACCCTGCACTCGAAACTGCTGCCGGAAAAATGTCGAGATACCTGACAGAGATATGGGATTTCATCCTCTTGAATCAGAAAAAGGTTGCTTTCTGGACAGTTCTGGCGATTGCGGCCATCTGGTTTGTCTTCGGTAATTTCGGTCTCGTGACCCGCATCCAGATGGAGCTTGAGAACCGCAAGCTCGAAAAGCTTCAGGCTGAAGAGCAGCAGAAGATCGTCGAACTCCGTAGCACGATCAAAAACGCCTACCAGCCCGACAGCGTCGAAAAGGTCGCCCGCGAGCGATTCAACTTCCACAGAGAAGGTGAGACGGTATTTATTATACGAGAGAAGTGAGGTGTTGAGACGAAGTTAGTGCCGAGTGGACTTTGTGGACGCGGTGGACGTAGTGGACAAAATCAAAGCGTGGCGCTCTTTTTCTTTTCCCCAAATACGATTACTATCAGCCCCCTTTTCAGGAGGCTGAATGGCTTTGAGCGTTCAGATCAGTTGTAGGCTTCAATCCTGACCCTGCCTATGCCGCCATCCAAAAGATCGAGTTGTTTGGCTGCGGCCTTCGAGAGGTCGATGATGCGGTTTTTGATAAAAGGCCCCCGGTCGTTGATCTTCACGAAGACCATTTTTCCGTTGTTGAGATTGGTTACCCGCACGACGGTACCGAACGGCAGCGAACGGTGCGCGGCGGTATAATCTTTTTTGTCGAACTGCTCTCCACTTGCCGTTTTGCTGCCCTGGAAGCTGTTGGCGTAAAAAGAGGCCTTGCCGACCGCGACCAGAACCTTGTCGCCGTTAGGAAGCGGCTGGGCTGAAGAGAGCTCTTTAGCGCCGCTGTGTTTGACTGATTTGGCTGAGTGAGCCGCCTTGCCTTTCAGCTTGGCTTTATGATTTTTGGCGCTGGATGTGCGGGCGAAAGCGCCAGTCGGAGTGAATGAAAAGAAGAGTGACAATGCCAGAACAAGGCGTGTGAGCTGGGCAAAGTGTTTTTTATGCATAATCGCGTCCCGGTTAATGCGCCGCTACCTGAATTGAAGCTGTGTAAAGTGTCTATGCCTGTCATGTGAGTGTCTCTGGTAGAGTGCCGGTTTCTTTCATGTTATTGAAACACAATTGACAATATAATAAAAAGGTTTTTAATCTCCGAAATGGTATTGCTCTATCTGTTTGCAGTAGAGCTTAATGCAGATTACGTATTTGCTAAAGTATTATTATAAAGCAGGATAGATGGTTGCGGCCTTTGGTTGTTTCTAATGAGTGCGTTGGGTTTTTGAACAATAGAAATGCCTCGGAAATCACGAGGAATGTAAAGTATCGCATGAAGTAATGCGCCCCCTTCAGGTTCTGAGCGTAGGTGTATAATGATGGTCAACGCTTTTTACGGGAAGCTTTTAGAGGGTGACTGCTGTTGCAGGAGGTATGAAGAATACTCTGAACGATCACTTCCGGCAGGCACAGCGAATGAACAGGCAACGAGCACGATATGCTGGCAACCCGATTGCCAGCTTTTTTCTGATGGCGGCTCTGCTGCTGTTCGCCGCTCCGGCGCTTCATGCCGAAACCGCTGGCTCGCTGATCGACCAGGGCATCCTGAAGGCACGCCAGTCCGATTATCAGGGCGCTATCGATGACTTCAGCCGCGCCATCCATCTGAATCCCTCTGCCTCCGATGCTTATTACAACCGGGGCTTGGCCCGTGCTTCGATGGGCGATCTGAAAGGGGCGATTGCCGATTACACCAGAAGCATAAAGCTCGATCCCCGCTCATTCAGCGCGTACAACAATCGCGGTTTCAGCCTGGCGGCGCTTGGCCGGTATGCGGAAGCCATCGCGGATATGTCACGGGCGATAGCCATCAAGCCGGAAATGGCGCAACTGTATAACAATCGCGGCGCGATCAGGACATCGATGAAGCAGTACGCGCTGGCTGTCGCCGATTTCACCAGAGCCACACAGCTCGATCCGCTGCTTTCCGGGGCCTACAACAACCGTGGGCTTGCCAGAACGCTCTCCGGCGATCTCTCGGGCGCGGTTGCCGATTACCTCAAGGCGGTGAGCCTCGATCCCCGCTACAAGGTGGCGTGGTACAATCTCGGTAACGCCCGCGTGGCGCTCGGCGAGACCAAAGCGGCCATCGACGACTATTCGAAGGCGCTCGTGCTCGATCCCGACATGCTCGCGGCCCGGAACAACCGCGCTTTCGCGAAGCTCTCTCTCGACGATTATACCGGTGCGCTGGAAGACCTGGATCGCGTCGTTCAGGCGGCTCCGCAAAGCGCGTCGGTTTGGTACAATCGCGGGGTCGTGCGCAAGCTCGCCGGTGACCGCAAGGGTGCTGTCGAAGATCTGCGATGGGCCTCGGCGCTTGGCGATTCGCTGGCCGCCGAGGTGCTCCGGGAGCTGACGAGCCACGGCAGCGCCTCGCCATGAGCCGGGGCAGGCGGTGGTTGTTTGCAATTGAGAGTGAATGTGTATATTCGTTGGTTCGTATTATCCGAAGCATATGAAACCGTCTGTCGTCATTCGATCCAGTCAGCGAGCGCTGACCATCCCCGTGCGAGGAGCATATGCAGCCGTAAACGGCCTTTTCGCAAGAGCCTTTTAGCGGTTAATAAGACCTTTCCATCTCCATGTCAACGACATCCGAAGAGGCTCATCTATCTTCTCATTCCCGCTCCAGCGATTCCGAATACAAGCGCCTCGCGTCCCTGTCGCTTGCCGCGCTTGGCGTAGTTTTTGGTGATATTGGAACCAGCCCGCTGTATGCTCTCCGTGAGTGTTTTCATGGCGAATTCAGCATTCCCGTGACCCACGACAACGTGCTCGGGGTGCTTTCGCTGCTGATCTGGGCGCTCATCCTGATCGTCACCCTCAAGTACCTCACCTTCATCATGCGGGCCGATAACGAAGGCGAAGGTGGAATTCTGGCGCTCACCTCCCTGATCATTTCACACAGCAAGAAAAGCAAGAGCGAGCGGTGGATTCTGGTCAGTCTCGGATTGTTTGGCGCAGCGCTGCTCTACGGGGACGGCATGATCACGCCATCGATTTCGGTGCTCAGCGCCGTCGAGGGTATCCAGATCATCGCTCCGAGCTTCACCCCCTACATGATTCCGGTCACGATTGTCATTCTGGCCGGACTTTTTCTGTTCCAGCACCACGGCACGGCCAAGGTCGGATCTTTTTTCGGGCCTATCATTCTGCTCTGGTTCGCCTCGATAGGGATTTTCGGACTGGTGGAGATCATCCGTTATCCACAGATATTGATGGCATTTTTCCCCTGGTACGGCATCGAATTTCTCATGAGCAACCATGCGCAAGGGTTTCTCGTGCTTGGCGCGGTCTTTCTGGCCGTGACGGGCGCCGAGGCGCTCTATGCCGACATGGGCCATTTCGGCAAGCGCCCGATCCGGCTGACCTGGCTGCTGCTCGTGCTGCCCGCCCTGCTGATGAACTATTTCGGACAGGGGGCGGCGCTTCTGGCGGATCCTGAAAAGTCTTTCAATCCATTTTACGCGCTGATCCCCTCCTGGGCCATGATTCCGATGCTCATTCTGGCGACGCTCGCCACGATCATCGCGTCGCAGGCGCTCATTACCGGCGTCTTTTCCCTCACCCAGCAGGGCATTCAGCTCGGCTATATTCCCCGCCTCACCGTGCGGCACACCTCGGCCAGCCATATCGGGCAGATCTATGTGCCGGCGGCCAACTGGTCGCTGATGTTCGCCACGATTGCGCTGGTGGCCGGTTTCGGCTCGTCGAGCAGGCTCGCTTCGGCCTACGGTGTCGCGGTGACGGCGACCATGCTCATTTCAGCCGTGCTGTTCTACTATGTCGCCCGCGATCTCTGGAAATGGAACCGTATCGGCGTCGATCTGCTGGTCGGCTTTTTCGTGATCATCGACCTGTCGTTTTTCGGCGCGAGCGTCAGCAAATTACTGCACGGCGCATGGTTCCCGCTGGTGATCGGTTTTGTCTTCTTCACGGTTATGCTCACCTGGAAGCAGGGGCGTCAGCTCCTGATGCAGCAGATTCAGGAACGCACGCTCACGCTCACCGAGTTTGCCGAGAGCCTCGCCATCCAGCAGCCTCAGCGCGTCAAAGGCCAGGCGGTCTATCTGACGGCCAATCCCGACATCGTGCCCATCGCGCTGTTGCACAACATGCGCCACAACAAGATTCTGCATTCAGAGGTCGGCCTGTTTCATTTCTCCACCGAACGGGTGCCGAGAGTGCCGAACAGCAAAAAGGTCGAGGTCACTCAGCTCAATTACGGTATCTACAAAATCACTGCGCGGTACGGCTTCATGGAGTACCCGAATATCCGGCAGGTGCTCGCCCTGGCCAACCAGCAGGGGATGCACTTCAAGCCCGAGGCGATCAGCTTTTTCCTCAACCGGGAAAAAATTGTGACGGGCATGAAGTCGAAAATGAGCAACTGGAGAAAAAAACTTTTCGCCCTCATGGCGCGCAACGCGCTGAGCGCCACTGCTTACTACGACCTTCCTTCAGGCCAGGTCATAGAAATTGGCGTACAAGTTCAAATTTGATACTGCGTTTTTCCCTCCTGTATTTGTTTTCTATATAGTATTGTGTACATTAACATATAGAAACAGGAAAAAGCTGTCAAAATTTCGATGCAAGAACTTGTCCAGCATATCGTTGAGCATCCGGCTTCGTCACTACTCGTTATTTTCAACCTCATTGTGATCGAAGGGTTGCTGTCGGTGGATAACGCAGCCGTGCTTGCGACGATGGTTCGTGACCTTCCCCAGAAAGAGCGTCCGGCTGCCCTGAAGTATGGTATTTTTGGCGCCTATCTGTTCAGGGGTCTGTTCCTGGTTTTTGCCTCCTATCTGGTCAGTATCTGGTGGCTCAAACCGTTTGGCGGCCTCTATCTGCTCTCTCTCGTCTGGAGCTGGTGGAACAGCCGGGGTGCGAAGGATGCGACAGAGATGAATGAGCAAAAGCGCAACAATCGACTCTATCGACTGGTTGCGGGGCGGATCGGGCCATTCTGGGCTACCGTGGCGTTTGTCGAGATGATGGATATCGCTTTTTCGATAGACAATGTTTTTGCGGCGGTCGCGTTCACGGACAATCTCATTCTGGTCTGCCTTGGCGTGTTCATCGGTATTCTTGCCATGCGGTTCGTGGCATACGGTTTTATCAGGCTGATGGAGGAGTACGCTTTTCTGGAGACCTGCGCCTATGTCGTGCTCGGAGTGCTTGGCCTGAGGCTGACCTTCTCGCTCTTCGAGCATCTCTGGCCGGAAATGGCAATAGTCGGCTATCTCGATGGGCACCATGCCGATGTCGTGATGTCTGTCGTCACCGTAATCATTTTTCTCGTGCCGGTGATTACCAGCAACTTGTTCAATGTGCCGGCAAAGGAAGGCGAAGGATAGAAAACGGAACGATGTTTTGTTTGATGAGACAACAATTGCCGTTTCAAATTGCTTGAATCTTTTTCCCCTGTTTCTCGCAGTACCCGAATAGAAGCACTAACAGCTATCCATACACGATCATGACTACTCATAGCGGATTCAATCATCGTCTCAGAAATTATATCCTCAAAAAGCACGGGTCTGTGAACGCTTTTTGCCGGGCGGTGGGCATCAAGTATCCGGCGCAGATGACCCCCTACCTCAAAGGCAAGTGCCTTCCGGGCAAAAAGATGCTCGACCGGCTCGAAAAGGATGGGGCCGATATCGACTGGATTCTCACCGGTCATGCCGTTGGCGAGCAGGTCAGTCCGATCAGCGACGCCCTGGCGCTTTCCCGCTACCGCATGGATATAGACAATCTGCTCCGCCAGGTGCGCATGCACATCGGCAGGTTCGAAGAGCGGCTCAAACCGGCCATCGAAGCCTATGCCGTGCTCGACGATGAGGAGAATATCGTCGACCTGAGCAGCTCGATCGAGAAATTCCTCGGCTTCGCGCCGGGTGCGCTTGCCGGGGTGGCGCTTTCTCAGATTCTCCATCCCGATGATTACCAGCACTTCAAGAGCGCGCTCGACCGCCAGAAGCCGCAGGAGGCGGTGCTCATGTTCTATTCGCGCTTCAAGACCGGCGATGGCTCGTGGCTGAACGTGGAGTGGAGCCTCTCGGTTAAAAGAAAGCCGATGACCGATCAGAACGAGTACGCGATCATTCTGCGCAGAACCGACAACCAGCTTTTCTGAGCGGTTAGGCAAGGCATCATCGCCTCTGTCGAATGCCGTCCGCAACTTTCAAGCCTCTCTTGCCTCCGTGGCGGAGAGGCTTTTTTGCGTCCCACCTCATTCCATCCACGAAACCTTCAGCGTGAGCTCGCGGCGCATGGGCTTGCGAGCACAAACTATTTTATCCTGCCCGTGGTTGGGTAAGAAAAAAAGGAGGTTC
>JAAXWU010000093.1 GCA_013334855.1 Chlorobaculum sp. | reverse complement strand
TGCAGATACTGGTCGAACAGGGCATCCGGGTAGTGGTCGAGAGCGACGCGGGCCACTTCTGCAACTTTCTCGACCACGATTACGCCGACGCCGGAGCGATCATCGCCGCCTCGCCGGAGGAGCTGTATCCGCAGGCCAACGTCATCGTCAAGGTTTCGCCGCCGCAACCCGAAGAACTGCACCTCCTCCTGCCCGGCCAGATGCTCATCTCGGCGGTGCATCTCGGCACGGTGAGCCGCCAGATGATCAAAACGCTGATCGACAAAAACATCACGGCGCTCGGTTTCGAGTTCATCGAAACCAGGGACGGCGAGCTGCCCATCGTGCGAACGCTGAGCGAAATTGCCGGATCGCTAGCCATCCAGACGGCGGCGAAATACCTCGAAACCGGATACGGCGGCAGCGGTATTCTGCTCGGCGGCATCGCCGGAGTGCCGCCCGCGCACGTCACCATTATCGGCGCGGGCACGGTCGGCCTCTTCGCCGCGCAGGACGCGCTCGGCCTCGGCGCGCAGGTGACGGTCATCGACAAGGAGATCAACCGGCTGCGGCGATTCGAAGCCTTCTTCAACCGCCATCTGGTCACAGCCATCGCCAACGAGCACTACATCGCCCAGCTCGCGCGGATGTCGGACGTCATCATAGGCGCACTCAGCCCCAAGCTGAAGCTGATCAAGCCGCTGGTGAGCGAGCAGGTGGTGAAGACGATGAAACCCGGCTCGGTGATCATCGACGTCTCGATCGATCAGGGAGCCTGCTTCGGCACCAGCCGTCACACGACGCACACCAACCCGATTTACGTCAAACATGGCGTAACCCACTACTGCGTGCCGAACATCCCGTCGGCTGTCGCCAAAACCGCCACCTACGCGCTGACCAACACGCTCCTGCCATTCCTCCAGAAGCTCACCTTGCACCAGACCATTCCCGAAATCCTCTGGAACAGCCACAGCCTGAGAAAAGGCGCCTACATCTACAAAGGATACGTCACCAAGAAAATCCTCGCCGAACTGACCGACATGCCCTACCGCGAGATCGACATGCTCCTCGCCACAGCGTAGCGAATGATGAGTTATGAATGCTGAATGAGTAGTGCTTATGCTATGCCGGGGACTGGCAATTTTATTCTTAAGCCCATCCGCATGACAGGAGTGGAAACAAGCGCAATGATTCCATTTCGAACTGGATAATTATCCATTATCAACTGTCCATTATCCATTAACAACTCGTCCACACCGCACCGAACTCACAGATACTCCAGCGCCTTCCCCAGCTTCCGCGCGATGTACGAAGCGCACGACACGCCCGAGTAAGTCACGGCGATCACTCCCTGGCCGGGGAAGGTGCTGTCACCGGCGGCGAAAAGGTTTTTTACCGGCGTGCGGTTCTGCGGCTTCAGCAGAATGTTCTGGCCCGGCTTGAGCAGCGGGCCGTAGGAGCCATCGCGGCGATTGAGGTAGCGCACGTGACTCTGCGGCGTGGCGGTGATCATGAGTTCCACGGCGCTCTGCACTCCGGGCAGCAGGCGTTCGACACTCGCGATGAGCGTGCGAGCAAAAGCCTCCTTGGCGCTCTTGTACTCCTCGCCCCGATAGTCGTACTCTTCCCACTGCGTCGTTTCGGCGGTCACGAAGAGGTGCAGCGCGTGCTTGCCGGGCGGGGCAAGCGATGGATCGAGCAACGTGGGCGCTGAGAAGTAGATCGTGCCGCCAAGCTGGTCGTACTTCGACCAGTCGTCCACGATGATGTGGTGCATATGGAATCCCGGCGGAACAATCGACGCATCGACCCCGAGCCATACCTGAAACCAGCTCGGCGCCTTGATGAAGCGGTCCTCCGGGATCTTCAGCCGCGGATCGTCCACGAGATTGCTGAAGGTGTCCCAGATCGTGCCGTTGCTCACCACTGCTTTGGCCATGACCTCCGTACCATCACTCAGGCGGACGCCGACAGCCTCGCCGTTCTCGACGATCACCTTCGCCACTTCGCTGCGGAACCGCACCGAACCACCAAACTTCTCGATCCCCTTCACCAGCGCTGACGGAATCGCGCCCGAACCTCCGACGGGATAGTTGATGCCGCCTTGATGCCGGTCGGCGAGGCAGATACCCGCGTTGACCAGCGGCGTCGAAATGGCGTCCTGTACCGACCACGAGTACGATTCGAGATCGATGAAGCGCAGCAGCTCCGGGTCGCTGATATATCGCCGCGCCGTCTTGCCCATCGAAAAGAGCGTCTTGACGCCCAGCGACATCGCCTTCAGCGGATGGCGTGCACCCACAATCCCGAGATGCATCACATCTTCGAGCGATCCGGCGGGCAGCGAGTTCAGAATCTCGTAAACCGATTCGAGCTCATCATAAAATTTACGGATGCCCTCGCGCTCATGCGGAAAGCGGCGGCTGAGCGCTTCGAGAAAACGCTCGCGGTAGCGCCATGCCGGAACCTCGAAACCAGCCGGCAGATGGTAGTGAATCTGCACAGGATCTGCAATGGTCTTGACCTCGACGCCAAGCTTGCGAAAAATTCGCGTATGCAGATTGAGCGTGCCTCGCGAATCGTCATCGCAGAAGCCGTAAAAGACCGAAGCCCCGGCATCGAAAGTGTAGCCGCCCTTCTGAAACGATGAGCAACTCCCGCCGGGGAACTTGTTCTTTTCGAAAACGATGGTTGAAAACCCCCGTTCCTGCAACAACGCCGCCGCCGTCAGCCCTCCGATACCCGCGCCTATGACAATGACATCAGCCATTTCAGCCATTTTTCACACTTTTTTTAGTATCAAGTCAAGCCTTCTGATGCGGAATCGACATTTGGCGCTTGACTCCAAGCACTCTAAAGATATATTTTTATATTGTTTGTCATGAACGACATTATCGCAGGTCATCAATGCTCCGGCTCTGTTCAGAACTAACCCCCTCAATGCATCCGGCAAAAATACACTCTATGAAAGAGAAAAAACAGATTCTCACAGCTCAGGAACAGATCAAGCAGCAGGAGTTTCAGCAGGAGGCGGTTGCGCATATCAACTCGCTCTATAACTACGCTCTGCACCTGACGATGAACCCGGACGACGCCGAAGACCTGGTGCAGGAAACCTACCTGAAGGCTTATAAATTTTTCAATTCGTTCGAAAGGGGAACAAACTGCAAGGCGTGGCTGTTTAAAATCCTCAAAAACAACTACATCAACAAATTTCGCAAAAACGCAAGGGAGCCCGGAAAAGTCGATTACGACCTGATTAAGGATTTCTACCACACGATCAAGGACGTACAGAGCGATACTACCGAAGCCGAGTCGGATTTTTTCCACTCCCTGTTGCACGAAGAGGTTTACCAGGCATTACAGTCGCTTCCCGATGAGTTCCGGGAGGTCATACAGTTGTGTGATATTGAAGGATTTACTTATGAAGAGATCGCAAATATGGTTGAAAGTCCGATCGGAACGGTTCGGTCGCGTCTGTACAGAGGCAGAAAACTGCTGCGTGCCAAACTTGAGAATTACGCCAAAAAGCACGGATTTAACACCGAATCCGGTGAATGAATCCGTGCCTAAAAAAACCTATCCGTTGACCGCCATGAATTGTAACAAAGCGATGGTGCTCATGAGCGCGGCTATCGACGGGGAACTCTCCCCGAAAGAAGAAGCCGAACTCGCGCATCACCTTGCTCAGTGTCCTGAATGCCGGGCTGAATTTCAGGATGCAAAAAAAACCAAAATTATCATCCGGGAACGCATTGTGCGCGTCAAGGCGCCAAGCAACCTTATCGAATCGATTGCAAGGCTGACCAGCATCACCTCTTGAGGCTACCCTGCCGATGCCGTATTTCCCTTGAAATTATACATTCCTGACCTGAATGTCAGGGATGTTTTTTTTGGTTTGATTTATATGATTTAATAACCATATATTTAAATGAGTTTTTCACTCAATTCTACTATTGGATGGTTCAAGGGTTATTAACGAGATTTTGACATGAGCAAATCGATTACCATATCAGAGGACGAGGTTAAAAAATGGCAGTTCAACATGCCGGACGAGATGCTCGATGCCGTATCGAACCGCTTCAAGCTGCTTTCCGAGCCGATGCGGCTTAAAATTCTGAGGACTCTCTGCGACAAAGAGCACACGGTACAGGAGATCGTCAAGGAGGTCGGCGCGAGCCAGGCGAACATCTCCAAGCACCTGGCGCTCATGCACGACAACGGCGTTGTCAACCGCCGCAAGGAGGGACTCAAGTGCTACTACAGAATTTCCGACGAGAGCATCGTCTACGCCTGCTTCCTCATCTCGAAAAGCGTGGTTGAAAACCTTCAGGACCGGCTGAGCTGGATTCAGAAGGTGAATACCAACATGACGGCCTGATCTTTTTCGTTGACTCGACGATTGTATGTCCCCTCTCCGTCACGCTCTTTTTCATAACCTCAGTTCTTCTCGATCCACCCGTCACCGGAAAATTCCGGTTGACGGTTGAGGTCGGTACCTCTCGCCTCCTCTCTCGCTTGTTCCCCTGGCTTTACGTTTGACAATCTGACAAAATGTATGACATATTGTCGGACAACAAATCTCATGACGCACTTTTGTCAGACATATCCAGCCTGAAAAAGAAAAAATCAGCTTTGGCACGGCTTTTGATGATTTACTGACAGAGGCGGTCGATGATCGCCAAACAATCAGAACATCATACAAACGAAGAATCAAGGAGAGCAATCATGTTGATGAAAATAGCCAAAGACCCGATGCGACTGTTCGACGATATCTGGAGCGGAAGCCAGATGCCTGCCGCGCCTTCGTTCAAGGTGGATATTTCAGAAGACGAACATGCGTTTCATCTCGATGCCGAATTGCCGGGTCTCACCAGGGAGAACATCTCGCTCAACATCGAGGACGATGTGCTGACCATCAAGGCGGAGCGCTCGCAGAGCGAGGAGCAGAAAAAGAAGGATTACCACCGGGTCGAGAGAAGCTATGGTTCGTTTTCGAGGAGCTTCAACATCGGCGAGCTGATCGACCAGGAGAACATCGGCGCGGCTTTCGACAATGGCGTACTGCACGTCACGCTGCCCAAGATGCAGCCGGTCAAGAAAACCAAAGAGATTTCAATCAGCTAAACCTTATTGCCCGAACGCCTCTGGATTATCTGGAGGCGTTCAACTTATATCACCATTGAACAAAAGGACTTAAAACACCATGGGAAAAATTATCGGAATCGACCTCGGCACAACCAACTCCTGCGTCTCGGTCATGCAGGGCACCCAGCCGACGGTCATAGAGAACTCTGAAGGCAACCGCACGACGCCGTCGATGGTCGCCTTCACCAAAACGGGTGAAAGGCTCGTCGGCCAGGCGGCCAAGCGCCAGGCGGTGACCAACCCGAAGAACACCATCTTCTCGATCAAGCGCTTCATGGGCCGCAAGTATGACGAGGTGCCGAACGAGAAGAAGCTCGCGTCGTACGACGTGGTCAACGAAGCTGGCGACGCGAAGGTCAAAATCGGCGACAAGAGCTACTCTCCGCAGGAGATTTCGGCCATGATCCTTCAGAAGATGAAGCAGACGGCTGAAGATTTCCTCGGCGAGAAGGTGACTGAAGCGGTCATCACCGTGCCGGCCTACTTCAACGACGCCCAGCGACAGGCCACCAAGGACGCGGGCAGAATCGCGGGCCTCGACGTGAAGCGCATCATCAACGAACCGACCGCCGCCGCGCTTGCCTACGGCCTCGACAAGAAGCAGCATAGTGAAAAAGTTGCCGTCTTCGACCTTGGCGGCGGTACCTTCGATATTTCGATTCTCGAACTTGGCGACGGCGTCTTCGAGGTCAAATCGACCGACGGTGATACGCACCTCGGCGGCGACGACTTCGACCAGAAGATCATCGATTACCTGGCCGACGAGTTCAAGAAGCAGGAGGGGATCGACCTGCGCAAGGACGCCATCGCCTTGCAGCGACTGAAAGAGGCCGCCGAGAAAGCGAAGGTGGAGCTGTCGTCGCGCACTGACACCGAAATCAACCTCCCCTTCATCACGGCGACGCAGGAAGGTCCGAAGCACCTGGTCATCAACCTGACCCGCGCAAAGTTCGAGGCGATGTGCGCAGACCTGTTCGACAAGCTGCTCGATCCCTGCCGCCGCGCCGTCAAGAACTCCAAGCTCGACATGAAGGAGATCGACGAGGTGGTGCTGGTCGGCGGATCGACCCGCATCCCGAAGGTGCAGACCCTCGTGAAGGATTTCTTCGGCAAGGAGCCGAACAAGAGCGTCAACCCTGACGAAGTGGTTGCCATCGGCGCGGCAATCCAGGGCGGCGTGCTCAGGGGCGACGTCACCGACGTGCTCCTGCTCGACGTCACCCCGCTCTCTCTCGGCATCGAGACCCTCGGCGGCGTGATGACCAGGCTGATCGAGTCCAACAGCACCATCCCGACCCGCAAGCAGGAGGTCTTCTCGACCGCCGCCGACAACCAGACTTCGGTCGAAGTACACGTGTTGCAGGGTGAGCGCCCGATGGCCAGCGACAACAAGACCCTTGGCCGCTTCCACCTCGGCGACATTCCCCCGGCTCCGCGTGGCATTCCGCAGATCGAGGTCACTTTTGACATCGACGCCAACGGCATTCTGAACGTGTCGGCCAAGGACAAGGCGACCGGCAAGGAGCAGAGCATCAAGATCGAGGCGAGCGGCAAATTGACCGACGTCGAGATCGAGAAGATGAAGCAGGACGCCAAGGCCCACGCCGCTGAAGACCAGAAGCGCAAGGAGGAGATCGACATCAAGAACTCCGCCGACTCGCTCATCTTCAGCACCGAAAAACAGCTCTCCGAGCTTGGCGACAAGCTTCCGGCGGACAAGAAGGCGGCCATCGAAAGCGCACTCGAAAAACTGAAAGAGGCGCACAAGAGCGGCAGTGCTGACTCCATCAAACCGGCGATGGACGAGCTGAGCAAGGTCTGGAGCGACGCCGCTTCCGACCTCTACGGCCAGCCCGGCGCGGAACCCCAGCCCGGCCCGCAGCCGCATACCGACGGCCAGGCAGGTCAGCCAGGCAAGGGCGGTGACGGCGCGGTCAACGCCGAGTACGAAGTGATCGACGGCGACGACAAGTAAGCGCTGTCGAGCCATCCACACGCAACAAGCCCCGTGTCAGTCCGAACGGGGCTTGTTGCGTTTTATGTCACGGAGTGAGTTCCAAACCCCCTGTCGCGAGTTTCACTCACACCTCGCATCAGTGAGCGTCAGCCGTCGCTCGCTTTGGTCGTCGAGTCTCTGGGCGATCAATGAGGGCGACAACGTGGAGCGCCTTCTTGTTCGATTGGCTACGGATACTCTTCCGCCACTCCACGCAATACAACTCCGACGACGACTGCTGGACAACACGGGACGATGAGTGCGGGTGAGGCATTCAGGTGGATGAAGGACGATCCGCCAGACGGCAGACGACAAGGCAACACAGTGGCGTCGGTCGAATTGAAACGCGAGATTCCCGTCTTTGTTTATCCTGACTACCGAAGGCTACAGTCTACTGTCAAGTCAATACCAAACCGTCTTGTACATTCCCCGTCATTGCGAGCCTCCCGTATCCGGCACGATACCGCACACGGACCTTGAACAAAATGTATCTGCTCAGGGAAAAAGCGGAAACAACATTGAAAAAGAAATTGGGCTAAAGCCCTGATTTTTCTATTTCTTCAACCCCGGACTGAAGTCCGGGGCAATTGCTTAGGAGCATAAGCAGCTTGCTCATGGACGTTGCAATCCAATTGTACTCAGGCGGGCTTTAGCCCGTCGGACATGCAGCTCTCTTACATTCACATTGCCCCGGCTTTCAAGCCGGGGAGAGCCAGTCAGAAAAATCCCGGGGCTTCAGCCCAATCTTTTGTTGCCAGCATCCATCACATTACATGCGTTACCGATATAGTGAAATACTGGCAAAACAACGCATGTTCATAGAATCGAGCATCGCGACATGGCAATCCATCCGGAATCGGCGAAGACAGTAAAGATGGATCGCCACTTCCCGACAGGTCGGGACTCGCGATGACGAATCCTCGTTATTCGAAAGGCAAACTGAAACAACCATCCGTCATTTTTGTCTTTACACGCTACTGGCCTTCATTGCACT
>JAAXWU010000092.1 GCA_013334855.1 Chlorobaculum sp. | reverse complement strand
TCCGCCCCTGAACATCGAATCCGGCGGCATTGAAATACCTCACAGCGGCGAACTTCATCCCCTTCAGACGGTCAAACCATTCAAGCATCCGCTCGATTTCAAGCTTGGTGAATCCGTAATAGTTCGCCGGATCCTTGGGATGGGATTCGTCGATTGGCAGATAGAGCGGATCGCCGAAAATTGCCGCCGAAGAAGAAAAAAGAAAACACCGGATGCCGTGCGCCGCCGCCTGATTGATCACCGAAACCGCGCCGCAGATATTCTGCACGGAAAACTTGTCTGGATTTACCATTGAATCCCCGGCGGCTTTCAGTCCCGCGAGATGCACACAGCCGTCAAAACCCCGATGCATAACCGCCGACACGGCCTCAGTATCGAGGACATCGCCACGCACGAATTCAGCCTCGCTGAACAGGTTCGCCTCCCTGCCCGTGGAGAGGTTGTCGAACACCGTAACCTCATAGCCCCGGTCGAGAAACTCGCGAGCCACATGACTGCCGATATACCCCGCGCCGCCGATAACGAGAATTTTCATAACTGAACGGTAAAATTTGTTACTCACTGCCTGTAGCATAAGATAACACTTCCCGCCGGAACATCAGGGCTTCTCAGCGCTTCTCCTTTGCCCGTCTTTCGATCTCTTGCGCAATCGCCTTCCAGATTTGATCGCGTGCGCCGTTCTCTTTTGGGAAGGTGATGATCGCCTGATCATCTCTCGGCAAAGCCTGGATGTCGGCAAGCGCCGGTTCGCTTTGCCACAGGCACGGGCGGACGAGGATAGGGATGACGCGAGATTTCATTTCCTCTCGACGCTGCAAGAGTATTGGCTGCTCTTTTTCCTGAATGAAGCGCGAGGCGAGGTAATCAGGACTGACGAGCAATAGCGCGAGGTCATTTTCGTCAATCGCGGTATTGATTGCCTTATGCCATTCCTCCCCAGCCTCTCATGCGCCGATCATGCCACACATCTACAATGCCGCGACGATGCAGACCGGCAAGCATTGTCGCCAATTCGTCCTTGAATGTCTCGTCTTCGTGCGAGTAGCTGATGAAGAGCTTGAGCTCTGTTGATGTTTCGACCGGAACTTCTTTGCCCGCAAGCGTTTGCTCCCATTGATGATGCAGGGACTGGCGCAGCGGCTCGAACCCTTTGTGGTGAAGCGGGATGGCGTAGAGCTCCATCACCAGATTGAAGAAGCTGACGGCGTAGTGCGTTTCGTCGCAGAAATTGCCGGGATCGCACTCTTCGAACTCGTGTTTACTCATCTTCCCTTCGCAGGCCAGCGACAGCACTTTTTTCTTTGCGCTTGCAAGACGGGCGCGAATTGTCTGCGCGTCGGTAGAAATTGCAGAGGTCGAAGTTTTATACGCTTTCTCGTAAGCCGACGTGCTCAGCACAATCACAAAATCGTCCGCCTGGATCTCTTCGGCCTTGTCAACGATATACACCCCGGCATCGCGAAGGTCGTGGATGAGTTTTCCGGCCCACTGCTCCTGTTCGGGCAGGCGGCTGATGTAGGCGCGGGGAATCGCCCAGCCGCGACGATAGCTTTTGATGTTGGTGAGATATTGTTCGTACAGGCTGCGCAGTCGCGCCATCGCCTCTTCGATTTGCAACCACGGCGATGCGCCGATGCCGATGGTTTGCGGCTTTTCAAAATCAGGCAAATCGACCTTATCGCCGCACTCGTCGCAAAAGGCGAAGTTCTTGCCCTCGCGCACTCGCCGGATCACCGTATTGCGCTCCAGCCGATGATTGTTTGAGCACACGACGGGCGGAAAGCGCGTTACCTCCACGTCGCGCTGGTAGAGGAATTGCTCGAAAAGCTCCTGGAACTTGTCGCGCCCGCTTTTCTGCATAGCGTCGCCGTAATAGAGCACGAACTCGATTTCGCCTTCGCGCTCTTCGATCATGCGGAAGCCGCACATCTCGCCCTCCCGCATTTCGTACTGCGCCTGATTCTGCCACTGGTTGATGCGCATGAACGATGGCGTGTAACCAAGCAGCACGACAAGCGAGGCGTAGAGATTCTCGACGCGCCCGCGCACCACGTAGGAGATGTCGTCCGTCGCGGGCAGGTCGTCCTGCAAGGGGCGCTTCTGCTTGATGAGGCTGGGGAAAATGAGCAGCGTGTCGCTATTGAGGGTTTCGCGGAAGCAGATGTTGTGTTCGAGGAAGCGCAGGATGGCTGCGTCGATGAGGATTTGCCGTTCCTCGTTGTCCAGCCCTTTGAGATCGTCGAAGGAGACGTTGCCGCCAAGCAGCTCCGTTTCGCTGATCGCGCCGAGTTCGTGCGGATTCTTGTCCGCCAACAGCATGATCGACGCGGCGAGGCTGGCCAGCAGTTCCGGTGTCAGCAGGATGAAACGCTCGCCCGCCGAATTGCTGAGGATGGAGACGTAGCCGTGCGTTTCAAGATGGCCGACGGCGGTCATCATCTCCGCGTCGGTGAAGTTCCACTCGCTGTCGGTCGCTTGCAGTTGGGCGCGAAGCGCGTCCGGCGTGACCAGCACTCCTTTGCGATCCGTCTTCTCCTTCAGCGACAGCACGTAATCCTTGATGCGCTTGAAGGTGACTGTGGTCACTGTGGCGGTCATCTCGTCCCAGGGGATTTGCTCCTTGAGAATGTCAAGCAACTCGTCCAGCCCGTCACCGGTTAATGCACTCGTGGAAATGTATTTACCCTTGATGCCGTAGCGCTGGCAGAATTGATCCAGCTCCGTTTGCGAAAGGGCGGGAGCGCCGCGATCCACGCGCGCGCCGACCAGCACCGTTGGCGGAAGTGCCCCCTTGCCCTTGAGCTGCTCCAGCCAGAACTGTGCACCTTTGAGCGGCTCCTGACGGTTGGTGGGATCGAAAAGCACCATCGCGGCGGAAACGTTATCAAGAAAGATGGAGTGCACCTGCCGGTACACATGCTGCCCCGCCAAATCCCACAGCACCGCTTCGCAATCGGTTCCATCCTTGCGCTTGAGATTCAACTGCGAAACCGGCCAGAACTGTTGCCCATGCGTCGAAGCATGCTCCTTGAACTCCCCATGCGCCAACCTCCACCCCAACCCCGTTTTTCCCACGCCCGAATCACCGACGAGGACGAGCTTTGCCGTGGTATAGTTGACACTCTCTTTCGCTTTACCGAGGAGAACGTCTTCATCCAGTTCCCATATGCGGATAATGGTGTCGTTTTCTCCAAGAGTGGCGAGGATGGGAAGATGGGGGTGAAAAGCTATTCCAGAGTTGGTTTTGAATGAAAAACGACAAGATTCAGAAATTTCAGCAACCATTGACAATTCACTATTACGCAATATCTTGACAGTGTTATCAGCCCCCTTAGAAGCTAAAAATAAACCATCGTAGGTCATTATCATGCTTGTAACATAATCAGTATGTCGTTCAACGCTTAATATTTGACATTGATTTGCAATATCCCAAATTCTAAGTGTTTTATCACCAGAAGCAGAGTACAATTTCTGTCCATCAGAAGCCCATATTAAATCAGAAACATATTGTTTATGCCCTTGAAATTCACAGATTATGTGATCGGAATCCACATCCCAAAGAAATATCGATGGGTTTTCATAATTTCCTCCTGATGCGACAATACGTTTATCTGGAGATAACGCAATTCTAGCTATACCCCCTGAGGGAACTCGGTAATTTTTCAATTCCATTCCACAACGTAAATCCCAAAATCTTATAGTTCCATCATATGACCCTGATACAAGGGTATTTTCATCTAAAGACCATATTAAGCTGGAAATACTTTTTTGATGCCCGGCGATGATAGCTTCCCGTTTTTGATTTAAAACGTCCCATATTTGGATACTAACATCATCATTGTGGACTAATGCAATGTGTTGAGTATCAGGTGACCATTCCACGCTTATAACCTCTCCTGAACCCCCTTCAATAATTCTGTCACAATACCCTGTAATCGGATCCCAAATCCGAACGGTTTGATCGTTTGACGGAGAGGCAAGGTATTTGCCATCTGGAGACCAAGCGATACGGTTTATTGAGTTTGTATGACCTCGTAGGATTTTGCGAAGGGTCAAACCTCGCACAGGTGAACCGCCTATTTTGATATACTCACCGTGTCTGTTGACTTCGGGTTCTTTCTTGACGGAACGTTTTTTTGATTTTAACATAATCATTTACTCCGCTAATAAATGAAAGTTTGACATTGAAAATATTGCCTGTCCAAACCGACGAATCAGACCGATCGGGCCGCATTTTCAACCCTGCAAGCCACCACTGAATACTTTATGAATTTAGTATTTCATCCGTAGAAAACCTTGTAAAATCAGCACATTGTCTCGATCCGGTTCAGTTCGTCGAAGGTGGTAATCCGCAAAAATCCCTACATTGGTAATGATATGTCAAAAGAAAAATAACGGAGATTCGTCATCGCGAGTCCCGACCTGTCGGAACGTGGCGATCCATCTTTAACTGCTTTCACTGATTCCGCATGGATTGCCACGTCGCTATGCTCCTCGCAATGACGGGGAATGTACAAGACTGTTTGGTGTTGAATTGACAGTACTTTAAAATCATCCACCAATCCCGATAATCGCAACCGAAGCACCATGCGCCACCCCCCAGCCATCGATCCCCTTCACCCCTCCATCTTCTCCGCCATTCCCAACCTTGTGGCGCTTCAGACGACTCGCTCGGGCGGGGTGAGCGTTGCGCCGCAGGATTTGCTGAATCTTGCGTGGCATACTGGTGACGATCCGGAGCATGTGAGGGAGAACTACCGGCGGCTATGCGAATATCTGGAGATCAGCCCCGAGAGCATCGTGACGACCGGGCAGGTGCATGGTACGGAAGTCGCGCTTGTCACCGCGCCGGGCAACCTCGACGGCTACGACGCGCTCATCACCAACGTTCGCGGCCTCTTCGTCGGCATCATGACGGCGGATTGCTACCCGATTCTCGTCCACGACCGCCGGACAGGCGCATCCGGCGCGGCTCATGCGGGATGGCAGGGCGCGGCGGGGCGGATCGCGGAAAAGACTGTCCACGCCATGCGCGACGCCTTCGGCACACGCCCGGAGGATTGCCTCGCCTGGGTCGGTACCGGCATCTCCGGCGAGCGCTACGAAATCGGCGGCGAGGTGGCCGCCCGCTTCGACCGCCAGTATCTCAAACCATCGCCATCCGGCGAGGGGAAGCTCCTGCTCGACCTCTCGGCAGCCAGCCGCGACCAGCTCCTCGAAGCGGGCATCCCGCCGTCGCAGGTGCAGTGCTCCGAATACTGCTCATTCCGGGACGAAGACCTCTTTTTCTCCTACCGTCGCGACAACGGCAAAACAGGCCGAATGCTCGCGCTGATCGGGATGAGGTAGGCGTGAGCAGAAGAACTGGGCGTTGCTGTTCCAAAGCCGGGAGCGCCGAGCTCCAGCTCGGCAATGGAGCCAAAGGCTCCACATCAACCCGGACTCAAAATAATTCACGTATCGCCAGACAAGGTTATTATCGAGATGCCAAGCTGGAGCTTGGCGCTCCCAGGGAAGAGAATATCGCTCTTCTTTTCACCCCTTCTGCAATCCCTTGACCGCCACGAGCATCGTGCCGAGTTTTTCTTCGAGCGCTTTGAGCGTGGCGAGGTCGGCTTCGCTCATGTCGTCCGAGACGACATCGTAGCTTGAAAATGAGAGCAATGTCTTACCGAGCTTCTGTTCGAGGGAGCGTATCTCTTCGAGCTGCTCCGGGGTGAGTCTGGACAGACTGGATAACATGATGAACTCCTTTGTTTATGCGCCTTCCGCGAGCCGGAAAACGCGGTTGACTTCAATCCAGAGAACATCCCGCCCATGCAGGCGGTCACGACGATTTATTGGGCTCGCTGTTGGTTAACAGCTCTTTTTGGGATAAATTGCATGACAAATTAACGTGCGCCAGCACTCGCTGTTTTTCTATTCGTCTCTCATATCTAATAAAGACAATTATCGACAATGAGCAACAATGACCTCCTGAACTACTACCACAGGGCTAACGAGCTGGTCTTCAAGGGCCTCATCGAGTTCAGCTGCATGAAAGCCGCCATCGAACTCGATCTTTTCAGCCACATGACCGAAGGCCCGAAAGACACCGCGACGCTGGCCGCCGATACCGCTTCGGTGCCGCCCCGCCTCGAAATGCTTCTCGAGACGCTCCGCCAGATGAAGGTCATCAGCCAGGAGGATGGACAATGGTCATTGACGCCGTTTGCCGAGTACATGTTCTCGCCGAACCCCAAAGAGCCGAACCTGCACCAGTTGCCGGTCGCCAGGGCGATGGGCTTCCTTGCCGACGACTTCTACATGGGTCTCTCCCAGGCCGTCAAGGGTCAGAAGAACTTCAAGGGTCAGGTTCCCTATCCGCCAGTCACCCGCGAGGATAACCTCTACTTCGAGGAGATTCACCGCAGCAACGCCAAGTTCGCCATCCAGCTCCTGCTTGAAGAGGCCAGGCTCGACGGCGTCAGGAAAATGATCGACGTAGGCGGTGGTATCGGTGACATTTCGGCGGCTCTGGTCAAGCACTTCACGGAACTCGATTCCACGATCCTGAACCTGCCGGGCGCAATCGGCCTGGTCAACGAGAACGCCGCCGAGAAGGGCGTAGGTGACCGCTTGCGCGGTATCGCGGTGGACATCTACAAGGAGTCCTACCCGGAAGCCGACGCGGTCATGTTCTGCCGTATTCTCTACTCGGCCAACGAGCAGCTCTCGACCATCATGTGCAAGAAGGCGTTCGACGCCATGCAGTCCGGCGGTCGTCTGCTGATTCTCGACATGGTGATCGACGACGCGGAAAACCCGAACTTCGACTACCTGAGCCACTACATCCTCGGCGCAGGAATGCCCTTCTCGGTGCTCGGCTTCAAGGAGCAGGCCCGCTACAAGGATCTGCTGGAAGCCATCGGCTACACCGACGTCACCATGGTAAGAAAGTACGACCACCTGCTCGTTCAGGCCGTGAAGCCGTAAGAAAGAGCGGAACACATAAGACTTAACGCGAAACGGCTGTCCGGAAAAGGCAGCCGTTTTTGCGTTTGGGGGAAAAGGACAGCAAGGACTTCAGAGACGGAAAGGACGAAAGGGGGAAAACGGACGATTCTGCCGTAGACCCCGGCTGAGCGGACATTCGGTACCGCCCAGCCAGAATCCCCTAATTATCCATTATCCATTATCCATTATCCATTATCCATTATCCATTATCAATTAAACAATTGCTTTTCCGTCCGAAAAGTGCGTGGGCCTGGCGGAGGATCTCTTCGCGGAAGTCGGGGTGGGCGATCGTGGCCATCGCTTCGGCTCGCTGACGAAGGTTCTTGCCGTGCAGGTTGACGATGCCGTATTCGGTGACGACGTACTGCACGTGCGCCCGAGTCGTCACGACGCCCGCGCCCGGCTTGAGGTGCGGCACTATGCGCGACTCGCCCTTGCTGGTGGTTGAGGGCAGGGCGATGATCGGTTTGCCGCCGGGCGAGAGCGCCGCGCCGCGGATGAAATCCATCTGGCCACCCACGCCGGAGAAGTGCCGGATGCCAATCGAGTCGGCGCACACCTGGCCGGTCATGTCGATCTCGATGGCGCTGTTGATGGCCGTGACCTTGGGATTTTTCCTGATCTCCTTCGTATCGTTGACGTAGTCCGAGCCGAGCATCTCGACCAGCGGGTTGTCGTCCACGAAATCGTAGAGCTTGCGGCTGCCAACGATGAAGCTGGCCACGATGATCTCGTTGTGCGTCCTCTTGCAGCGTCCGTTGATCACCCCTTTTTCAACCAGCTCGACCACGCCGTCGGAGAACATCTCCGAATGGATGCCGAGGTCTTTGTGGCCGGCGAGCGCGGCAAGCGTGGCGTCGGGAATCGCGCCGATGCCCATTTGCAGCGTCGCGCCATCCTCGACAATCGAGGCGATATGCTGGCCGATCTGGCGTTCGACGTCGGTCAGCTCATGGCGCGGCGTCTCCGGCAGCGGATCGTCCACCTCGACGAGCGAATGAATCTTGCTGACATGGAGCAGCCCCTCGCCGTGGGTGCGCGGCATGTTCGGGTTGACCTGCGCGATGACGTGCTTTGCCGTATGCACGGCGGCCCGGGCGGCATCGACCGACACGCCGAGCGAGCAGTAGCCGTGGCGATCCGGCGGCGAGACGTGCACCAGCGCCACGTCGAGCGGCATGATGCCGTCGTAGAACATCGAGGGCACGTCGCTCAGAA
>JAAXWU010000091.1 GCA_013334855.1 Chlorobaculum sp. | reverse complement strand
GGAGGCTGTCGGCATTGACCGGATCTACGTAATACGACCTGATAATAGTAAAGGCATCGCCCATTTTACCTCCCGTCCCGCTATTCATCCGCCATCCGATAAAATAACCGAACGCCCCGACAAAAATAATGAGAAGGATACTGAATATACGAGACATAGAGAAAGCATCAGGTTGACTGTGGATTTGGAGTTTACCGGACAGTTCGCATTCACGGTAAACCCTTGTAACTATATGATAATGAAACGGCGGGAGAATTCATGAATTCCGGAAACGGAATTCATGAGCAGGATGTGACACGGGCGCAGAGCGAAAACGACAGATCAGCGAAAACCGGACAATAAAGCATGACAATCTACTACCGCCAATGGTACCGAAGAGAAGGGGAGTTCACGTCATTAACGATCCCATCAGGAAAACCGCGACAGCAAAACCCCACAACCTTGCTCCTTTGGCCACGAATTAAAATGACATTTAACCATGAAAGGAAAAATAATATTACCAACAAAATAGATACATATAGAATCTGAATAACTCAATATTAATTCGAATTATTATGAGCTTCACTCTTATTTTAACAAGCAGATATTAAATAATTAAAACACACTTCATCTAAAACATATCAAACAATAAAGAAAACTACTATTAATATAAATAAATAACAATAAATATAAATACAATAAGCAACAAATATCGATTTATAATCATCATAACATGATTATACTAATTTTAATCAAATAATACTAAGTATTTTTAATAAAATATCTTAGATTTATTTATTTAATAATTACTTTAATTATTTTAAGTAACTCGATTACATCACAAAAACACAAACAGAACGCGATATTATAAAGATATATCAGCTTTTATTAATTAATAATTATAAATATTTATTGAAATTTTATCACATAAAAAAGCAGCCTTAGTTTAAAATTTCTGGCTGCTTTTTTTGACTTTTGAAGAGTTTTTATCACCAATCTACTCTCAATACCTTGGACAATTCGCGACCATTTCGATCTCCACACTGGCATCGAGAGGAAGGACTTTAACGCCAATGGCGCTACGGACATGCTGGCCCGTGTCTCCGAAAACTTCACCGATAAGTTCCGAGGCTCCATTGGCCACCTTGTGTTGATTCGTGAATCCTTCGGCGCTGGACACATAGACGGTTAACTTCACGATATTCGCTACGGCATCGAGGGTTCCGGCAACGGAACGCAATACGGCAATCGCATTGAGCGCCGCCGTTCTTGCGGCTATAGTCGCCTCCTCTTCACGCTCGAAGCTGACGCTCCCCTTTCCTCCAGGCTCGATCAGTTTCCCGCCGACCAGCGGCAATTGACCTGAGGTATAGATCATGTCGCCAACGCGAATTCCGGGACGATACAGTCCGGCAGGGGCGGGTAATTCAGGCAGGACAATGCCTGAGCGTCTCAGATTTTCTTCATTTGATGCCATCGCTGTTGTTATGTTTTGCTTGAAAAAAGGCCGGAAAACCTGAGTTGCCAGGTGGAATTTTCCGGCATTGGGAATCCTTTGAAAAATAGTTATTGTGCCAGAAATAGTATCTATGGCAGGAAAACATCCCTCACTCCCCCGGCTGATGATTGTCAGCAGTGGCGGCGAACATCTCGCGCAGCGCGGCCTCGTTCTGAAGCAGGCTCAGGCTCTCGCCCGCTCCGCGCCGGTGATCTTCCAGATTCGTGAGAAAATGCTCGACGCCGCCTCGCTCTGGATGCTTTGCCACGAGATCGCGCCCTTTATCGATGCTGCCGGTTCGCTGCTCACCGTCAACGAACGCTTCGACATCGCGCTCGCATCGGGAGCCAAGGGCGTACACCTTCCTGAATCCTCATGCCCTGCCGATACCGTACGGAAGACCGCCCGAGGTCTGATTGTAGGACAAAGCGCCCATAGCGAAACCGTCGCGCTGAAAGCCTCGTCAGCGGGCCTCGATTACCTGCTTTTCGGCCCACTCTTCCACACACCGTCGAAAGCTCCTTTTGGGCCTCCTCAAGGGTTGGAGCAACTCCAGGAAATTTGCGAAAAAGTACGCATTCCGGTCTTCGCCGTCGGTGGCATCACACCCGATAAAGCGCTCGCCTGCATCGAATGCGGAGCCTGGGGCGTCGCCGCGCTCACACCATTTCTCGATGCCGGATCGATGCCGGAAACCGTCAGCCGCTATCTCTCATTCATGCCCTCATGAGCCTGCCACGAAGACTCCTCTGCGTCATCACCGATGAGCAATCCGATCCCGTCGAACTGGCCCGCATGGCCCTTGAAGGCGGCGCGGGAATGGTGCAATTGCGAAGAAAAACAGCCTCTGGCCGACAGCTTTTCGAGTGGGCGGTCAGGATTCAGGAGCTGTGCCGGGAGGCTCAGGCGCTCTTTATCGTCAACGACCGTGTCGATATAGCTCTGGCCATGCAAGCCGATGGCGTGCATCTCGGCCAGCAGGATATGCCCGCCTCCGCCGCCCGCGCCCTGCTCGGCCCGGAGGCGATTATCGGCGTCTCGGTTTCATGCGCGGAGGAAGCCGTGAAAGCCGCAGCGGATGGCGCGAGCTACATCGGCGTGGGGCACATCTTCCCGACATACTCCAAAGACAAGCCCTCGCCGCCGCTCGGTACGGCGGCGATAAAGCCAATCCGCAACGTCGCGCAGTTGCCAGTCATCGCCATCGGCGGGATCGAGCTGAAGAACGCCGCCGAGGTAATCCGCGCTGGGGCATCGGGCATCGCGGTCATCGCGGCGGTATCCGAAAGCGACGATCCTGCGGCTGCGGCCCGCGAACTGGTAAGAATGATCCGGCAATGAACTTGACGCGGAACTACACCACCGTGCTGACCATCGCCGGTTCGGACGGCAGCGGCGGGGCGGGAATTCAGGCCGACCTGAAAACCATCGCCGCAAACGACTGCTACGGCCTGAGCGTCATCACTGCCGTGACGGCGCAAAACACGCTAGGAGTGCGGTCGATTCACGAGATTCCACCCGCATTCATCGCCGAACAGTTCGAGACGATTGCCGCTGATATTCGCATCGATGCTATCAAGATTGGAATGCTTGGCTCACCTGAAGCGGCAGAAACGGTCGCAAGGCTCATCGAAAGCCTCGACGGGGTTCCGGTCGTGCTCGACACCGTTTTGCGCTCATCGAGCGGGAAATCGCTGTTCGAGGCAAAGAATATGGCCTCGATGCAAAGGCTTTTTTCTCTGACCAGCCTGATCACCCCTAATCTGCCTGAGGCAACGGTGCTGACAGGCCGCGACAAAGCACCCGCATCGCAAGACGAAATCGAAAAAATAGCGGCAGAATTACACCTGCAAGGGGCGCGTTCGGTGCTGGTCAAGGGCGGGCATGGAGAGGGTGAGCGCTGTAACGACTGCCTGTTGCACGAAGGGAGATTTTTCTGGTACTCGAATCCGAAAATCGAGACGATCAACACGCACGGCACAGGGTGCACGCTCTCGTCGGCTATCGCGTGCGGCTTGGCAAAAAGGTTGCCGATGAATGAGGCCGTGGAAAGCGCTATCGCCTATACGAGAGAAGCTTTGCAGGCGGGAGCATCATGGAGGCTGGGCCAAGGAAACGGCCCGCTGGAGCATTTTCCCGGTCGGAAGGTCGAATGCCGACCGGGAACGGCTCGATAAGGAGAGATCATTGAACGAGACGGGGGCGGCGGCCGATGGAGTAATAGCTGATGCCCATCTGTTCCACCATGTCGGGGCTGTAGATGTTCCTGCCGTCGAAAATGACCGGCTCTTTCAGGGAGCTTTTGATCAGCTCGAAATCGGGGCTGCGGAAGACCATCCACTCCGTGATGATAACCAGCGCGTCGGCACCCTTGAGCGCATCGTCGGGATGCTCCACCAGCACCAGATCGGGCCGGTCGCCATAGATTCGCCGCGCTTCGTGCATGGCAACCGGGTCGTAAGCCCTGACGGTCGCCCCCGCCTTCCACAACTCCTCCATCACCTTGCGGCTCGGCGCTTCGCGCATGTCGTCGGTGTTCGGCTTGAAGGCCAGCCCCCATACCGCGATGACGCGCCCCTTGAGATCGCCGTCGAAATGGTCGCGAATCTTGGAGACGAGACTTAGTTTCTGATCGTCGTTGACAGCCTCGACCGCTTGCAGGATTCGCGAATCGTAGCCAAGCTTCCGCGACGTGCGCTCCAGCGCCTGCACATCCTTGGGGAAACAGGAGCCGCCGTAACCCGCGCCGGGATAGATGAAGGCGAAGCCGATCCTCGAATCGGAGCCGATGCCCCTGCGCACCGCCTCGACGTCCGCCCCGGCCCGTTCGGCGATGTTGGCGATCTCGTTCATGAAGCTGATCTTGGTGGCG
The DNA here is from genome assembly GCA_013334855.1 of Chlorobaculum sp. GTDB lineage: Bacteria > Bacteroidota > Chlorobiia > Chlorobiales > Chlorobiaceae > Chlorobaculum. The sequence continues at coordinate 3,902 of JAAXWU010000091.1, read as the reverse complement.
AGCATCGCGTTGGCCGCATATTTGGTCAGCTCCGCCGAGCGGATGTCCATGGCGATAAAGCGCTCGTGACTGCGGTTAAACGGCGCGTAGAGGTTGCGCAGAAGCTCCTTGGTGCGCGGATTGTCCACGCCGACGATGATGCGATCGGGCTTCATGAAATCGTCAACGGCGTTACCCTCTTTCAGGAATTCCGGGTTGGAGACGACGTCGAAATCGAGCGCTTTGCCCCGTTCCGCCAGAACCGTCCGTATCGTCTCGCTTACCAGATCGGCCGTTCCGACCGGAACCGTCGATTTGTCGATCACAATGCGGTAATCCTCCATGTTGCGACCAATGCTGTCGGCAACGCTCAGCACATGGCTGAGGTCAGCCGAGCCATCCTCGTCGGGCGGCGTGCCGACGGCGATGAACTGGTAGAGGCCGAAATCGACCCCCTCGGTGATGCTGGTGGTGAATCTGAGCCGTCCTTCGCGAATATTGTTTACGACCATCTCGTCAAGACCTGGCTCGTAAATAGGAATTTCCCCCTTCAGGAGACGATTGATCTTGTTCTCGTCTATATCGACGCACAGTACGTCATTGCCAACTTCGGCAAAACAGGCGCCAGTCACAAGGCCGACGTAACCGGACCCGAATATGGTTATCTTCATGCACTCCCTAATTATGTTGATCAGAATAAGACTGAGCCTTCCAGCTCATTGCGGAAGATCAATTTTTGGCTACCCAAAAAGCCTGTCTGGCGTAAAGACAAGCGATCTCCTTCTCGGCAACGCTCACTCCACCATGATGATGAGGCAACGCGACTTCTTCCAGAACTCCGCCTCGTTCCTGATCAAGAGAAGCGAGGAGGTTTTGCCGCCAACAAGCTCATACGAACCCCTGGTATGCGGGGTGATGATATGCAGATTGCTGGCTGGTCTGTTGAAATAAATATCCTTGGTTTCGGTGATATCGACCTGCCTGAACGGGCGAATATCGAAATCGTTGGTCAGCACTGGCCTTACGCCGAGAAAACGGGAAAACGTGCCCGGCGGCTGCAGAATTCCCCTGGCGACCAGTTGATCGAATGTGCCGATAATATAATAGGCCCTGACCATCTGCGCTTCCTGGTCATCGCTCGCCTCGTCCATGACATCGACCGTGTTGGTGAGCCTGGCGATCTGCCTGCTCAACTTTGAAATCTCCCCTTTCATGGCGCCAACTTCCACGCTCTTCTTGTCGAGTTCCCCCTTCAGTTGGCCTGTCATGCGGTCAAGCGCCGCAATCCGGTATTGGGATTCGTGGTTCTGCTGTTCAAGCGTCGTGACCAGATCCCTGCTGGCCGTCAGCGTGGAGTCGATGAAACGGATATTGGTGTTGATCTCCCGGCCAATCTGCTCGGCGCTTTGCGGCTTGCGTCCCTCCACATCGGACGAAAGCCGGACGACCACGGCCTCTTTCTGGCGAATCCGTCCAAGATTTTTCTGCACCTGGACAAGAATGGACATCATCGACTCGATATGCTTCTCTTCCTCTTTTTTCCGCTCGTTACGGGTGCAGGAGGAGATCGTCATGATGATCGCTCCCGCCAGCATGATGACGACGATGCGTCTGAATGGCTTCAAAGCCACGCTATCCATTGTTTTACTCCATCTTTGGTACCATACCACCTTGTATGCGGGGCTGGCAAATGTTCGCATTCGGGTATAGTAACATTTTCAGCGCCTTCCAGAAAACAGCTTTTCGCTGGCACGACGCCATCTCCGGCAAGATTCCCGTCGTCGGTCACTCCCCGGTAAAACATATAACACAGTTTTTCGGTAAAACCGCCATCGAGCGAGCCTTTGTACCGATCGCTGACAACCGATACCACCTGTTGCTTTCGGAAAAAGTCCGGCCTGAGATGGCTGAAAATAAAATCGGTTTTGATTTTTGCGAAATACTCGTGCGTATGAAATGGCGTGCCGAGCGTGACCAGCCTGCCAACCATGCCATTGACGGCATATACATCGCCCTGAAACGGCTGTTCCAGCAGATAGATCATGGCCACCGTGCCACCGCCGCTGTGCGCGACAATAGTGACCGGCTCGCCGGGAAATTTCGACGCCATGCGACGCACCGTCCGGTCGAGCACCGCCATGACACGGTTGGTCGAACGCTCGGGCGATGGCGGAAAACCGATCCAGTCAACAATATTGATCGGCGCGATAGCGATCTTCTCCGCCGGTACCGAGGCACAGAGCGCCTCCTTCATCACCTCATAGAGGGAGTCCCAGAAAAGTACGCCGGGAACGATCACCACCGGATTCTGCCTGACCGCTGACATAAATGACAATGCTACGCTTTGTTAACGGAATGACTCCCTGGCTCTTCTCATGACCAGCTCTTGAGCAGATCGAGCACGAGGCGCACGCCGAAACCGGTCGCGCCCGGCGTCTTCGATCCCCCTTTGGCCGGAAATGCTGGGCCTGCGATGTCGATATGCGCCCAGCGCTTGTGGCCGTCGATGAACTTCTGGAGGAACTTGGCCGCCGTCACTGAACCCGCGCCGCGCCCGCCGGTGTTGTGCACATCGGCTACGTCGGACTTGATCAGCTCGTCGTACTCGTCCCAGAGGGGCATTTGCCAAACCTTTTCGCCCGAGGATTGCCCTGCGTTGAAAATGCTCTTCGCCAGATCATCATCGTTGCTGAAAAGTCCTGCGACCGTACTGCCAAGCGCCACGATGCAGGCACCGGTGAGCGTCGCCAGATCGACGATCACGTCGGGATCGTACTCTTTTTTGGCGTAGGTGAGCGCATCGGCGAGGATCAGGCGACCCTCGGCGTCGGTGTTGCCCACCTCGACCGTAATGCCCGACATGGTCGTGATGACGTCGCCCGGCATCTGCGCCGAGCCGCTCGGCATGTTGTCGGTGGCCGGTATGAGACCGACAATCCTGAACGGCAGCCCAAGCCCCGCGGCGGCCTCGACCGTGGCGATCACCGCGGCGGCTCCCGACATGTCCGATTTCATCTCCTCCATCCCCTGGGCGGGCTTGAGCGAAATGCCGCCGGAGTCGAAGGTGACGCCCTTTCCGACCAGCGCGACCGTCTTTTTCGTTTTGCCCTTCGGTTTGTAGTCGAGAATGGTGAAGGTTGGCGGCTCCTGGCTGCCTTTGTTGACGGCGAGCAGACCGCCCATGCCGAGTTCACTGATTTTCGCTTTATCGAACACCGTCACCTCGAAGCCGCCGCGTTTGCCCGCCTCGACAGCCGCATCCGCCAGCGCTTCGGCGGAGAGATGGTTGCCCGGCAGGTTGACGAGGTCTCTTGCGCGGTTCTGGCACAAGCCGACAATCATCCCCTTTCCAGCCCCCTTTTCGATGGCGTCGAGCCGGTTGCCGCATCCGGCCAGCACCAGCTCCTCGATCTCCTTGGGCTTCTCGGCCTTCTCCTTCTTCTCCTCCTTGTCGAGCTTGCCGCTCTTCAGGCGGTCGAAGCGATACGCGCCGTACAGGATACCCTCGACAAGCGTGGCCACCAGCTCCTCCGGCTTCTGCTTCGAGTGTTTCGACCAGTCATCAATCGGCGAGCAATCGATGGCGAGCACGCCGAGATGCAGATCGACCGCCTTTCGGGCGACCGCTTCGGCGGCTTTGCGATAATCCGCAACCTCCTTGCCCTCTCCGATTCCGGCGAGCAGCACTCGCGTCGCCTCGTCGCCCGATGCCTGGCGGTAGAGCAGCGCGATCTCGCCCGCAGCGGCCTTGAAGTCGCCATCGGGACTCGCATTGATGCCGAGGCCCGCGAGCACCTTTGCCGCATCGCGTTTCATCTCCTTCTTGGTGAAAAACTCAACGAGGATATCGGCATTGACCAGCCCGCCCTCCATTGCTGTTACGGTATATTTCATGCTCGAACGTAAGTGATAATAATTGAGAG
>JAAXWU010000219.1 GCA_013334855.1 Chlorobaculum sp. | reverse complement strand
TCCTGATTTTCTTACATCATCTTTCAGGGTAATTCTTCTGTCAAAATATACTTTCATTGAAAGAAAAAGCTATATTCTGACGTATCAAGCTGTACAATCCTGCTATAGTCCTATGCACGGCCACAATGAGTATTCGGATGCGCCTTGACGGAAGCTCCTCTTAAAATGACGGAGTCTTTCTTTTATTCCTCTATCGGTTAACTCTTTTGATTTAAGAAGTTAATCTTCGCTCTCAATTAGTAACAATTGTGATTCACATCACATCAGTAACTCCAGCTTTATGATCAAAGTGTTGTGCCTGCATCTCGCCCCGCATCGCCCAAGTTATCGTTACCGGATTGGACAATTTCTGCCGCACTGGAAAGAGTACGGCATCCAGATCGATTCGATGTGCGTATCCGGCAAGAAGTCCCTGAACAATGTCATGAGCGCACTCTCGATTTGCAGTAATTACGACTATGTCTGGATACAGCGCAAAGTGTTTCCGCCTCTTTTCACATGGCTGCTCTCACGAAAATCGAGATTGATCTTCGATTTTGATGACGCTATCTATGTCAAGCAGGTCATGCTGACAGGCAAGGAACTGCCTGAAAGCCGGATGAAGCTCAACTGGATCGCCAGCACGCTGAAACGCTCCGCGCTGATTTTTGCCGGCAGCGAGGCGCTCAAATCCTACGCGGAACAGTATAACCGCAAGGTTCACCTGGTGCCGACCGCCTTCAGTACGCCACTGCTCGTGAACGGCAATGGCCACAACGGCAAGAGCGTCACCATCGGCTGGATCGGCATCGCATCCAATCTCTATTTTCTCAAAATCATCGACCATGCGCTGAGATCGGTTCAGCAAAAGCATCCAGGCATCCGCTTTTCCATCATGAGCAAAAGACTTCCGGAAGGCGTCAGAACGGAGTGGGAGCTGAGCGAGTGGTCGTCCGAGAACGAAAAAAAGTGGCTGGCAGATATAGACATCGGTATCATGCCGCTCACCGATGACGAGTGGTGCCGGGGCAAGTGCGCTTTCAAACTGATCCAGTACATGGCCTATGGCAAACCTGTCGTCGCATCGGATGTCGGTGCGAACAAGGCGGCCATCAACAACGGGGTCAACGGATTTCTCGTAATAAGCGATGACGAGTGGATCGAGGCGCTCCAGCGGCTGATAGTCGATAAGGAGCTGAGAGCGAGCATGGGAGCGGCAAGCAGGAGGCTCCATGTCGAACAGTACGATCGGGAGCGGGTACAGCAGCAAATCGCTGGGTTGATCAACGAGGATTACCGCTGCATTGCTTTTGACGGCGCGGCAAGATAACAGGAATAAGCATTGCGGGGAACCTGGGCGTCGCAAATCGCCTGCCAGATGTCCGGAAGCCGTTGAAATACTTCATTGAGCTGTTACGTTGGTGATGTGTTTCGAGTTTCGCGAATTGGTAACGCTGAAAAAACCTGGGTAACTATCCCGGAATCATCGTAACTTGTTTTTAAGCCAGAAAGCCATCCTGAAATACAGCAAACAAAGGATTGGTCATGGTTTCCGCTGTTATTGTTTCGCTGAATTCTGGCCCGCTATACTTTTTACCGTTCAGTTGATCATTCTATGCATCGAAACGGACAGCGCACGTGAGCACAACAAAAGACCCCATCGGTATCGAAGGTTCGATCTGGTTTCAGAAATCACAGAACCGTTTCCTCGGCGGCGACCGGATTGCGCTGCTCGAAAAGATCGACGAACTCGGCTCGATCAACAGCGCGGCCAAAGCGGTCGGCATCAGCTACAAGACCGCGTGGCACGTGGTAAACATGATGAACAACCTCTCCGAAAAACCTCTCGTTGACCGCATGACCGGCGGCAAGGGCGGCGGCGGCACCGTGCTCACCCGCGAAGGGCGGCAGGTGATCGAAAAGTACCGGATTGTACAGGAGGAGCACCGCAAGTTTCTTGAAAACCTCGAAGAGCGGCTCGGCGACACTGGTAATCTCTACCAGTTCCTGCGCAGAATCTCCATGCGGATAAGCGCTCGCAACACCTTCTCCGGCGTCATCACCGAACTCACCCGGGGCGCGGTCAACGCCGAAATCATCATCACCCTGAACGGCGGCCAAGAGATCGTCTCGACCATCACTAATGGCGCGGTCGATAACCTCGGCCTGAAAAAGGGGATGAGCGCCTACGCCATCGTCAAGTCGAGCTCAGTCATGGTAGGCCGCGACTTGCACGACAAAAAGCTCAGCGCCCGGAACATCGTCTGCGGCACTGTGCAGCGGGTGATCGAAGATTCAGTCAGCAGCGAAATTGACATCGAAATCGGCGGCGGCAACATCATCTCAGCCATCATCACCAAAACCAGCTCCGGCAGACTCGACCTGAAGGAGGGACTG
>JAAXWU010000090.1 GCA_013334855.1 Chlorobaculum sp. | reverse complement strand
CGGCCACGGTGATCTGCACGGCATAGGTGTGCATCGAAACATCCTCGTAGCCAAGTACTTCAGCAGCAACAACGATGTCCTGCGTAAAGTTCTTCGGCACGCCGCCGCCGATCATGAAGATGCCGGTTTTGTCGTTCTCGATCTTGATTCTGGTCAGCTCGCGGAAGTCCTTGACCGAGTCGATGGAGACGTGCTGGTCGGGGTTGTGCCACTGGTGGTGCACCAGGCCGAAACCGGCGGAGCAGTCCGAAAATGCCGGGCAGAAGATCGGAACCCCTTTCTCGTACGCTTTGTAGACGATGGAGTTCTTGTCGAGGTTGTTCGCCTCGATGTACTTGCCCATCTCGACGATGAACTCGCGGGAGGAGTAGGCACCGGGCTGCATCGAGTTGGCGATGATGGCCATCGTGTCGTCGCAGATGCGAAGCTCGTCCTCGTCGATGTAGGTGTCATAAATTCGGTCGATGGCGAGGTCGCGCAGTTCCGAGTCATCGGCGAACTGTGAGCCTTTCCAGTGCTTGAAGCCGAGCGCTTCGAAGAAATCCTGATCGACGATGTTCGCGCCTGTCGAGACGATGGCGTCAACCATGTTGTTGTCGAGCATGTCGATGATGACCTGCTTCAGCCCGGCGCTGATGAGCGAGCCGGCGAGCGTCAGAATGACGGCGCATTCCTTGTCCTGCTGCATCAGGTCAACGATTGAAGCTGCCCGCGCAAGGTTGCGGGCCTGGAAGGCCATGTCGGCCATTTGCTCGACCATCGGCACGACGTTGTGTTTCTTGATCTCGATATGCCGGATCGGCTCTTTCAAAAATTCCGCTTTTTTCATCGTTCTGTCCATTGGGGACTCCTGTATCGTTAGTGTTCAGATTCAGAGTTAAAAAAATTCAAATAAAAAAAGGAGAGCAAGCTGACTATATCACACACTCACTTTACCGGATGCTGCTTCCTTCCGGACCTGACATGGTTGGGCAAGAGAATGCTGTATAGGACTTACTCTCCTAAAATCAATATGGAGTTGCTTTCAATGGCCGCTGTATGGGCGGCGCAGTAAAACAAGTCGCCTAATATAGCGTTCTGCATGTAAAATACAAAAACAAAGCTTTTTTCTTTGTTACAACTGTTATAACTTCGTAACCGTCCCGGGAGCCAGCCTCCCCGGAGCATCTCATTTTTTCCTGTCCTGACCGCTTTGGCCTGTGCGCCGCAAGCCGTTTTCAGGAGCGGAGCAAGAAAAACGGCATCATGTCGATACAAAGAATATTAAGCGGGATGCGGCCCACCGGCAAGCTGCACCTTGGCCATTATACCGGAGCGCTCGAAAACTGGATCGCCCAACAGAACCTCCTCCAGCCTGACGGAAGCCGGGCCTACCAGACCTGCTTCCTCATCGCCGATTACCACAGCCTGACCACCTCACTCGATACGTCGAGTCTTTATGAGCACTCTATTGACATGCTCATCGACTGGCTCGCGGCGGGGGTCGATCCCGACAAAAGCCCGGTCTTCCGGCAGTCGCAGGTCAAGGAGCACTCGGAGCTGTTTCTCATCTTCTCGATGCTCATCACAACGGCGCGGCTCGAACGCAATCCGACGCTCAAGGAGCAGGTGCGCGACCTGAACATGGAGTCGCTGGTCTACGGCCACCTCGGCTACCCGGTCTTGCAGGCGGCGGACATTCTGCTCTACAAGGGCAACGTGGTGCCGGTCGGCGAGGATCAGATTCCGCACGTCGAAATAACGAGAGAGATCGCCCGGAAGTTCAACAGCCACTACCAGCATCCGCAACTTGGCGATGTCTTCCCGGAACCCGCGCCGAAGATCACGAAGTTCGCCCGCCTGGTCGGCCTCGACGGCAAGGCGAAGATGTCCAAGTCGCTTGGCAACACGATCCTGCTCTCCGACGGCCCGGACGAGGTGCTCAAGAAGATGCGCCCAGCCGTGACCGACACGCTGAAGGTACGCCGCAACGATCCGGGCCGCCCCGAGGTGTGCCTGGTCTACAGCTATCACCAGAAGTTCACGGGCGAAGCTCAGCTTGCCGAAGTCGAGGCGGGATGCCGCTCCGGCGCACTCGGCTGCGTCGATTGCAAGAAGATGTGCGCGGCGAATATCTCGCTGGAGCTGGCTCCGATCCTCGAACGGCGCAAGCACTACGAAGAGCGCCCGGAGATGGTGAAGGAGATTCTGCACGAGGGCGAAGTCAAAGCGCGGAAGATCGCGGGAGAAACGATGAAAGAGGTCAGAGAGGCCATGAATCTGGGAGAGAGCAACGCATGATGATGAACAGACCATCCGGTAACAGCCCGAAGGCATTTATTTTCGATATGGACGGCGTGCTCGTGGATAACATGAGGATGCACGCACAGTCGTGGGTCGATCTTTTCCACGACTACGGCCTGACGGGCCTCGACCCGGAGCGCTACCTCGTTGAAACCGCAGGCATGAAGGGACTCGACGTGCTGCGCTACTTCCTCGATCCTGCGATCTCGCCGGAGAAGGCCGAGCACCTCACCGAGCTGAAGGATATTCTCTACCGCGTGATGAACCGCCACGCCATCGTGCAGATGCCGGGCCTCGAAGCGTTTCTCGACAACGCCGCCAGCGCGGGCGTCCGTCTTGGCATCGGCACGGGAGCAGGGCCGAAGAACATCGACTACGTACTTGGTCTGACCGGCATGAAGTCACGGTTCCAGGCGATCATCGGCGCTCATCAGGTCAAACACGGCAAGCCCCATCCCGAGACCTTCCTCCGTGTCGCCGAGTTGCTTGGCGTCGAACCGTCGTCGTGCATCGTCTTCGAGGACGCTCTGCCCGGCGCGGAAGCTGCCGCCGCCGCAGGCATGAGCTGCGTGGCCGTCACCACCACCAATCGTCCCGAAGCGTTCGCCGTGTTCGACAACGTCATCACGACCATCGACCATTTCGACGGGCTCCGGCCCGAACTGCTGCTGGAGCTTTCCGGCACTGCCAAAACCATGTCATAACGATCATTCCGATGCGAGCATATTTTCTCCCCTACATCGAAGCGGCCCTGCAGAAGGCGGGCATAGAGACCGGTACAGAGATTCAGATTGAAAAGCCGACCGACAAGAAGTTCGGCGATTTCTCGACCAACATCGCCTTTCTGCTCGCCAAAGAGGCGCGGAAGAATCCGCGTGAACTGGCCGGGCAACTGATCGGACTCTTCGCGTTCCCTGAAGGTACGGTGACGAAAACGGAGGTCGCCGGACCCGGCTTCATCAACTTCCATCTCGATCCGGGCTTTGTCATGCGCTCGGCGGGCGCGGTGCTCGAAGAGGGCGAGGCGTTCGGCTGCAACGAGGCGGGGAAGGGGCAAAAAGCGATTGTCGAATACGTGAGCGCCAACCCGACCGGCCCCTTGACCGTCGGGCGCGGACGCGGCGGCGTACTTGGCGACTGCATCGCCAACCTCTTTGAAACGCAGGGGTACGCGGTGACTCGCGAATACTACTTCAACGACGCCGGACGGCAGATGCAGATTCTCGCCGAGTCGGTGCGCTACCGTTACCTCGAACAGTGCGGGCAGGTCATCGAGTTTCCGACGACGCACTATCAGGGCGACTACATCGGCGAGATCGCCGAGACGCTCTTCATAGAGCATGGCGATGGACTCGCTTCGCTTGATGATCTCGCGCTCTTCAAGGAGACCGCTGAGGGGATCATCTTCAGCTCGATCCGCCGCACGCTCGAACGGCTCTCGATCACGCACGACAAGTTCTTCAACGAGCACACGCTCTACCAGTCCCGCGAGGGCAAGCCGTCGGGTAACCAGCAGGTGATCGACGCGCTCGACGCCAAAGAGTTCATCGGACGTTACGACAACGCCACCTGGTTCATGACGACAAAGCTCGGGCAGGAAAAGGACAAGGTGCTCATCAAATCCTCCGGCGACCCGAGCTATCGCCTGCCGGACATCGCTTACCACGTCACCAAGTTCGAGCGCGGCTTCGACCTCATGGTAAACGTCTTCGGCGCGGATCATATCGACGAGTATCCCGACGTGCAGGAGGCGCTGAAGATTCTCGGCTACGACACCTCGAAGATTCGCGTGGCGATCAACCAGTTCGTCACCACCACGGTCGGCGGCCAGACCGTCAAGATGTCCACCCGCAAGGGCAACGCCGACCTGCTCGACGACCTGATCGACGACGTTGGCGCGGACGCCACGCGCCTCTTCTTCATCATGCGCAGCAAGGATTCGCACCTGAATTTCGATGTCGAGCTGGCCAAAAAGCAGTCGAAGGACAACCCGGTTTTCTACCTCCAGTACGCCCACGCGAGAATTTGCAGCCTCGTTCGTATGGCGGCAAAAGAGGTTGGCTTCGACGAAGCCACCGCCACCGGCGAAGGGTTGCCGCTGCTTTCGAGCGAGCCGGAGATCGAACTTGCCTCGTCGCTGCTCGACTTCCCGGATGTCATCGCCTCATGCCTGCGCTTCCTCGAACCGCAGAAGATGGTCGAGTACCTGCACACCGTGGCCGAGCGCTACCACAAATTCTACCAGGAGTGCCCGATCCTGAAAGCTGACGAAAACGTTCGCGACGCGAGGCTCGCGCTCTCGCTCTGCGTTCGCCAGGTGCTCCGCAACGGCTTCAGGATTCTCGGCATCTCCGCGCCGGAATCGATGTAATTCCAGCTCCAAAACACGCCAAGCGCTTGCGGCTTTCATCCATCGAATTCCGCAAGCGCTCTATCCCACTATCCTTCATGCGTTACCCGGCCACTCGCTGGTAGGGACGGGCGTCTATTTTTTCGAAGACGCCGTTCTGGCGGGCCTGTTTTTTCCAGTTTCGCGATCCGACGAAGCGGTAAATCCAGCCGGGAATGAAGGGTTTGGCGAGCTGCTGACGCGCCTCTTCCGGCACCGGTTTCCCGGCGGCGAAGGCTTCGGCGACGCGGTCGAGCGCTTTCTTGTAGGGAATTGCCGGGCCGCCAAGTTCCGCCAACTGCCGTCCATGCACCAAGCCTTCGCCGCCGCCGATGGTGATGCTGCCCATCCACCGGAATCCGGCGGCCTTCGCGAATGTGGCGCAGGAGGCGAGCGCGCTTTCGTTCTGCGACGACTCGATGAAGCCGCAATTCGCGATGGCTGCGAACGCGCCCCGCATCGCTTTTCCAGCGCGGCGTGCTTCGATGTCGCGCATTAGCGAAAGCACCGGTGCGGGGAGGCTGTCGATGTAGAGCGGAAAGGCGAGGAGCGTGAGATCGCTACGGTCGATGGCGTCGAGCATCGCCTGGCGTTTCGGTTCGTCGTGCATGGCGTGGTAAATCTGGATCGTTTCGGTCGCCACGCCACGCGCCGCGAGCTGGTCGAGCAGATAGCCGCCCAGCGAAGCCGACGAGCTTTTCGCCATGCGCGGGCTTCCGACAAGCAGCACAGCCTTCTGCGGAGCGGCGGCGGTTTCGGCGGCGATGCGGGGAAGCTCCTCGCCCTGATGCGCTGACGAGCTGTCGAGCTTCCGCACGAGATCTTCGACCTGCGACTTCAGCGCCACGTCACCGGCATGTCGATCCACGATTCCCCAGGAGCGCTTCTCGCCATTGAAGTTGATCGTGTTGCGCCAGGCGAGGTGATTGAACAGCGCCTCCTGTGTCTGGTCGGGCCGGTCGCTCCATCCCGTTACCATGACGTCGGGGTAGCGCTCGTAGCGCATTCTGTGGTGCGTTTCGCCGTCGATGGTCGTAAAGAAGGGCGAAATGTTGGCGATGAGATGATCGAGCATCCGCTTCAGCTCCGGCGAATAGGCTCCGTACATAACCGGCGTAAGGAAGATCGTCAGATCGCTCTGGATGAACTTGCGCGAGAGTTCGCGGTTGTCGTCGTCGAGAATGCAGACGCCGGGCGTTTTCAGCCAGCACTGAAAGCAGCCGCGGCAGTGGCCGAGGGTTTTGTCGCGCAGCACGACATGTTCCGTTTTGTACCCCTTGGCCGCAAGCAGCGGAGCGAGGATTGCGGCGACTCTTCCTCCGGTGGCGTCGTTCGCCGGAGAACCGTCGAGAATGAGAGCGTTCATGATATCTCCTTTTCCATGATGATGGTTATTGAAACTCCTTCAGCAATCGCGATGACCGCCCAGAACAGCAGTTCGAGGGCGATGAGCGGCAACGGCTCGCCAAACTGGTTGAACGGGGTGAAAAACTCCCAGAAGAGATAGGTCATAAAGAAGATCAGGCCGGACATTCTCAACGCTCGCGGTGCGACGCCCTGCGGCCAGCCGACCGAGACCTGCTTATAGATATAGGCGTGGCCAATGCCGAAGAGCAGCATCCCGAGAATGACGGGCAGCGGCGTGTTGACCACGAGCGGCAGTGGCTCGATCTCCGTCCAGACGGCGATGAGCTTGTGGCTCTGCATGGGCGAGGTCAGGAGAATGCCTTTGGCGTCCCACCCGAAGCCGATGGTTCTGAAAGTGAGCAGCATGGCGAGGTTCATGGCCGCGCCGCCTGCAAGACCGGCGAGAATGGTCTTCTTCATGATTGACTCCTCAATATTGCTTATGGAGCGGAATCCGGCGCGGCTTGCGGCAAGCGGATGAACTGCCGGGCGATGGATTCAAGCTCGAACTCGTAGAGCGCCGCGCCATCGCTCGCGTAAGGCGGCAGCTTGCCGGTGATCTCCAGCGACACGAGTCCGTGCACCCGGCTCCAGATGAGCATGGCGATGGAGAGCACGGTGAGCGTACTTTCGTCTCCCTTTGCCATCGTATCGCAGAATCCCTGCGAGTTTTCGACCTGAGGCAGCGGAATGGACTGCGGATCGATCATCCCGAGAGCGTACAGCTCGCCGATGGTGCCGGTGAGGGCGCTGATCGAGCGCATCATGACCGGCATCAGCTCCTGCATGGGGGGCACGTAGCCCGGCACCGGATTGCCGAAGATCAGCATGTAGCGATGCGGATGATCGAGCGCCCAGTCCCGGTAGGCCAGGCCGGTCGCCCGCAGGCGGTCGAGTTCCCGTCCTGGGCCGGGCAGGGAGTTCATCGCCTCGATCTGCCGGTCGCCGAAGGAGGCGTAAGCATCGCTGATGAGCGCCGTGACGAGCGCGTCGCGATCGGGAAAATAGTTGTAGATCGCCGGAGCGGTGATGCCCAGCTCGCGGGCGATGCCGCGCAGCGAGAGCGTTGAAGCCCCCGACTCGCTGATTTGCCGCCACGCAGCCTCCTTGATGATCTCCGGCAGGTTCGCCTGCTGCTGTTTTTTTGTCGGTCGCGCCATGATGATTTATTGAGTTTACAGTGTAAATATGCGATGTAAAATTAAAAGTGCAAAAGAAAAAGCGAGGATAGCTCATCTCAGCGCTTATTCAGAAGCAATTTGGATGCAGGGCGTCTGTCGAGGTCGGATGCTGTGACTGAAAACCGGTAGATCAGGTTGCAGCGGTTCCGTCGGTTTGTGTCTATGCGGCATTGTCGATAGTTGTTGAATGCGCACGATATGATCAGTATGCCTGAGCGCCGTTGCGAAGCAAAGTCAGATATGTTTTAAATGCTCGACGCTCTGATTGTTTTATATATTAAATCAGATTATTGATATATAAAATATGTATTAATTGTTCGGGTTAATGATACTATTATGTAATATGTCTGGTTTTTCAGGAAGAATTCTCGATGTCATTATCAGTACCTGCGTTGATAACGTTCATGCTCGAAAAACAATGGATTCATATTGACGGCGAGAGGTTTTGATGTGGGCTGGAAGCGCTGAAGGGATTTGTGTGATAAAGCGTTAATTTGTATCATGGGTTCAGTGGTGCCAGTTCAATAACACAGAACATATCTACCATGAGATTTATCAGATTCCTGTTTTTGTGCTTTTTGCTATTACTGCCTCGACTGGCTTCAGCGGAAATGATAACCAGCCAAGGGGTCGGAGAAGCGACATACCATAGACAATCGAAAAGCGCGGCTCGTGAGGAGGCGATTCACAAGGCCAAAATGAATGCGTTGACAAAGTATATTTCCACCTTCGGTGTGGCAAAATCTTCAAATTTCGATCGGATCAGGCCCGTCGTGGAACTTGAAATCGATCAGTTCGTGCCGGAGTATACTTTACATGATGAGGTGCAGGATCGGGAGCGCGAGCTTTTCAGGGTGGTTGTCGATGCGACGATCAACGCCAATGCAATCGAAAAAGAGCTGTTGAAAGTTTCCGGTGGAAGCCTGGTGCCGCGAAGCGAAAAATCCTGTATCTCCTTTGTTTTTGTTGCCAGAGAGGCCAGGTCTGTCAAGAAATTCGAGACGAGAAGAACCGTTCAGCGCATGGTTGAACAGGGGGTTGACGAATCAGA
>JAAXWU010000005.1 GCA_013334855.1 Chlorobaculum sp. | reverse complement strand
ACTGGTCTGAACGGGTCGAGCAGTTAGCGTTGAAACCCATGATCAAGGTCAAGGAACTGCTGAAGAGGCATTTCGACAACATCCTGAACTATTTCGAGCACGAGATTACCAACGCGGTCTCCGAAGGACTGAACAGCAAAATCCAGTTGTATAAAGCAGCAGCACGAGGATTCCACAGCTTTTCAAGCTACCGGACAAGGATTCTGTTTTACTGTGGAAAGCTCAACATGGCCATTACCGGTTGACGTAATTACCTGCGAGCGTTACCATTAAATATTGCGAAGAGCCACAACTTTTAACACTTGAGATTGAATCTTCGCCTTCATCCATCGTACCCCAAACCGCGCTCTGAACAGACTGCGCACCTCTTCGAGTTCCTCCGCGGTGTTCACTCCCGACGTATCGATGCAGAGTATTAGTAGCGTTCGGTTTCATGCCGGGTCGGGCGGCGGAAGTCGATGAGTCGCTCGTCGGCGGAGTGCTTAGCCAATCTGGAGTGTCGGGTGGCGGACTGGAGCATGGTCGAACGCGAAATAGCAAGTCGCTCGAAGAGCGTCGATTACCTCTCCGCCGAGAGGTTGATGCGGCGGAAGGTTTCGAAGCAGGTTCCGTCCTGCTGAAGCGTGCGCTCGACCATGCGCTGGACGACGTAGTCGCGGAGCGGGCCGCGCTCGCTTTCGGGCAGGCGCGGAAGGAACGGCACGATGCTCGGCTGGTCGATCCAGCGGATGATCGCCTCTTTGTCGGGGAAATGACGGTCGGCGTTACCGCCCCAGACCATCACGTTCCGCAGACCGCTCGCTTCGGCAAGCGTCGCGTAGGCCTCGACCGACGGCATGTACCACGGCCACTCGAAGCCGTCGAACGCCGCGGCGAAGGGTTCGAGCGCCATCGCCTCGCGGATGACCGCAAAGAAGCTCGCGCAGTTGCCCTCTCCCGCGAAGTCGAAGCGCACCCGTCCGCCTGGCCGCAACGCACGGCGGACATTGCGCAAGAGGCGGCGGTGATCCTTCACCCAGTGCAGCGTGGCGTTCGAGAAGATCACGTCGAACTCTTCGGCGAAATCGAGATCGTCGATGTCCATGAGCCTGAAGCTCAGATTGGGCGTCGATTTCGGTATTGCGGCGGCGATCATCCCTTTCGAGGCGTCGATGCCGAGCACCCGGCCATCGGGCAGCCGTTCGGCAATTCTCGATGTCAGAACGCCATCGCCGCACCCGAGATCGAGCACGCTTTCATCGCCCCGAAGATCGAGTTCGGCGATCACCTTCGCACCCCACTCCTTCTGATGCGCGGAGGCCTGTTCGTACTTCTTTCCGTCGAATTCGTATGACATGCGAGTTCTGGCTTTGAAGTTCTGAAAAATGCATCCGGTTTTCAGTCGAGACAGGTCTCAAGCACTACGAAGTCAGCGGAGAGTGCAGCTCGGTTGGAAACGGCGAAGGTGCTACGGACGAACATTGACGTGCACGTTGAAGCGATGGATCACAGAAGCATCCCCTTCCCACTGCCGCCACTGTTTCAGCGCGATTTCCGCCGAACCGGCTTTCTTCGCCCTGAAAACAAACTCCACCTTGCCGCCGGAACCGGGAGGCCCCGAAGCGTAATGCGGTTCAGTCGAGACGAGTTCGACGAACTCCTCGCTAAAACGATCCACCGCCCACTGATACCCGGTCGTCGCATTCTCCGGCAGCTCGATGCGAAACGATGATCCCTCGGGAACATCGATCGTTCGTCCGTTGTCTTTTTCAAGCAAGTTCGTCATGGGCCGGGACTCCCTGTTCTGATTGGGTTCGGTATCATCGCTGACAGACTGCATGGAACACGCACATGCAGTTGTCAGCAGCATAAAAATGGTCAGAAAGCGAAACAGCATATCAATCACGGTTTGATCGCAAAACAGTTCAAACGAATTGGACTCATACCGTCACGCCATAGCTTTCGTTGAAAAATCCGGCTTTGATGTACGCTTCGCTGGCGTAGGCGAACCCCTTGTCGCCCCAGGCCGTACCCCAACTGTTGCGGATGATGAAGCGATTGTCCGCAGTGTAGCCAACCACGCAGATGGCATGACCGCCGCGAATTGTCTTGGGCTGGAAGGTATCGAGCATGCCTTTGTTAGCGGTAGCCTTGTCCCAGGTGGCGTCCACGCTCACGCCAGCAAGAATGGGGCCGTGATTGGCAAGCCAGCTACGCCAGTTGTTCAGATTTTTCGACAGGTTGAAGTAAGATGCCACACGATACATGGCCGCCGTGGCGAAAAATGTATTCACGTCACCGGTAAAC
Source organism: Chlorobaculum sp. (assembly GCA_013334855.1). Classification (GTDB taxonomy): domain Bacteria; phylum Bacteroidota; class Chlorobiia; order Chlorobiales; family Chlorobiaceae; genus Chlorobaculum. The sequence continues at coordinate 40,582 of JAAXWU010000005.1, read as the reverse complement.
ATCTTCGTGGAGATATGAAACGGCAGCATCGTTTCGGGAACCGAGCCGTATTTGCGCAGGATTTCCATGGCCGCCTTCAGGCTGGTGCCGACGCCTTCGATGAAGGTCTCAGGACGGCTGGTAAATTCATCGGTCTCTTTGGAAGCCATCCAGGTGCAGCGTGGCGAGAGCATATCTTTCTGCGCGATCTTGCCTGCCTTGACCATGTGATAACGAGCGACCCCATCGGTTGAGGCCCAGCCAACGCATGAACCGGTATCCTCCTGGTTATTGATGCTCCACCAGTTGGCGCGCAGATCGACGCTTGCAGGGATTCCAACCGGCGCAGCCGCCGCAGAGACAGCGCTGGCTGCAGCCTGGGCGTGCTCGAAGCCCCAATCCTTTTCGATGTTGCGGGAAGTGACGAGGTTACAAATTCGTTGTAACTCGGGCCTTTCAACTTTTTTCGAAGCCATGATCGATCTCCTTGAGTTGATGGTTAGCGAACAGACCAGGAACGAATCCCGGTTTACTTCATGAGGCCATAAATCGAGGTTTCGCAGTGTTCTGGCGAAACAGAGTCATTCAAGTACTTGTAATCAAGGTACGCGATTAAATAATTCCGTCAAAATAACTTCTTTTTAGCGAGCAAAGCCAATGTCATTTGTCACGATACGGATCAGAAAATTGCGGATTGACAAAACAGGAATAGACAGGATAATGCAGGCTTTCCAATAAAAAACGAAGTACTTCAATAAAGAATAGACGATGTAACGAAACAATGTCCGTGAGACATAATAAAAATGCCTGCTTCACGGGAACTGCAATCCGTGAGCAGGCATCTTTAGTGATCCGTCACAACTCAGCAAAGAGCATGGCAATCAATCATGTAAATGAAGTTGTGACAGATCAGCAAACAAACCTCATCAGAAACCAACCTGTGTAAACAACTGGAACGAAGAGGGCGCGGTGTACGCAGAGCTACCGGCTTTATGATCAACGCTTACATATTCAAGCCCCACTTTGGCATTGGGCCTCAGCATCGCGGCTACTGCCGGAATCACTTTTTCCATTTTACCATTCAGGTTATCATCGAGATATTCGTAACGAAGCACGCCGATAAGCCAGGGATAGAACCAGTAATCGCCTTCGAGAGAGTATGCCGTGCGCTTTCCATAATCGATCCCGGCATCGAGCACTTCGTTAAAACGGGCATACTGGCCGAGAAAACGCAACGATCCATAAGTAGCTTCGACATCGAATGAATAGGCGCCTTTCGTCAATCCTGCCAGATCTTCCTGTGTGTTCGGCTGCGAGCCAGATGCGGAATTAAAGTAGTTCACTCCAAGAGTCACGGCATTATCCATACCGATATGTTCAACGCCATGAGTGCCTCCTGCGCCGCTCAACAGCCCGTGGCCACCGATCTTGTAGGTCGCTCTCACATATTTCGAGTCACCGAGGTTTCCGTACTCTTCCAACTCAACACCCTCGACATGTTGTTTACCGATACCCGCGGACAGAGAGTACCCGCCGTTCGAACCGATGTCAGAGGCATACCTGATTTCAGCGCCTCTGTCAATCGCCGGCATCGTGGTGGTATAGCCATCACGCTTCCATCCCGGTCTGGCTGAAACAAGCACCATTTTTTCCGTGATGCCAACTTCACCGAGAACAAGGTTCAGACCGGGTTTGAAGGTCCACATCAGGTTCAGCTTGCCCCACTCGAGTCCACCTTCATTGATGGCGAAATCGCCGAAATAGGTAATCTGCTCAGTAACCGTTCCAGCGAAGAAGGTTTCGAGATCCTCGACTATTTTCGCCTGCCGGTATGTTCCGGTGGTAGCATCCTTTGGAGTGTAAGCCCTGATTTTTCCGAGGAAGCCGAGCGTGGGCATGTTGGGCATATCAGAGGGCCAGATCGCATCCGGGAACACTTTTTTGTATGATTCCTGCCCCAGCTTGATCGGTTCCTCCTTCACCATATCTTCATCCTGACCGCTTGGGAAGCGATAGCCATTGTTTCTGAAAGCTTCGCCAAAGCCGTTCCTGATTGGAAACGCCACGTGGCAGGTCGTACAGGCCGTGTGATACTTTCTTGCAAATACAGGCAACGCCGAGCCCTCCTGGCTCCATAAAAGCATCGGCATTGCACAGAGTCCCATGAGAGAAAAACGGATGTATTTCCTCATAAATGTCTCCTTTGTTTATCGTTTTGGAGGATTGAACAGAACATGAAAAAGAAATAAACTATAATTATAGATTATGTATCCATATATATTCAGAATGCCTGCAAGGATCGCTTGCTCAAATCATCGAGAAATGAACCGGGCATAGAAATTTCATAAGCAACTAAAAGTGCTTTGCTGTGCAGGCTTTAGATAGTATTCAGCTTTGACAAGACCTGCACTTAATGATCATCTCACAGGATATTACATTGGCTTTCCGTGCGCTGTAACGTACAGGACAGATTCACCCGGTTGTATGCACAGGCTTTCAATATCATATGTCTTTGATTCTTGCAAACCCATTCATCCGATGATGTAATTTTTTGTTTCAATGAGAGTAAGAAATCAAAAAAATGTGCGGTTTTGATCGCTTTCTGTTCATTAAAGAAGTAACAATTTCGACTAAAATGGACAAAGCAAACCCTGAGTGTTATCAGCACCATAAGAAAAACATGTGAAGCTTATCCGACTTCAGCCTGTCTGATCATGAAGAAGCGGACTTAAAGCCTGCGCAATGTTATTTTATAGAGTAAATCGATAAACAGTCCCGGCTTTGCAGAAATGGTTATTTCGCGGAACTGCGTAAAGTAGTGGCGTACCTATCAACTTGAGCAAGAAAATACTGCATCGTACGCTACTAATTTAAGCAATAATATTACTTTTGCAAGCGAAATCTTAACGATTGTTTAAAATCACAACAAAAAATTTAATTAGTAATCACCAGTATACACAAGTTGTCAGCAATACGGCTGTCAACAAAACACCCGTCATACTCCAATGGCAGAATCTCGTAACGTGTTGATATACCGTCAGTTCAGACTACTCCTCCCCGTCGTCGATGTCCAGCGTACCCTGGGCGGCGATGGTTCCGGCGGTGGTGGGCGGGCCTTTGAGAATCCATTCGAACAAGACGCCGATCAGCGCCCCGGCAAGCGGTCCGGCAACATAGAGCCATGCTAACGCCATATCGCCGCACACGATGGCGGGGGCGAGCGAGCGCACCGGATTCATCGAGGCTCCGCTGACCGGCCCGGCCCAGAGGCCCGTCATGGCGATGTAGCCGCCAACCGCAATCGCGCCGTTCGGGCCGATGTTGCGCGCGCCCGAGGAGGTGCCGAGGATGATGTTTACCAAAGCGGCGGTCAGCGCGACCTCCATGATGAGCGCTTTCAGCGGCGTCATGCCGAGGCCGGGCAGAGTCATGCCCGCCGCGACCGCTGCGTTGCCGAACATGTAGCCGAGAAAGTTCGCGGCCAGCCAGCCTCCGGTGACTTGGGCGAGGATGTAGCCCGGCACGCGAATCCATGGAAAATGACGGCGGATGGCGAAAGCAATCGTCACGGCGGGATTCAGATGAGCACCGCTCACCGTGCCCATGAAGTAGATAATGGCCATCACCATCACGCCGGGCGCGATGGGCAAAAGCGCGTCCGCCACGTGATTTCCGGTGCTGGCCGCGACAGCCGGGCCGCCGACCGCTACGAGCACCAGCAGAAAGGTACCCCACAGCTCGGCGAAAATCCGTTGCCACTCATGCTTCGGATCGAGAAAATTGGGAGCGATCTGCGTCAAGAGCATCCGGGAGCGTTGTGCCGCAGAGTGGCCGTTCTGGTTTGACGTAGTCATTTCATCTTTTCAAATCATCGGTTAGCGATCACTTCAAAAAAAGCGCCATCATCATCGTGCCTGCTTCACGGCATTCGTGTTGCAGAATCGACACATGATAATATAAGGCGGGCCGGTCGCGCCTCGCATCCAGAAAGCGCATTCAGCGACAGGCAAGATTGCGCCAGTTCGCGGATATTGACTATCTTTTGCGTCAGAGATCATACACCCATTCCCTTTCAAGGAGCCGCGCCCATGACCGAACACGAACTTATCGTCAAACAACTCCAGGCCGTCCAGAATGCCAGCCGCAAGATCGTCACCCTCGATACGGAGGCCATCAATGGCCTGCTCGTCGATCTGGCCGAGCGCATTCCCGCCGCCGCCGAGGCGATACTCGACGCTAATCGCAAGGATCTCGAACGCATGGACGCCGCCGATCCGCGCTATGACCGGCTGCTTCTGAACGAGGCGCGGCTGAACTCCATCGCCGCCGACCTGCGCAACGTCGCCGCGCTGCCTTCGCCGCTCGACCGGGTTCTCGAAGAGCGCACGCTGCCCAACGGGCTGGAGCTGAAGAAAGTCTCGGTGCCTCTCGGCGTGGTCGGCATCATCTACGAATCGCGCCCGAACGTCACCTTCGACGTCTTCGCGCTCTGCCTGAAGTCGGGCAACGCTACCGTGCTGAAGGGCGGCAGCGACGCGGCGTTCTCGAACATCGCCATCGTGGAGCTGATCCAGACGGTGATCCGCGACCGCGGCCTCGATGCCGACATGATCTACCTGCTGCCCGCCGAACGCGAGGCGGCGCACATCCTGCTCAACGCCGTGGGCTATATCGATGTCATCATCCCGCGAGGCAGCCAGCAACTCATCGACTTCGCTCGCAAGCACTCGACCGTTCCGGTGATCGAAACCGGCGCGGGCATCGTGCACACCTACTTCGACGAGAGCGGCGACCTCTCGATGGGGCGCGACATCGTTTTCAATGCCAAGACCCGCCGCCCGAGCGTCTGCAACGCACTCGACACGCTGATCGTGCACCAGAGCCGCATCGACGACCTGCCGGTGCTGGTCGAACTGCTCGAAGAGAAGATGGTGCAGATTTACGCCGACGAACCGGCGTATTACAAGCTGCTTGGGCGCTATCCCGACGAGCTGCTCGAAATGGCCAGCCCGGAGCACTTCGGCACGGAGTTCCTGTCGCTGAAGTTGTCGATCAAGACCGTGGCCGACCTCGAAGAGGCGCTCGACCACATCGCCCGCCACAGCTCGAAGCACAGCGAGGCGATCATCGCCTCCGACCAGGCAACGATCGACGCTTTCATGAAGCGTGTTGACGCGGCGGCGGTTTACGCCAACACCTCGACCGCGTTTACCGACGGAGCGCAGTTTGGCCTCGGCGCGGAGATCGGCATCAGCACGCAGAAGCTGCACGCTCGCGGCCCGATGGCGCTCAAGGAGCTGTGCAGCTACAAGTGGCTGGTCACTGGCCAGGGACAGGTGAGGCCCGCCTGATGCTCGAAGCGCGTAACCTCGTCAAATCGTACGCCCTGCCGGGCCAGCCGCCGCTGAAGATTCTCGACGGCATCGACCTCGCGGTGGGACCGGGCGAGATGATCACCATCATCGGCGCATCCGGCAGTGGCAAGACCACGCTGCTCAACCTGCTCGGCACGCTCGACGCGCCGGACGAGGGCGAGCTGAAGTTCGACGGCTCGCCGATCTTTCAGGGCAACCGCTGCCTCTTCTCGAAAAAGGAGCTGGCCGCTTTCCGCAACCGCAAGATCGGCTTCGTCTTCCAGTTCCACCACCTGCTCTCGGATTTTACGGCGCTCGAAAATGTCGCGATGGCGGAATTTATCGGCACAGGCAAGCTCAAGCCCGCCAAGGAGCGGGCCGCCGTGCTGCTCGAAACGCTCGGCCTCAAGGCACGATTCGACCATCTTCCGTCGGAGCTTTCGGGCGGCGAGCAGCAGCGCGTCGCCATCGCCCGTGCGCTGATGAACAGCCCGAAGCTGGTGCTGGCCGACGAGCCGAGCGGCAACCTCGACAGCCGCAACAGCCGGATGCTCTACGAACTGATGGCCACGCTCAGCAAGGAGCGCCAGACCTCGTTCGTCATCGTCACCCACAACGAAGAGTTCGCCGCCACCGCCGACCGCTGCCTCCACATGCAGGACGGCAGGCTACAGGCGTGCGGGCGGTGAGAATTGTTCCTGATTTTCGTAGCATTGCCTATATTCTTTTTTATGAATCGAGTCAACGTTTCAATGGAGCAACGATGAATGTGAGCAGCCGACACGTCATCTCAAGCCTTAAAAAAGGATGGAGCGTCAGAAAGTCTGGCGCAAGCCGAGCCACCAGAACGTTTGAGCTAAAAGAAGACGCCATCGCTTACGCAAGAGAGCTGGCGATAAAAGAGCATGTCGATCTCTATATCCACCGTAACGATGGAACCGTAAGCCACAAAGACAGTTACAGTTCTGATTCGCGCCAGGCAAAAGCCCATAAATAGAAAACTTCACGATCTTGGCCGAAACCCCTTTCGACACAAGCGTGTTCATCAACTGCCCGTTCGACGAGCACTATTATCCCCTGCTCAGGCCGTTACTCTTCACCGTATTCTACTCAGGGTTGCAACCCCGAATTGCACTTGAAAGCCTCGACTCCGGGAAAACCCGGCTTGAAAAAATCGTGGCGCTGATTCAGGAGAGTCGTTTCGCCATCCATGACCTGTCACGGATCAAATCGACAGAGAGCGACGAGATTTTCAGAATGAACATGCCGTTTGAACTCGGCCTCGATGTTGGATGCCGCTTGTTCAAGGGTGAGCGATGGCAGGATAAAAAATGTCTGATCCTCGAAGCGGATCATTACCGTTATCAAGCGGCAATCTCCGATATATCAGGCTCCGACATAGCCGCGCACAACAATCAACCGGAAGAGGTGCTCTATGTAGTCCGAAACTGGCTTACAGCGGAAGCAGGCATTCGATTACCCGGTCCATCGAATCTCTGGGGAGATTTCAACGATTTCATGACTTGCAATTACAGCGATCTGAAAAACCACGGCTATTCGGATCGAGATATTGAACGCCTGCCAGTTCACGAGCTGATGCAGGCGATGCAACGGTGGGTCAGCGAGAAGCGATAGTCCATCGGCCCTACAGTGAACGACGTACTGTATCCACACAAACCTGAATTTCTGAAATCGATTGACCGTGCACTTTTTCGCATTCAGAACCGGTTTCATCAGTCAGAATTCCAACCAGGAGTCGTACTTTAGGAAAAACAGGGAACCAATCATGTCACAAGTCAGAGTTCGAAGTAAAAATCAGATCACCATTCCAGCCCGAATTGCTGCATTGGCTAATATCAGACCGGATGATCTGCTTGAAATCACCTGCAAAAACGGCGTCATCACGCTGACTCCGGCAACAAGAGCGCCAAAACAGCAATCAGCCCTCTCCTACGCTGGCATAGCCCGTGGAACTTGGGGCGAAACCACCGATGAAATCGAAGCGGAACTGAAAGAAAGCCGTGACTCATGGGATCGATAGCAGAGCTTCTCGACCGGCTTCATGGCCGCAGCGTCTATCTCGACTCCAATGTCCTGATCTGTTTTCTCGATAGAAATCCGGATTATTTCGCGCTGTCTGCGGCAATCATCGAAGCCATCGAATCCGGCTCGATTGCTGGCTACACCGGAGATGCGGTGGTCGCGGAAATCCTGGTCAAGCCCTATCGCACAGGCAACATCGAACTCGTCTCCGGCATCAAAGCCTTTTTCCAGACGGAGCAATTTCTGACGATCTGCCATCATGATGCCGACACCTTCGATCTGGCTGCGCAACTCCGTGCGAAATACAACCAGAAATTCATCGATGCCCTCCACTATGCAACCGCAATCAGATCAGGATGCCACGCGATCATCACCAATGACAACGGAATAAGAACCAGTGATCACCTCGAAGTTATCTCCCTTTCAACGCACCGCGCAAAAACCAGACTCCCTTAAATGACCGATAACTCCACCTCTCACGCCAAGTTAGGTCCCATCGAACTGGCTCCGTCGGTACTGCCCCGCCATGCGTGGAGCTTCCTCTTTGCGGCGTTCTTCTCGATCGGCATGGTCACGTTCGTTTCGATTGGCCAGGCTTACATCATGAACGAGCATCTGCACATTCCGGTGTCGGAGCAGGGCACACTCAGTGGCGACCTGGTCTTCTGGACGGAGATCGTCACGCTCTTGCTCTTCGGGCCGACCGGGGCGATCATGGATCGCATCGGCAGAAAGCCGGTCTATGCCACGGGCTTTCTCGTGCTGGCCATCGCCTACCTCGTTTACCCGCTCGTGACCGACGTCTTTCAGCTCACCATCGCCCGCATGATCTACGCGGTCGGCGTGGTGGCCGTCACCAGCGGACTGGCCACGGTGCTGGTCGATTACCCGAAGGAGCGCTCGCGGGGCAAGCTCATCGCCATCGTGGGATTCCTCAACGGCCTCGGCATCGTCATCCTGAACCAGTTCTTCGGCGGTCTGCCGAAAACGCTCGTGGCGAAAGGGTTCAGCGGCACGGAGGCCGGATTCTGGGCGCACGCGGCCATCGCGGGCACGGCGGTGCTGGCGGCCATCGTGCTTTTCATCGGCCTCAAGGGCGGCACGCCGGTGCGCCACGAGGAGCGGCTTCCGTTGAAAGAGCTGCTCACCAGCGGCTTCCGCCACGCCCGCAATCCGAGGATTCTGCTCTCCTACGCGGCGGCCTTCGTGGCTCGCGGCGACCAGTCGATCATCGGCACCTTCGTGCCGCTCTGGGGCATGACCACCGGCATCGCCATGGGCATGGAGCCAGCCGAAGCGGTCAAGAAGGGCACCTTCATCTTCATCATCTCGCAGGCCGCCGCGCTCCTCTGGGCGCCGGTCATCGGCATCTTCATCGACCGCTGGAACCGGGTCACGGCGCTCACCTTCTGCATGGGGCTGGCGGCCATCGGCTACCTCTCGCTGGCGCTCATCGGCAATCCGCTCGAAACCTACTCGCTCATCTTCTTCGTCTTGCTCGGCATCGGCCAGATCAGCGCCTTCCTCGGCTCGCAATCGCTCATCGGCCAGGAAGCTCCGAAGGAGGCACGCGGCTCGGTGATCGGCGCTTTCAACATCAGCGGAGCCATCGGCATCCTCTTCATCACCACCACCGGAGGCCGCCTCTTCGACGGCATGAGTCCCAAAGCCCCGTTCATCATCGTCGGCGCGGTGAATCTGCTGGTGATGGCAGGCGGCATGTGGCTGCGAGCGCGGGAGAGGAAAGAAGTTTGATTGGGTGAATGCGGCTGAATCGTCATCTATATCAATGAACGCTCGGCAAATGAGTTGACGGAGCTGGAAAAGAAGAGGCTTGAGCGAGGCGCACGAACCGGTATGGAATTTCGTGCCAGACCTTCATTTCCAATGTGCTGCATCGATATGCATCCGGCGACATTCACCTCGAACTTGCCGCCGGGGATGACGAGGCGCGGTGACGCTAAGAGGTTGCGGGTGGGTTTACGATGCGACGATTGCGACGGCATTTTCCAGAATTATGGGCTGAAAAGAGAGTGAAAATCTCTGGATTTTGGTAGATTAGTTATTAAGCGGTTTCTTCATGGAGTTTGAAAATAAAGACTCTTTCTCAGACAATATCAATAACCGGTTATCGTAAAAGGAAGCCATACTCGCAAAACCTATTTATAAGAAACATTAATAAATATTTAATACTATTACTTAAAATAAAATTGTAGAATTAAATGAAGAAAGTAATAATCGCGTCATTAATCATAATCGGCATTACGCCATTTATTTTATTTCTTGTTATCTTTCATACTGGCCTTTCAACAGAACTCAATGAATGGGGCGCGTTTGGCTCTTATATTGGTGGAGTATATGGGGCATTTGCATTTATTTGTATTGTAGCTTCAATTTATATAACTAATATACAGTTTCAAACACAACACGAAGATGATGTATTCTATAAATCTATGGAAAGTATGCGAACAAGAATACTTCTCATACCAAAAGAGCATCAGGGTGAGTCTACGGAAATGTCAATTGCGAAGGTCGTAGTTATTAGCTTAGAAAAAGAACTGAATAAACAAGCTACAGACATGGCGAGGGAAATACTTTGCAAGAACCCAAACCTAATCCCTGAAGATAACCTCAGCAGCATAGTTAATACAGTAAACGAAGAAGCCATAGTTACAAAAAAGCCATTCAGCAACAAAACATTTTTAGATCAAATAAATAAGCTTGAAGAGTTTTATGAAAAATGGGATTATTTAAAAGTAATATTTGGTTATATAGGTTCTGAAAGCAAAGATGTTAAAGAAGTATTAACACATGCCGGATACACATCATTTTATCGAGCTGGATTTCAACATCGAAAAAAATATTACGATAATGCCTGGCAAGCTATTAATCTACTTTATAGTGAAGAAATAAACCTTTACTTCAGAAAACTTGATTTCATTCTTAATCATATCAATCAAACAAAAAGAAAGGCAATGCATAAAAAATACATACTTTCACAGATTTCCAAATATGACATTGCATTCATTTTTTGCTATGCACTTACAGAACGAGACCTTGATATTGTAAGGTTATTATTTCATTTTGATCTACTAAGTGAAGTTCGGCGAGAAGAATGTCGATTTTTATTATTTGATAGTCCTTCTGAAGAAAAAGTTTTGGCAGACATAGAATTCATCCAAAACAGATTAAAAAACATTACTTAATTTGATATCGTACTCTATATACAACCACTCAGCAAAAAACCAGAATATCAGAAAACAGAATAATTATAAATATATTCGAGAGGCATATTTCATCCTTTCATAACCTTAAAATAAACAAAAATGATTTTCAAAATATTTCGAAAAAGATATCCGTTCCTGCCGTTCTACATAGGAACCTGCTTTGTATTTGATAATGAAGTAAAAATCTATATCTTCAAAAACAAGGAACAAACAGCGCCTACAACAAAACTATTAATAGAACCCATAACAGAAAATGAGAATATTCAGTTCTTAACCATCAAAGTAAATAATATTCCTGATGCACCTGAAATTTCCTCTGTTGCTGGTGATAATTATTTACTTAAAACAAACATTATCGAGGTGGTTTGTAATTATTTAGGAGAAAACCTGAATCCTGATGATATTGAACTTAGAGATAATAATTGACTTTTAAAAGCTGCCCCGGCAAACAACACCGGGGCAGCTACGATAAATTGACTATCCAAACAACTCCCCCTCAGTTCCCCAGCATCATCGCTTCGACGTCGGCGGCAACCGTGCTGATGCCTTTGAGATCGAACTTCTCGATAATCGCGGCGGCGACGTTTGGCGTCAGGAACTCGGGGAGTGTTGGGCCGAGGCGGATGCCTTTGACTCCGAGGTAGAGCAAGGCGAGCAGCACCGTGACGGCTTTCTGCTCGTACCAGGCGATGTCGTAGGAGATGGGCAGGTCGTTGATGTCCTCCAGGCCGAACACCTCCTTGAGCTTCAGCGCGATCACGGCCAAGGAATAGCTGTCGTTGCACTGACCGGCGTCGAGCACTCGCGGGATGCCGCCGATGTCGCCGAGCGCCAGCTTGTTGTAGCGGTACTTCGCGCATCCGGCGGTCAGAATCACCGTGTCCTGCGGCAGCGCGGCGGCGACGTCGGTGTAGTACTGGCGCGAGTTGTGGCGTCCGTCGCATCCGGCCATCACCACGAAGCGCTTGATCGCGCCGGATTTGACCGCATCGACCACCTTGTCGGCCAGCGCCAGCACCTGGGTGTGGGCGAAGCCGCCGACGATCTCGCCGTTCTCGATCTCGACCGGAGCCTTGCAGGTTTTGGCCAGCTCGATAATCTCGGAGAACTCTTTCTGGCCGCCTTCGGGACGGGCCGGGATGTGCTTGAGGCCGGGCCAGCCCGCCATGCCGGTGGTGAACATGCGACCGCGATAGGACTCGCGAACCGGCACGATGCAGTTGGTGGTCATGAGAATCGGGCCGTTGAAGCTCTCGAACTCGCGATCCTGCGCCCACCAGGCATTGCCGTAGTTACCGACGAAGTGGTCGTACTTTTTGAAGGCCGGGTAGTAGTGCGCGGGCAGCATCTCGCAGTGGGTATAGACATCCACGCCGGTGCCTTCGGTCTGCTTGAGCAGGTCTTCCATGTCGCGCAGGTCGTGGCCGGAGATGAGGATGCCGGGACGGGTGCCGACACCGGTTTTGACCGTGGTGATTTCGGGATTGCCGTAGGTTTCGGTGTTGGCCTTGTCGAGCAGCGCCATCGCCTTGACGGCAACCGCGCCGGTCTCCATCACGAGGCCGAGCAACTCGTCGGCGGACAAATCCTTCGCCAGCGCTGACAACCCTTTGACGTAAAAAGCGTAAATCTCGTCGTCGTTGTAACCAAGCACAGCGGCGTGGTCGGTGTAGGCGGCCAGTCCCTTGATACCGTAGAGAATGAGGCTTTTGAGCGAGCGGAGATCGGCGTCCTCGCTCAGGCTGTCGATGCCGCAGGTAACGGCTTTGGCGAGGAACTCCTCGCGGGTGCTGCCGCTCCAGGTCGCGGCGTCGTGCTCCGGCGTCGTTCCGGCGAGCGCCCGGACTTCGTCGCGCATGGCGAGCGCCTTGTTGATTTGCTCCACGATAGCCACATCGTCGAAGTTGGTGTTGGTAACGGTCACGAAGAGGCATTCGCTGATGAACTGCCCGTACTTCCGGTCGATGCCGCCTTCGAGCGCTTCGGCGCAGAGGGCGATTCCCTCGGTTGCGTAAACAAGCGTATCCTGAAGTTTGGCGGTCAATTCATCTTTGCCGCAGACGCCCCGAACGTTACATCCGGTACCTCTGATGCTCTCCTGACACTGGTCGCAATGCATAGACATAATAATCTCCTTATTGTTCTGTTGTTTGTTTGTTCAAGTCCGGTGACAGTATGCACGCCAGCCGCCTGTCGGCTGCGCCACCCTCCATGTCACCAAGTTTCTCTCTGGCCAGCGCCCGTTGCGTGAGCGCCGTTTTCATGATGGATTTGCGGGGCCGCGCCTCGATGATGGCGCTGAAATCCTCGATAGCTCCGTCATAGTCGCCGGTTTCGATCCTGATCATGCCGCGATTTCCCCAGGCGGTGATCTTTTCGCGAAAACGGAGGCCGAGCCGGATGGCCATGCTCAGATCGCTGAGTGCACCCGATCTGTCGCCCGCCGCGTTCCGCACGCCCGCCCGGCTGCACCAGGCATCGGCGTTCTGCGGATCGGCATCGATCTGGCGGTTCAGCTCCTCTTCCGAGCCTCGCCAGGCGCCAAGCGCATCCTTCAACATGCGACCACCTCCTCGGCAAGCACCTCGCCGGTAACGCTCACGACGATCTTCCTCACTGGCACCTTGCGACTCGCCCGTTCGAGCGCCTGAAGCGCCAGCGCGACGAGCCCCGTGCAGCACGGCACCTCCATGATCGCCACGGTGATACTGGCCACGCCGGACATATCGATGAGCGCCGTCAGCTTTTCGACATAACGATCCATGCCGGTATCGAGTTTCGGGCAGGCGATGGCGAGCGACTTGCCGCGCAGCATCTCGCCGTGGAAGCCGCCCATCGCGAAGGCCACGCAGTCGGCGGCAAGCAGCAGGTCGGAGTCGCGGAAGTATGGCGCGATCGGCGTGATGAGATGGAGCTGGATCGGCCACTGCCGCAGCTCGCTCGGCACAGTTGCAGTTGACGCGACGCTGGAGGCCGGACTGACCGGCTGCCTCAAATCCATCATGCGGCTGCCGGGGCATCCGCCACTGTGATGCGCGTGCCTATTTGCGGCTTGCGCTTCAAGCGGATTTTCGATGCCCTGCTCCTTGAGATAGTCGAGCGCGGTTTGCAGATAGCCGGTCTCACCGTGATCCTGCAAATGGCGCAGGTGCGCCGCGATGACGTTCGGCCCGGCCTTCACGATGCTTTCGGCCATCACGCGGCGCTCGTCGTAAGGCTCGGCCTCGCGGCTCTCGACCTGCATCGCGCCGGTCGGGCAGTGGCCGATGCACGCGCCGAGGCCGTCGCAGAACAGGTCGCTCACCAGCCGCGCCTTGCCATCGATCACCTGAAGCGCCCCCTCCGGGCAAGCCGGAATGCACTCTGCGCAACCGGTGCACTTGCTTTCATCTATGGTTATAATCTGCCGTTTCATCATGTTTCCTGTTTTTTTATTCAGGAGGGTTTTAACCCTCCGGACATTTTGACCTCTTGTATGCATATTGCCCCGGCTTTCAAGCCGGGGAGCCTGTACTCACCCCTTCATCGCTTCGACCGCTTTCAAATCGGCGATCAGTTTGCCGATGGTCACTTTTGAAAACTCCTGGTTCACCATCTGCTCGATGCGCATGATCTCGTGGCGCAGGACGCAGTTGGCGCGGTTCGAGCAGAGCTGCTTGCGGAACATGCACTCCGAGACCTGCACCTTGCCCTGGAAAATCTCGATGACCTCTGCCACGCCGATTTCGACGGGATTTTTGCCCAGCCTGACGCCGCCGCCCGCTCCCTCTTTCGAGAGCACCAGCCCCTGCCGGATCAGCTCCTGCAAAATGCGCCGCAGGAACTGGTAGGGAATTCCCTGCTCGTCGGAGATCGCCTTGGCCGACACCCATCCTTCAGGTTTCAACCCAAGGGAGATCAGCGCCCGGACGGCGTAGTCGGTCTCTTTATTCAATACCTTCATAACCTTGTACTTTCATGATCGCCGAAATTCTGATACTAAGTTAGTATCAGTTAATGAAAATCAAAAATCATTCGGAGAAATTCCCCGGTTTCTCTCTTTTCTGAAAAATCTTCCGGGAAAGGGAACGGCGGCCCGCGTGTGGGGTTATGTAGTGAAGGATTCGATCCCTGAACGGACGGATGGTTCCGGGGACATCTATCATTTTGCCTGAACACCATGCTTCAACTCAACACCGCAGGATACACGGCGCTCGGCAATCTTCGCTCGCGAGGCGAGTTCCCGCCGAAGTGGTCGGGAATCGATGAACTTGAAAGCGTGACCGACCGCTGCATCGAGCGTTTCCGTCAGGAGCGATACCAGGTGTCCAGCGAGCTTGGGCCGGGATTTCTCATTCCCGAACTGATCGAGCGGGCAATCAGAACCGGCGAGCGCGAGCATATGGACGACGATTCCGCCGACGGGCGCGACCGGCTCGAATGGGTGCGGGCGCTCGACCGGATGAACCACATGACGCTCGCCTACGCCCATCAGTGCGATCTGCTCATGCCGATCATCGCCGGGTTGGCGCGGACGGGCAAGCCGGTCGGTATTCTCGAACTTGCCGCCGGATCGGGTGGACTCGCTTTCGCGCTCTGCGAGCGGGCGCGAGAGGCGGGCATCGAGGTGCGCGTCACGGCCTCGGACATCGTGCCGGAGATGGTCAGCGAGGGCAACCGGCTGGCTGGCCAACGGAATCTGCCCGTGAGCTTCCGGCGGTTGAACGCCTTCGATTTCGATGGCGTCGAACCCGACTCGGTCGATCTGGTGGTGATTTCACAAAGCCTGCACCACTTCACCTCCGGCCAGCTCGCGCTCATGATCGCGCAGGCGGAGAAGCACGGCGCTTCGGTATTCGTCGGCATCGACGGCTACCGCAGCCTGCTGCTTTTTGGCGGCGTGCCGCTGGTGGCGAGCCTTCAGGGCATCGCGGCCTTCACGCATGACGGCTTGATCTCAGCCCGGAAGTTCTGGTCGGAAATCGAACTCGACATCATCGCCACCATCGCAACCCGGCGCCAGGCGCATCTCGTGAGTTGCTCCTGGCCGCTGACCATGCTGTACGCGCCTCTGAAACCGCCAGCAGGCTCATGATTGGGAAAGCGGGATAAAGGTTTTACTTTTACGCTATTGTATGATTGACTTTTTCCCGGTCACAACTCAACAAAAGGAGAACATGCCCATGAATATTGGCAAAGCACTGTTAGTGGTTGTTGTCGCCCTGATTATGATCCAGTTTCTTCCCGGACGCGACCATGTGAACCCCCCGGTAACCGGTACCCCGAAATGGGACAGTCCCCGGACGGAAGAACTCTTCAAAAGAGCGTGCAGCAACTGCCACTCGAACGAAACCGTCTGGCCCGGCTACAGCGACATCGCCCCCATCTCGTGGCTCATCAACCTCGACGTGAAGGTCGCCCGCGAAAAATTCAACGTCTCCGAGTGGGGCCGCCCCGGAAAGAACGAGGGCGAAGAGGCCGCCTCCGAGACCAGAAATGGCAAGATGCCGCCGTGGTTCTACCTGCCGACGCATCCCGAAGCGAAGCTGACGCCCGCCGAGAAGGATGAGCTGGTCAAAGGGCTGGTTGCCACCTTCGGCGACGAAGAGGAAAAGAAGAACGAGAAGCGTTGAGCGATGCTTTTACTGGAACGAGAGGTACTCTAAAAACGACATAATCGCGTTTTTTAGAGGAAATCGTTGATCTCTCCTGTCATTCTGAGTCCGTCCTGACGATTGTCGGGACGGGCGAAGAATCCAGAGGTTTAGCAAGTTTTACCGTTTAAATAGTTATCGTAATTCATCTTAACCGAGTGGATTCTTCTCCCGACAAGTCGGGACAGAATGACAATCAAATACAGACTCAGTTTGTCTTTTATGAACGTCTGTTGAGACAAGCCCATGACCAATGACTGATTTTCGATACGTAGAAACGACGCCTCATCCCCGCAGAAACTATCCGCTTCACTTTACGCTTTTTGTCGCGACGCTTCTGACCACCACCTGGGCAGGAACGATCTGGATCGGCAAAGCGGCGGTTGTGGACACTTTTGCGCACTTCCTGCGCTCCCTGAAAATCGGGTTGCCATTCTCCCTGTCTCTGCTCGCTTTTCTGACGGTACACGAGTTCGGCCACTTTTTCGCCACTGTGAAGCATCGCATTCGGGCGACGCTCCCCTACTATCTCCCGCTGCCGCCGCTGCCGTTTCTCATGAGCATCGGCACTCTCGGCGCGGTGATCCGCATGAAGGAGCCGATACGGAGCCGCCGGGCGCTCTTCGACATTGGCGCGGCGGGGCCGCTCGCCGGTTTCGTGGTCGCGCTCGCGCTCCTCGTCTACGGCTTCACGCATCTGCCGTCCGTCGATTATATCTATTCGATTCATCCCGAGTATCGCGCTGCCGGAGGCATTCCGCCCGCGCCGCCGGAGACCTTGCACCTCGGCAAGAGTCTGCTCTTCATTTTGCTCGAAAAACTCATCGAACCGAAAGGATTGCCGCCGATGTATGAACTCTATCACTATCCGTTTCTTTTCGCCGGATGGCTCGGCTGCTTCGTCACGGCGCTGAACCTCCTGCCGGTCGGCCAGCTCGATGGCGGGCATGTTATTTACGCCATGTTCGGCCACGTCGGGCACCGTAAAATCTCGAAGCTCTTTCTCGCCTGCATCACGATTCTCGGCGCTCCATCGTTCATTCTCGGTCTGCTGCCGCTGATCAATCCGGCGCTCGTCTTTCCCGCGCCGGAGCTGCTGCTGCGCTGGTCGTGGCCGGGGTGGATCATCTGGGCCTTCATCCTGCGCAAGTTCCTCGGCACGAAGCACCCGCAGGCGGGCAGCGACCGTCCGCTCACGGCGAGGCGTATGCTTGCCGGATGGGGCTGCATCGCGATCTTCATCCTCACCTTCACCCCGGTGCCTTTCGCAATCATTTGAGTATTTAGCGATGAACCAGAATTCAACGGACAAAAGCCGTTTCCGGCTGAACTGCGCGGGCGCGATGCTCGACCTCTCGGCGCAACCGGCCATCATGGGCATCGTCAACCTCACGCCCGATTCGTTTTTCGATGGCGGAGCCTACGGCGCAGAGGCGCAGGAGAGCACCCTCGAAAGCGCCCTTGAATCGGCGATGAAGATGGTTCGCGCCAGAGCGGAGATCATCGACGTGGGCGGCGAATCGACGCGGCCCGGTGCGGAGCCGGTCAGCGCCGAGGAGGAGATGCGGCGCACCATCCCCTTCATCGAGCTTTTACGCCGCCACAGCGACGTATTGATCTCCATCGACACCTGGAAGTCGGAGGTGGCCGAAACGGCTCTGCGGGCCGGAGCGAACATCGTCAACGACATCTCCGGCTTCACCTTCGACCCCGTGATGCCGGAGGCGTGCGCCCGGCACCGCGCTGGCGTGGTGCTGATGCACACTCCGGCAAAGCCGGACACGCTCCGCTGGAGCTACAACACCGGCGCGGAGGCGGAGGAGGTGATGAGCCGCGTAACCGGCTTCCTGCGCCGCTCGGTCGCCCTCGCCCGCGAGCACGGCATCGAGGCGATCGTGGTCGATCCCGGCCTCGGCTTCGGCAAAACCGTCGAGGAGAACTACCGGCTGCTCGCCCGGCTCGACGAGCTGTACGCTCTCGGCTGCCCGGTGCTGGCCGGAGCGTCGCGCAAGTCCTTCCTCGGCCAGGCGATCCGCAAGCCCGGCGAGGAGGTTCCGCCGCCCTCGGAGCGGCTGAATGCCACGATCAGCGCCAACACCATCGCGCTCCTGCACGGCGCGGACATCCTGCGCGTGCATGACGTTCAGGCGGCAGCCGACGCCCGCGCCGTGGTAATGGCGATGAGAAGAGCAATGGATAATGGATAATTGATAATTGATAATGGCGGGGATGTTCTTTCATTGTCAATTATCAATTATCAATTTGTTTCACATCGTCCACGTCATTTCCTCCGGCGAAAAATTGCCGTTCTTTCCTGGTTTCAATGGAATTTCTTTTTTGTTAACTTTCTTCCGGCAGCCGGAAACACCGGCTTGCCGAAAGACAATGCTTACAAGCGCATTGTCGCTCTTTCGGAGACCGTTAACCACCTGTTCATGTACCTGTCGAAAATCGAGCTTTTCGGCTTCAAAAGCTTCGCCCACAGGGTCAGGATACACTTCGACAAAGGACTGACGGCCATCGTCGGCCCGAACGGTTGCGGCAAAACCAACGTCGTCGATGCCATCCGCTGGGTGCTCGGCGAGCAGAAATCGATGCTCCTCCGGTCGCCGAAGATGGAGAGCATCATCTTCAACGGCACCAAGCGCCTCAAGCCCCACAGCTTCACCGAGGTCTCCATCACCATCGAGAACACGCGCAACGTCCTGCCGACCGAGTATACCGAAGTCACGGTGACGCGCCGCCTCTACCGCAACGGCGACAGCGACTATCTGCTCAACATGGTTCCCTGCCGCCTCAAGGACATTCTCGACCTCTTCGCCGACACCGGCATGGGCAGCGACGCCTACTCGGTGATCGAGCTGAAGATGATCGAGGAGATCATCAGCAACAAGAGCGAGGAGCGGCTGAAGCTGTTCGAGGAGGCCGCGGGCATCACACGCTACAAGCAGCGTCGCAAGCAGACCTTCCGCCAGCTCGAAAGCGCGAGCCGGGACCTCGCCCGCGTGGATGACGTGCTCGCCGAGGTGGAGAAGAAGGTCAAGGCGCTGCGCCTTCAGGTCAGGAAAGCCGAACGCCTCAAGGAGATCAAGGAGGAGCTGCGCACGCTCGACCTCACCCTGTCGGCGATTTCGATGGACGAGCACCTGCAGAAGCTCAAGCCGCTCTGCGACTCCATCGCTACGGAGGAGCGCCAGAGCCACGAGCTGGCCGCGACCATCGCAAAGCTCGACAGCACGCATCAGGAGTCGGAACTGCGCCAGCTCGATCTCGAACGCAAGCTCGCCGACGACCAGCGGGAGCTGAACGCCTCGAACCAGCAGGCGCATACGCTGGAAAAACAGCTCTTGCAGCACCGGGAGCAGCAGAAAAACCTGCTGCAAACCATCGACCGCCTGAACCACTCGATTGCCGAGAAAGGGCGCAAGCGGCTCGAACAGGAGTCGCTCTCCAGGGAGCTGTCGGAGAAGCAGACGCCGCTGAAGGAGGCGTGCGCCACGACGCTCTCCGGCTTCGAGCGGCTGAAGGAGCAGCAGGCGGAGCTGAACTCGGCGCTGGACGCCAGCCGTCAGGCACTGCAACAGGAGCGCCGCGCCGTGGCCGAACTCCAGAAATCGCTCAACGCCCTGAATCTCACCCGCCAGTCGCTCCGCACCCGCAAGGAGCACCTCGAAGGGTCGGTGCATCGCCTCGACCAGCGCAAGCGCGACCTGGAGCGCACGATGGAGCAGTCGGAGCCGGAACGCCGCCGCACCTCAGAGGCCATCGAGGAGAAAAAAGTCGCCCTCGACGAGCTGAAAAAGGAGGAGGAGCGGCTCGTCGCGCTGAAGGCGAGTATCACCGAGCAGGGGGAGAAGCGTAAGGAGGAGCTGCTTTCGCTCAAGGGCGAGCACAACCATCTGAACAATCAGATTCTCCTCTGCAACTCGATCCTTGAAAAGTTCGAGGGATTGCCGGAGGGTGTGGCCTTCCTCGAAAAGCGCAGGGAGGGCAAGCCGGGACTTGGCTGCCTCTCTGATCTCATCTCCGTGCGGGAGGGCGATAGGAAAGCGCTCAACGCGGCCTTTGGCGAGAGTCTCGGCTACTACCTCTGCCGCAACCTCGACGACGCCAAACTCGCCGTCTCGAACCTCGCCAAAGCCGACAAGGGCAAGGTGCACTTCCTGATTCTCGACCTCATCGACGGCGGCGGCGAAGTGGGATACAGCGGCATCGACGACGCTCGGCGGGCCATCGATCTGGTGGAAGCTCCGGCGGAGCTGTCGAGAGCGCTTCTGCTGCTCTTGCAGCATCGCTACGTCGTGGCCGATCTCGACGCCGCCGAACGGCTGGCGGAACAGCATCCCGAGGCGCTTTTCATCACCGAAAAGGGCGAGAAGTTCACCCGCAAGGGGGTGCTTTTCGGCGGCAGCGCCAAGGGGAGCGACAGCCTCCGGCTTGGCAAAAAGGCGGAGCGTGACCGGTTGCAGGAGGAGATCGTCGGCGTGTCGGCCTCCATCGGCGAGGCGGAACGCGTGCTCGCGGCGCTTCGCAAAGAGTTCAGCGCCATCGACACCGAGCGAACCAAACGCGCCGCCGCAGCGCTCGGCCAGGAGATTTCAGCGCTCGAAAAGCGGCTCGTGCGGCTCGAAGCCGAGGAGCGCTCCGGCGCGGATCAGATCGCGCACGCGGACAAGGAGCGCGACGTGCTGAACAGCTCCATCGAGAGCGTGGCGGGCGAGCTGGAGAAGTCGCAACCTGAAACACTTCGGCTCGAAGCGGAGATCGAGGCGGGCCAAGAGCGGGTGCAGGCGATGCAGGAGGAGCTTTCCGGCGAAGAAAACCGCAGCCGGGCGCTGCACTCGGAGCTTCAGGCGCAGCAGGGGCGCTACCGCGACGCGCAGCTCGACCTCGAAAAGCATGGCTTTCGGGCGAGCGCCTGCCAGCAGACGATCGTCACGCTCAGCGACGAGATCGAGGGAATGCAGCGCCAGATCGCACGGTCGGAAAAAGAGGTGGCCGAACTCGGCCAGTCTATCGCCGCGACCTCGGCTGAGCACGAAGCGGCGCTCGTCATCTCCGCCCGCCAGCAGGAGGCGCTGAACCAGCTCGAAACCACCTGCCGCGACCTCCAGTCGCGCAACCACGACGCGCTGTCGAACCTGCGCGATTTGCGCCGCAAGTACGATATTTCATTGCAAATGCTCGCCGAGTTCGGCAACCGCAAGGCGAGGCTCGAACAGGATATAGCCCACCTGCAAGCCACGGTGATGGAGCGCTACAGCGTCGAACTGGAGATGATGCCCGCCCACGCGCCGGAGGGGTTCGTGATCGCCGCTTCCCGCGAGCGGCTCGCCTACCTGCAGAAGCAGCGGGAGCAGTTCGGCGGCGTCAACGAGCTGGCGCTGGAGGAGTACGAGAGCGAAAAGGAGCGCTTCGACTTCCTCACCGCGCAGAAGGAGGATCTGGTCACCGCCGAGGCGCAGCTCAGGGAGACCATCGAGGAGATCAACCGCACGGCGCTCGAAAAATTCGAGGAGACCTTCGTCGAGGTTCGCAAAAATTTCATCCGCATCTTTCACGATCTGTTCGACCCCGAGGACGAGGTCGATCTCTTGATCCACACGGATGAAGACCCACTCGAAGCCCGCATCCAGATTGTGGCCAAGCCACGCGGCAAAAAGCCGCTCGCCATCGAGCAGCTCAGCGGCGGCGAAAAGGCGCTGACGGCGCTCTCGCTGCTCTTCGCGATCTACCTCGTCAAGCCAAGTCCCTTCTGCATTCTCGACGAAGTCGATGCGCCGCTCGACGACGCAAACGTGGGAAGATTCGTGAAACTCCTGAAAAAATTTGAGAATAACACCCAATTTATTATCGTTACGCACAACAAAAAGAGCATGGCATCCTGCCAGGCGCTCTATGGCGTCACGATGGAAGAGGAAGGAGTCTCGAAACTCATTCCGGTGAAGATTGAAAAAGCACGTTCTGAAGAAGAGTCAGTAAGCTGAAAATGTATCGTAAACTTGTTCTGTTTGACATCGATGGAACCCTGCTCAGGGTAAACGGCATGAACCGGCGCGTCCTTGCCGACGCCCTTTTCGAGGTGTACGGCACCGAGGGGAGCACCGGCACGCACGACTTTTCGGGCAAGATGGACAGCGCCATCATCTACGAGGTGCTGCAACAGGGCGGCCTCAAGAAGGAGGAAATCGCCGGAAAGTTCGACCAGGCCAAAGCCGCCTACATCGCCCTGTTTCAGGAGCACGCCCGTCCATCGGACATCACGCTGCTCGACGGCGTACGCGAGCTGCTCGACGCCCTTTCGGCGCGACCGGACATTATGCTCGGCCTGCTCACCGGCAACTTCGAGGCATCGGGACGCCACAAGCTGAAGCTTCCGGGCATCGACCACTACTTCCCGTTCGGAGCTTTCGCCGACGACGGCCTCGACCGCAACGAACTTCCCCGCATCGCCCACGAGCGAGCCCTCCAGATCACCGGAAAAAACTTTTCCTCCGCTGACATCGTTATCATCGGCGACACCGAGCACGACATCCGGTGCGCCCGCCAGCTCGACGCCCGCTCCATCGCCGTGGCGACGGGCAACTTTTCCATGCAGGAACTCGCCCGGCACCAGCCCGGAGCGCTGTTCCCCAATTTTGCGGAGACCGGTGAGGTCCTCACCGAGATCCTTACTCCACAACTCTCTTAATACCGCATCATGAAAACTTACCGACGTCAGATCCGGGAAAAAATTCTTCAGGCGCTCTACACGCTTGAACTCCGGGATGTCGATACCGATTCGGCCACTCACTGGCTCCTCACCAAGGAGATCATGGACGATCCCAATGCGATGAAGTTCTTCAGCCACCTGATGGGCAACATCGTCAAGAACCGCGAAGAGATCGACCGCTATATCTCCAAGCACACCTTCAACTGGGACATGAGTCGCATCGCGATCATCGACAAAAACATCCTGCGCATGGCGCTTGCCGAGATTCTCTATTGCGAGGACATTCCGCCAAAGGTGTCGATCAACGAAGCCATCGAGATCGCCAAGAAGTTCAGCAGCACCGACAAGAGCAGCAAGTTCGTCAACGGGATTCTCGATGCGATGTTCAACGACCTGAAAGCCGAGGGGCGCATCCAGAAGTGCGGAAGGGGCCTGATCGACCACACCGAAACGAAAATGCAGAAAACGGAAACCAACCGGTAACAAGCTCTTTCAACGACGATGCCCATCTCCGTGAATGAAAAAATCGCCTTCATCGACAAGGCGCTGTCGGCCTGCTGGCCAAATCCGAAAAGCGAACTTCACTTCGAGACCCCTTTTCAGCTCCTCGTCGCCACCATCATGGCTGCCCAGGCCACGGACAAGAAGGTCAACCAGCTCACCGAGGTGCTCTTCAAGGCCGCGCCCGATGCCGCGAGCATGAGCCGCATGGATGTGGAGGATATAAAGACGATCATCCGCCCGATCAACTACTACAACAACAAGGCCAAAAACATCCTTGCCGTCAGCCAGCGTCTGATCGATGAGTTCGGCGGCGAAGTTCCGGCGTCACGCGAGGTGCTGGAGAGCCTGCCGGGGGTCGGCAGGAAAACCGCCAACGTGGTGCTCGGCAACGCCTTCGGCATTCCGACGATGCCGGTGGACACGCATGTGCATCGCGTCTCGAACCGCATCGGCCTCTGCAAGACCGCGAAACCGGAGGAGACCGAAACGGCGCTCCTGAAGATCATTGACGAAGAAAAACTGATCGACTTCCACCACTACCTCCTGCTCCACGGTCGCTACACCTGCAAGGCAAAAAAACCGGAGTGTCGGGAGTGCCCGGTGCGGGAGATTTGCGATTGGCCTGAGAAAGTGCTCCTGTAGGGACTAACCTGCGTGTTCGCCCTGAGAAAATGGACGGATTGGACGTTGTGGACGAAAGTAAGAGATGGACTCAATGGACAATGCAAGAAAGAGCATCCTCTTTAGATACGTCCATTGAGTCCATTATGTCCACCAGGTCCACCTTTTTCGACAGTGCGTTCCCGACCTGTCGGGACGCCCCTACAAGCTACGCCAGCTCTATCTTCTTGTCCACGGCGTAAATCCACTCGCACTCCGGTCGGCCTCTGGTTCCGGCCCAGAGTTCTACCGTGATTCCCTGATTTGCGGTGGCCAGCGCGGTGAAGATTTCGATCTGGTAATAGAGCTCGTCGAGCAGGTCAGCCCAGGACACGTCGAGCGCATTTCCCGTGCCGGCGTACTCTGCCGCCGGTTCGAGGGCCGTAGTGCCGGTGGCGAACCAGTCCGAAAGGCAGAGGTAGCAGTCCGGCATGAGGCAGCCGCCCCGGAAGGTGCCTCGTGGATGTTTCACGCCGGGAATCTCAACCCAGAACTCCAGCCGGGCCTCCGGCGTGAGCTGGCCGTCTCCGGCAAGCTTTTCGAGCAGTTGGGCTGCGGTCTCTCTGATAAGTTTCTTGCTCGCATTGGAGAGTTCGAGCATTTTGAAATTCGGCGTATGGTCTCTCATTGCTGGAAGCTTTTGTATTTGCTTAAGATGAGTTCTATTATCAATATACAGCACAACCTGTTGCAGACCAACCGCCATGACGTTCACGCGATAAAGACAATCTCCGCCGGGCGCACGCCGCGCAGCGAGTTGCAGACGAGCGCCATGTCGGCGCGGCGCAACTCGTCGAGGGTGATCGCCCTCTCGCCAATCCACGGGCGCGTGCGAAGCAGGTAGCGGCGATAGACGCCGTTGAGCAGTCCCGATGATTCGGGTGGCGTCAGCCAGCGACCATCGATGCGTGCAAGAATGTTGCTGATCGCCCCTTCGGTGAGTTCGCCCCGTTCGTTCAGGAAAAGCACCTCGCCGAATCCCCTCTCCTGCGCCTCGCGAAAGGCGCGGTCGCAGCGCTCGCGGATGACCGTCTTGTGGCGAAGCAGCGGGTCGCGTGAATCGACCCGTTCGGCGGCAATGCAGACCCGGACGGGCCTGCCGGATGCATCGAGGCTGAACGGCTCCGATGTGAGCGTGATGCTACCATCGCGAGCGAGCGTCAACCGCACGCGATGCCTGCCGCCAATAGCCCGCAACTCCCGCGCCTTGCGAGACAGCGCGGCGGCGATGGCGTCGCGGTCGAACTCCAGTCCGAGCGCAGTGGCGGACGATAAGAGCCGGTCGAGATGATCGGCGAGCAGCAGAAACTCCCAGCCGTTCCACTGCATCGTCTCGAAAATTCCGGGCACTGACGATGCGGCGGGAGGTACGAGGTCGGAGAGAATGCGCGTCTTGAGCATACATTCGCGGAACTCGGCGTGAGGGTCAGAGTCCCAGACGATGCCGCTGCCCGTGCCGTACATGCCGCTTTGCCCTTGCAGTTCGATGGTGCGGATCGCCACGTTGAAGGCCATTCGCCCTGTGGGCAGCATGAAGCCGACCGCGCCGGTATAGACGCCACGCGGGCTTTTCTCCAGCTCGCGGATAAGCTGCATCGCCCGCACCTTCGGCGCACCGGTCACGGAGCCGGAGG
Source organism: Chlorobaculum sp. (assembly GCA_013334855.1). Classification (GTDB taxonomy): domain Bacteria; phylum Bacteroidota; class Chlorobiia; order Chlorobiales; family Chlorobiaceae; genus Chlorobaculum. Next base: position 14,836 of record JAAXWU010000005.1, on the reverse strand, counting down.
GGAAGAGCGCCCGGAACAGGTCGCGCAACCGCGTCTCCCGGCGAAGCTCGCCGCGCACGGTCGAGACCATCTGGTGCAACGTCGGATAGCTCTGCGTCTCGAAAAGCTCCGAAGCCCGCACCGAGCCGGTCGCGCAGATGCGCCCGAGGTCGTTGCGCAAGAGATCGACGATCATCAGATTCTCCGCACGATTCTTCTCGCACTTCGAGAGGCCCGCCTTTTCGGCAAGATCATCCTCGGGCCGCTCACGGCGCGGCGCGGTGCCCTTCATCGGCATGGTCTCGATCCGGCGGTCATCGCGCACGAAAAACAGCTCGGGCGAAAAAGAGAGAATCTGCCGGTCGCCGGTGTTGAGCCAGGCCGACCACGGCGAAGGCTGGCGGTGCTTCATGGCGACGTAGAGCGCCTCGGGAGCACCGTCGAAGCTGAAGCGGCAACGCCCGGTGAAGTTGACTTGATAGACGTTGCCCGCCGCGATCTCCGCCCGGAGCCGGTCGAGGCGCTGGCAGTACTCCTCCTCGCCAAACTCGAAATCGAAGCCGGAAATCGCGCAACTCCGCGCCAAGGCGGCGGCATCTTCTGCTTCGACCTCCCACCGGCTGAAGCGCTCCGGTTGGCGGTAGACGCCGAACCAGCCGAGCAGTTCGCGCTCCGCTCCGGCAGATGCGAGCGCCGCCAGCGCCGGATCGAGCAGGCAGCCCGCTTCGTAGCCGAGCCATCCGGCGAGGCAGAGGCCCGCATCGAGCCGCGACTCCAGCCGCTCGAACCACGCCGCGACGCTGTCACCGGCACGGAGCGTCAGCGTTTCGAGCGGATCGGAAAAGAAGAGCGAGTCGCCGTAACGCGCCTCTGGCAAGGTAGATTCGAACCAGAGCGAACCCGGCTTCGAAAGCTGGTCGTACAACGCCATTACTGAATCCTGGCTTCAAACAGGATCGGTTTGGCGAGCACCTCCTCCAGCCACGGCTTGAGACTTTCCACCGCCCAGAGTTCGATGTCCGGCTCGAAGCGGGTGAGCGCTTCGAGCACGATGCGCTCCGGCTGAAGGCGGGCTGTGATCGACTGCACGTTCTGGCGGTGGCCCCGTTCGAGGCCGTTCGAGATGCGCAGAATGCCCGAGAGCACATCGACCGCACGGCGATGCGTGGGCTTGAGCTGGCTGTAGAGCGGATGCTTTTCCGACGGCGGCTGCTTGCGGTGATAGCGGGCGACGTTGCCGATGATTTCGATCTCGGTCGGCGAAAAGCCGCGCAGGTCGGCGTTCATGATGATGTACTGGCTGTGCTTGTGGTGCGCCGAGATCGAGATGAACTCCCCGACGTTGTGCAGCAAAGCCGCGTATTCGAGCAGCTCCCGGTAGCGCTCCTTGAGCATGTGCAGCGGTTGCAGCTCGTCGAACATCATCAGCGAGAGCCGCGCCACCTGCTCCGCGTGCGGCTTGTGCCAGTTGCAGCGGTAGCCAAGCTCCATCACGCTCTGCCGCCGGATGTCGTGATTGCCGCCGTCGCCGTCGCGCCCGCGAATGTTGGCGATGTGGTGAATCACCATCCCCTCGCGCAGCGCCGAGTCGGAGATAACCACCTCCTTGATGCCGAAAACCTTGAAGATGGTGTCGAAAAGGATGAGGCCCGGAACGATCAGATCGACCCGCTTCTCGTCGAGTCCGGTCAGCTTGCGCCGCGCCGGAGCGTCCAACGAAATCACCTGCCGGTAGAAGCTCTCGAACTCCTGCCGGGTGAAGCCGCTCTGGTTGAGTACATCCGCCGAGTCGGAATCCTTGCCCGACTGGATCATGCGGGCGATATTCTGCGCCGTGCCCGACGAGGCGATAGCCCGGCTCACGCCAAGCTCCCTGGCCTTCTCCGCCGCGACGTACATCTCCGAAGCGAAAAACTGCGGCAACAGCTTCAGCTCGTGCGGCGAAACCGGATCGCTGCGCAGAAAACGCTCCATCATCCTCGCAACGCCAATCTTGCGGCTTTCGAGCAGGTACGCCTTTTTTCTGTCCGCGATGATAAACTCCACCGAGCCGCCGCCAATGTCGAAAAGCAGATCGGGCTTGTCGCGCAGCGTCACGGCGTTGCGCACGCCGTAATAGATGAACTGCGCCTCCTCCCTGCCGGAGATCACTTTGACCTTCAAACCGGTCTCGCGCTTCACCATGTCGATGAACTCCTGGCGGTTCTCCGCCTCGCGAATCGCGCTGGTGGCGAAGGCGATGATGTTGTGCGGCGCGACATCCCGCTGCGTGGCCAGCACGATAAAGTTCCGGAGCGTCGCCACCCCCTCCGCCATAGCCTGGCTGTCGAGTTTTTTAGTGGAGATGCTGCCGCGCCCGATGCAGATCATATCCTTGACGCGATCGATCTCGACGATGCCTTTTTCCTCGCACTCCTCGACGATGACCATGTGAAAGGAGTTGGTGCCGAGGTCGATGGCGGCCAGCCTGAGTTTCTCTGTTGACATGCGATTGAAGCTGATGACGTGAACTACAGGGAGTAAAATAACCGATTTGCGGAAAAAACGAACCCGCAACCATGCACTGAGAAACCCCTTGATGGAACATTGCCGCTGTCATAACGGATAGAAGGGCAAAAACGAAAGCCCGAACAACAGAGCGACCTGCATCCAGGCTCACTCTGAAATCCGGGCTCTCCATACAATTAATAAATGGTGCGCAACCAGAATGCTATGGATTGGGAAAATCCTTAGCGTACGCTACTTCTATCAAAATATCACAGCAAAGCAAAACAGACCAATTGTCGCTACACCCGCGATTACTGCGCCAGTATCATCTCCTGAAGATGAACCAACCGCAGCCTGCGCCGCTGCAACCGTACTGAAATGAAAGGCGTAACTCCCGTCATCATAATAGTGTTCTGCATAATCCTTGATACTTCCGGCAGAGAAAGTTACGTAATAATCTGTACTATTAGCTAAAGTACCGTCAGGATCGATAGTCAGCGTATCGCCGGTTATGGACATATGTGTACTGGTTGACGTATCGAAAGATTCAAATACCGGCCCATCTGCTGACGTTGTATGGATTTGTATCTGACCATCACCAAACTGAATCGCCTCGCTGAACTCGACGACAAGATTATCCGACACGCCAACATTTTTGGCGCCATCAACCGGAGTAACTTCTGTAACCGTAGGTACAGTATTATCGATAGAATCCACGGGGTTTTTGGTAACATCATGAAACTGGAAGTGCTCGACTTTCGTTACCAGATCAGTGCCATCGGCACCGCTGGTATCGAGCACCCGGTAAGTATCGTTTACCATATCGTAAATGATACTGTAATGGCTGAAGTCACCACTGAAAACAGCCGTATCATCGCCGTCGCCACCATCGATAATGTCATTGCCAGCGCCACCGGTTACAATATCGTTGCCGCCAAGAGCCGCAATGGTGTCGTTCCCTGCATACCCATTGATCGTATCTGGTTCAATAGTTGGTAGTGGCTGGGCGTCTACGGTATGGGTTGCATCGATAAGATCATCACCCGCTGTCCCCTCTATGGTAACGCCAGGAACATCGGTTAAGTTGATCGTAAATACTTTATCGAACGTATTGCTTACGAAATCCGATACCCGTAATGTAATGTCATGCGACGTTGCCGTTTCGTAATCGAGCAGATTATGCACCACGAGATGGTTCCCATCGATAGCGAACAGATTTCCCGGATTATCAATCAGCGAATAGGTAAAGGTCTCACCGGTATCAGGATCGACTGCCGACAGATTACCGACAACTGTGCCAATTGCGGAATTCTCTGTAACCGTATTGCTGTCAAGCTGAATATCTGTTGGTGGCGTATTATCGATGATTGCAAAAAGCGCGTCAACAAGGGCCGCATTATCAGCAGCGACAAGATAACCACCACCATTTTCACTGGCGATTGACTCCAGAGGAGTCGTATCGAAACCAGGATCACCACTTGGCGCACCAGTGACAATGGTAAAGATTTGAACCAACGATGTTGTCGTGTCAGGAACGAGAGGATCATCAGTAAATTCCGTATCAGGTATAGGAGTACCATCTCCAACAATACTCTCGATTGCAGAGCTGTCAAACGAAAGAGCAAAGGTATCGACAGAACCGCCGGATCCTGATAGCGAAGAATAGCCTGTAATTACAGCTCCTATATTATGAGCCAAAGTGGTCACTTCGGCCGCCAGATATGTATCCTTCACCGGAGCATCAGTGAACAAAGCCACCCTGAGAATCCCAGCGCCAGCTCGCCATTGCCCCATCGAACCATCGAGCGCCATGCGCAACCCATTGTAATCGGTTTCAGGCCAATCTCCACCCCCATAGGCAGACAGGCTGTTGATTGCTGAAAGGGCGGCGGCTTTTCTGTCCGCAAAAGAATTCTGATCGGTGAATGGAAGAACGACAGTCGAAGGCTCTCCAATCTCTGCATCCTTGAAACTGACGACGCCTATACGGGCGTCTGCCTTTCCATCGGCAAATGCTGCATTAATCAGATCAGTTGCAACAGCTTTCACGCTGTCAATATCATCATACATACTTCCGGTAGTATCCACAACAATGGCGAAATCCGTTTGAAATTTCAACCCATTTTTCTCCAGTTTGTATGTTTGATGACCACCTCCATCAGCATCGAACTGAATAACTTCAATATTTTTTAAGATATCTATCCCAGCATTTTCTGAACCTCGAACATTTTTTAATTTCCATGAGCCATCCGATTCTTTTCTTATATCGTAATCCAATGGAGAACCAAAATATACCGCTGTATCACTCCCAAATCCTCCGTTTAACAAATCATTTCCAGAACCTCCAAACAGAAAATCATTACCAAGACTTCCGGCGAGTTTGTTATCCTTATCATTTCCTATCAATAAATCATTTGAAAACAACCGCCAAGTAGTATCCCCATTTGTTTGATCAGACCGAAGAGTAACAGCTGCATCAACTGATGCTCCATCAGTGTAGGTGTAACCCGGCACATGATAATCCCATGACTGTGCGATATATGATATCTCCTTATTAAGACCGAGTTGATCCCATATGGTGTTGATATACCTTACATTGTCTCCTTGGTAATCCATAGCGCCTATGTTATCTAGCCTTCCTGTCAAGGCATGGCCCAACTCATGAACAAGCGCGCCGAGCTGAGAATGAAGAACGGCAGTACCGGTATCGCTAATATAACTCAATCCATCGCCCGTATGACTGTTAATACTTGAACCGGTAATGTAAGCTGGATCAATCTCCACTTTACCGGTCCCGACATAAGCCTGATAGACATCAGGCACATACTTGATGTTGATGGTATGCCCAGGGGTTGCTATCCAGTCATCGAACATCTGCTTCGCAATAGTTGAACCATTGTAGGCCGTTTCAAGATCACTATAAATAGAGGTTTCCTGGGCAGCAGTAAAACCTTCAAGAACAACTTTTGCCTTGACATCATCAATTGTAGTTGCCATGGTGATTGATATTAAAGTGTTATGAGATATAATATTGCATAAATAAATTGCTCTATTTACCACGCTATCAATATGATCAGAACCACAAACTTAAAACTAAATAATATACTTTTTAATACCTAAATGCTTAAAATATAATCTATCTGCATAATCATTTATCTTCTCCCATAATCTATAGAAGATTAATCATTTTATATTTCATCAAATATGTTACTTATTATTTTTCTTTTTAAGTTCTGTTAATGTCAATTCAACAACTGAAGACTTATTCTTCCAGGTTGAAGTTCCGGTATTTATATCAATAAATATGGGTTCACCACACACGCCAGCCAAACCAATATGCGTTTCGCTTACCCAATAACCAGATTTCTTAACCGGCTCATCCGGAAAGCCGCAGCCCGAAATTTCTGATAAGAAAAATGCTTTGGCAATAATATATGCCTCTTTTTTATTTATTCCATCAGAAGCATTGATTTTTATCAATGCGTCAAACTCATTTCCCTCTTCCGCAAACAAAGAAAAAGGAGAAAACAAAGCACAAAAGAAAAAAATAATTATTAACGACTGCTTTATATCCATAGTTCACCTCCAATAAAAGCACTTATAAAAAAACCTCTCAAAGCAGAACGGGCCATCAACACGTGTCACCCGCAAAAGACCACACCTTCGTTCAATCCTTGCATATACAAGCTAACACAAGAAATAAAAAGCAGATACACTGACTGAAGGGTAAAAAAGACTATGTGATATTTATTAACCATCATATCTGAAAAACATTTAAGTTATCAAAAAGGGTACTGCTTCAGATACAACCAAGAGAATTATACAAAATAATTATGATATTTCACAAATATTTTACGCATAGTTTTTTTATAAACATAAGGTAGCGTGGTTTATATTTCGCAAGAGTCACCGCACAAGTATATATACAAAGAGCAATTAGAGAGAGAATATCCTTTCCGCTAAAAGGCTAAATAACTACAGCAGTTAGCGTCTCTCTCACGAAGATGATGAACTTATCAAGTAATCAAAAACTCGCCCTTTCTCCTTTCCTCATCCGGCTTTTCAGTGTATATTCAGCATTGATTTCCGTAAGGATTGCATGATGTGTAACACTTCTGAACCGACTTCGCTCGATGAACCGACCGTCAAAAAACGCAAAGATCGAACCGAATACTGACCTCCTCGCTTTCCGTTACGAGCTCGCGCGCAAGGCCATTCATCTCTCGTCTCTTCTGATTCCGCTGATCTACTGGCACATCGGCAGGAAGCAGGCGCTCCTGATTCTCACCCCGGTCACGGCGGGATTTTTTCTCGTCGATGTCACCAAGCATTTCGTGCCATTCATTTCGATCTGGTACCATTCGACCTTCGGCACCATGCTGCGCGGCCATGAGCTGACCAAAGAGCGGCTGCACCTGAACGGCGCGACCTGGATCACGCTCGCCGCCTTTTGTCTGATCGCTTTTTTCCCGAAAACCATTGCCGTTGCCTCCTTCGCGATGGTCTCGGTGTCCGACACCGTGGCGGCGCTGGTTGGCAAACAGTACGGACAGCACCGTTTCGGCCAGAAAAGCTTCGAGGGCAGCTTCGCGTTTTTCGCCAGCGCCATGCTTGTCGTCGCGCTGATTCCCGGCCTCCTGCTGCCGGTGGGCATCGTCATGGCGCTGGCCGGAACCATCGTCGAAGCGCTGGTGCTGAAAATCGGAGCTTTCAGGATCGATGATAATTTCAGCGTGCCCCTGGCTGGAGCCATCGCCGGATTGCTTTGCTACACGTGGTTTTTCCCCGAGGCGCTGCAAGCGCTCCCGCACTGACTGGAACTGACGCGACGATGCAGACCCTCGTGACCGACCGGCCCGACGAGGCCGCAAGCTGGCTCAACCGTGGCGAAACGGTGGCGTTTCCAACCGAAACCGTCTACGGCCTTGGAGCCGACGCTTTCGATGCGGAGGCGGTGGCGGGCATTTTCAAGGCAAAGGGACGCCCGTCAGACAATCCGCTGATTGTGCACGTGGCGACGCCCGAGAGGATCGGCGAGGTCGCCAAAGAGATCAGCGGCACGGCGCGGATGCTCGTCGAGCGCTTTTTTCCCGGCCCGCTGACGCTCGTGCTGAAAAAGCGGAAGTCCGTGCCGGAGATCGTCTCCGCCGGACTGCCGACGATTGGCGTGCGCTGCCCGTCGCACCCGGTGGCGTCGGAGTTTCTGCGGCACTGCAAGCATCCGGTTGCCGCGCCCTCCGCCAACCTCTCGGGCCGCCCAAGCCCGACCGACTGGAAAACCGTCTATCACGACCTCGGCGGCAGAATCGCCTGCCTGTTGCGCGGCGAACCAAGCACCATCGGCCTCGAATCGACCATCGTTGACTGCACGGTCAACCCGCCGCGCCTCTTGCGCACCGGAGCCGTGAGCATCGAAAGCCTCCGCGAACTGGTTCCCGATCTGGAAATCGCGACCACCTGCCACCCAGGCGAAGCCCCAAAAAGCCCCGGCCAAAAGTACCGCCACTACAGCCCCGAAGCCGAAATCGTTCTCGTCGAAGCGCCGACACAAAGCCTGCCGACAGACACGCGAGCCGCCTGGATCGGCCTCGCCCCTCCGCCCCAAGGAGCCACAAAAACCCTCCAATGCCGAGACCTGGACGAATACGCCCGCGTGTTGTTTGGATTTTTCAGGACCTGCGACGCCGAAGGGATTTGCAGGATTTATTGCGAACTACCGCCGGAAGAGGGGATTGGGCGGGCGATACGGGATAGATTGGTGAAGGCGGCGGGATAGTTGGGGTGACGGATATTCACATGGAAGAATACAAGCACGTAATCACTTGTTTTGAGCTATAAAGAAAATTCCTTTATTAATCCAAAAGTACGCCTTTATTGAGCGATTATCAGTTATGGTTCTTCGCAGAATTTCGTGGAAAGAAGGTGAATAACAGGTAACTTGGCGTAATTGTAAGCCTTGTCGAACCATCTCGCTGAAATCGCCCATGCAGAGCCTTACCCACCACTACCACCAACTTTTAGGTCTTCCGTCAAACTGGAAAGTCGAAAAGATCAATCTGTCAATGACTGGAAAGCAGGTCGAAATTCGACTGGTTTATGAGGGCAAACAGGTCGATTGTCCCGTCTGTGGTCAGGTCGGCAACCTCTACGATCATACCGCCGAGCAACGGTGGCGGCATCTGGATACCATGCAGCTTGAGACGATTCTGGTGGCTCGGCTGCCGCGTTGTCAATGCAAGGAACACGGCATCAAAACCGCTCAGCCACCGTGGGCGGCAAGACACTCACGCTTCACGCTGCTGTTCGAGAGTTTTGCTATCGAGCTGCTTTCGCACTGCGCCAACATCAAAGCGGCTGCCCAAATGCTCAGATTGGACTGGCATGCGCTCAATCAGATCATGAAGCGAGCCGTCGAACGCGGGCTGAAACGGCGTGAAAATGATGAGATGACGTATTTGGGGATTGACGAAAAAAGCTTCAAGTCAGGCCATCATTACGTCACGGCGTTGAACGATCTGGAGCAAGGTCGTGTGCTCGAAGTGGTCGAACATCGAACCACCGATGCGGCCAAACAGGCGCTCGAAACGCTGAACCAGAAGCAAAAAGAAGCGGTCAAAGCGGTCTCGATGGACATGTGGAAACCCTTTGCCAGTGCGGTTCAGGAGCTGTTGCCGAAGGCCGACCTGGTGCATGACCGCTTTCACGTCAGCAAGTATCTCAACGATGCCGTCGATGCGGTGCGCCGCAAGGAGTCCCGCGAACTGGATGAGTCTGGCGACAAGCGCCTGGTCGGCTCGAAGTATCTTTGGCTGCGTAATCCGGAGCGTATGCGCCAGGAGCAGCAGGAGGAGTGGCGCGAGCTGATGGCCGGCGAGTTCAAAACCGGACAGGCATGGGCGTTAAAAAACATGTTTCGGGTTTTCTGGCAGCTTGGATGCGCCGACGCGGCGAGCTTCTTTTTCGAGTACTGGTCGAAACGGGTCGATGCGGTTGGTTTGAGTCCGCTGATCAAGGTCAAAGAGCTGCTCCAGCGACATTTCGACAATATTTTGACGTATTTTAAATACGCCATCACCAATGCGGTATCCGAAGGCTTGAACAGCAAGATTCAGATCGTCAAGGCCTCAGCCAGAGGATTTCACCGTTTCGAGAGTTACCGTACCCGCATTCTGTTTTACTGCGGCAAACTCAACATGGCTATCGAACGATGACGTAATCCAAGAAAACACGCTCCACGAAATTCTGCGAAGAACCATCAGTTATTATGGTTCAGGGCCAAAAAGAACAACCTCAAGATCATCCGATGATATTACTGACTCATTGTTTAATCCTTCTTTTCGCATTTGGGAACAAAGACTCATAAAAGTCTTTATAGATGCTTTTGATGCAATCTGAGCACCTTGCCGCTCAAATTCTGCCAACAACGAGATAGTTTCATTAGAGCCATAAATACATATACGGGTTTTAGCATCAGCAGCTTCTGAAAGCAATTTCAATCTTTCACTTGGATTTATCTTTGCTGCCTGAGCAAATTTAGCAACAGAACCCAAATAATCCACGTATGCTTTTGTTTTTAAAAGAGTAAGCTGCTTTCTTTCTTCAGATGTACGAGAGAAATAATATTGAAGACTCGCGCCTAATATTACTCCTGCAAGCGGAAGAAATCCTGCTAAAATTGATGGAACAGAAAACATATTCGTACAAAATAATTAAACTTTAACTCGATCTGATATTTCTGGATATACTTGGCATCTATAACATGAAGAATCAAAAGTCACTCCAACGATTCCAGTATTTTCAGGCAATATTTTATTTAAATAACGGCAAAATTCGCCAATTTACAAACCCTTGTCAGGCAACAACGTTACGCCATCGCCAAGCGCCGAGCTTTGGGAACCGGAATCGGATCGTTGAATTCTTTAGCTGTCTTGATCCATAACTCCATTGCCTCTTTGACATTACCGAGAGCGGTATCGTATGAATCTCCGTGAGCCATGCAGCCGGAAAGCTCTGGCACTTCAGCCACGAAGGTCTGATCGTTCTCGCTCCAGAAAATAATGATTTCATACTTATTCATCACCCATATCTATGTTCAGTGAAAGTACGCCAAATCAACTATCTTGCGCTGTATCTTTATCCCTCAAAACCATCGCCTTTCGGCTGATTTCTTCCAGGCTCAGCTCCTCATCCATGCCTTGCCGCCACTTGGTGTAATCAAACGGCTCCCGCTGAATAAGGGCTATGAAACGCTCAGCTTCAACATCACCAAGATATTGAGCAAGCAATTGTAAGCCTTTGGCTTTGATTTCAGTATCAGTAATCATGGCAGCTCCTCTTTAACAAATCCAATTGGATCAGTAACTTTAATGTTTTCAATATATTTGCTCTTTTTCAAAATCAAATCATCGGTTGTCAAAAAGTAATCGGCTCCTGCATCTATCGCACAAGCGATATGCAGTGAGTCTATTTTCTTCATCCCATAACTTTGGATGGTGTTAGCAAGAACAAGAATCCCGTTGTTTTGAACTTTATCCTCCTTCGAATATATGGCCCATTTAGAGATTTGCTCACGTCTTTCCTGAAATGGGTTCTTACTATTTTCGTAATCCAGTATATATGACCAGACAAGTTCATATATGCCATTTCTGATTTCCTCCTGAATTCTCAACTTGGCTTCTGCTTCAAGTCGAATGCGAATATGTGACTGGTCATCGTATGGCCGATTGAAGCAACAGTTATCCAGATAAATTTTCATCTCCGTATTACGATAACTTCTACATTATCTTGTATTACCTGACATAAACTAAATTCAGGATTTTCTGCTCCTCTTTCAATAAGGCCAATAGCATCGACACCCGTAACGTCATAATTTGCACTCGGCGCCTTGCTCATACAGTAACTTCCAGAAATTCGGCTTTCTCGCTGAAATCGGCATCATCTTCAACCGGCTCCAGATACAGCGCTATTGCCTCCTGAATGTTTTGAAGCGCCTCTTCCCGCGTTTCGCCTTCGCTTATGCATCCCGGTAACGACGGCACGAGCACCGTGTATCCTCCTTCGTCGCTTGGCTCCAGAACAACTCTTAAGCGCATATTTTTTATTATCTTATCGTTTAAAAAACTCGACGCATCATTCATCTGCTCAAACACCTGTCACCACGGCAGCCTGAACGCTTCTCGTGCTCCCGTTATCACCATCTGCGATCCAATAAATGCGAGGATCAAGCCTATGATTCGTGTGATGATTCCCAACGCGCAGGCTCCGATAACGGCGCGAATCCTTCTCTCAAAGTAAACAGCATCAATCTTTACCTCACCCAGACAAGCATCGTCAAAAAAATACTGCCAGGAATTTCAAACACCAACTTTACTTCAATAACTGAAAAATCCATAAAACCGCCAACGACTTTTCCGGTAACACAATTACTCAAACGCCGAACATCAGCCTTTGGAAACCGGAATCGGCACTTTGAATTCTTTGGCGATCTTGCGCAACTCAATGCTGTCGAGCGCTTGCGTGCTGGCGGGGGAATCCTGACGACATGGAGTTCAGAAAAGGTGGCGGACAAGGGCGAAAAGCAACGCTGCGCTGACTATGGCGACGAAATCGCCGGGCATTATCGTTATGGGCGGACGCGAATCCAGCCCCGTGCGGAAACCGCGTGCGCTCATCGCCATGTAGATTCGCTCCGCCCGCGCCGTCGTGCGAATGAGCAGCGAGCCGATGAGCTTTGCCGTGACGAGCGGCCCCTTGCCGCGACCGCCGAAGCTGCGCAGATCCCGTGCTTTCTGCATCATCGCGGCCTCCTCGGCAAGCAAAAAACTGTAGCGATAGACGAGCAGCAGTTGCGTGACGAACACTGTCGGCATGCGCAGGTTTCGGAGCGCCATGCCGAAGCGGTGGAAAGGCATGACGGCCATGAGCGAAAGCGGGGCGACGAGCGTCACCACCGTTTTCAGCACGATCACCGAAGCCGAGATCATGCCGCCGGTGATGGCGAGTCCAGCTATCGTCACTGCCGGAACGCGGTCGAACGCGAGGTTGCCCGCCGCCATGAAGAGGATGAAGGGCGAAGTGATCACGAGGCGCTTCAGAATCGGCATGAGCTCGATGCCGCTCGCGGTGGTCAAGAGCAGCGGAAAGGCGGCGAAGGCGATCGCTCCGGCGAGGTCGTATTTCGGAATCGATGTGACGAAGAGGATGAAAAGCGCGAGGATGATGAGCGCCGCGCCGTCTCCTATTGGAAGCGGGCGCGGCTGCCCGTGTATGGCCTCGATGCCGGAACGGTTCATTACAATTTTTCCGGCAGTGGCGAGCGTTTGCGCAAAACGATTCCCGCCGCTCCCGCCAGAAGCAGCACCATCAGGCTGCCCGCGATGCCGGAGAGTGACGTGCCGGGATGAACGGGCGAGGTTTCAGCCGCTTGCTTCGCAATCAGATTGTCCGTCCGCCTGAAGTCGTAATCGGGCAAAATGGTCAGCTTTTCCTGAATCCCGGCAAGGAACTCATGGGAAACTTCGGAGGGCGAGGCGAGCGCCTCCTTGCCGGTCACTTTGTTTATCGACCACTCCAGCCCGTCCGGCTTTGACGAGGCGAACCACGAGAGCACGCCGCCGGTGGCGAGGGCGGCGACGAACAGGCTTGCCGTCACGACGCCGGATTTCGGGGCACGTGTTTCATTTGCTCTCCTCAAAAGCCCCGGCTCGGTGGATGCAATGAAGGAGAGCACGCCCCAGGTCAGCGCGCCTTCGACGATGCCGATGACCGCATGGATCGGTAACATGACGAGCATGAAGGCGCGGAATGGCAGGTCGGAGATGCCGGAAAGCGTGGTCTGCGTCACCACCGAAAAGGCTCCGGCAAGCAGCCCGAGCACGGCGGCGGCGATGCTGGCCGAGGCGAGTCGCGCCGGGGAGCGTCCGTCGCCCGCGATGGGGCGGTAGACAAAGGGCCAGGCGATGAAGGCCGGGATGAAGGCGATGTTGAAGATGTTGCAGCCAAGCGCAAGCAGGCCGCCGTCGGCGAAGAAAAGCGCCTGGATCACGAGCACCGAGGCGAGCGTGATGAAGGCTCTCCACGGGCCGAGCAGCACGGCGAGCAAGAGGCCGCCGCCGATATGCCCGCTCGATCCGGTGCCCGGTATGGTGAAATTGATCATCTGCGCCGCGAAGACGAACGCACCCATCACTCCCATCAGCACGGTTTTCGAGCCGTCGGCTTCCGCCGGAATTTTCCGCGCCGACCAGCCGATCATTCCGGCGCTGACGGCCCAGAATGCGCCGCCGACAACCGGCGAAAGCAAAGCGTCCGACATGTGCATGGTTCGTTCTCCCGTGGTTTGGTTAGAAGCGCATCGTCACGCCAGCGAGCAGCGTCGCGTCTGTCTCGGCGTCGTTCAGTCCGCCCCTGATGCCGATGTCGAGGTCGGCGTTGTCGCTGATTCCGTAGATGAGGCCGCCGAGAATGTAGGCCGGATCGGTATCCGATTCATTCTCCGACGCGGTCTCGATGCCAAGATCGCCGACAGCCCGGAGCTTTTCGGTCACGTTCAGCTCGGCACCCACCGATGCGCGCCAGACGTTCTCTCTCGACGATTCGCTGACCTCGTCGAGCCGGTACTCATTGCGGTTGTAGCCGATATTGAAGTGCATGGAGGTCAGCTTGGCCTTGTGCGTGGCGATGAGCGTCACGCCGCCCGACACTTTGCCGTTACCGAAGCCCTTGTTGTCATCGCCGGTCGGCAAGGTGAGGCCTGGTTTGAGCGCCAGGCTGAATCCGGCGTCCGCATTGTTGTAAAATCGCCACTTGATTTGCAGCGCGAGATCGCCGAGGCCGCTTCCATCGGCCACCTTCAGGCCATCCGCTTTCTCCGTATACCACTCCCAAGGCAAACCAGCGACGAGGTCGATGTTGTCCGTCAGACCGTAGCTGATGGTTGTCGAGACTTCGCCTTCAGTCGATTTGCGAGAAACGCCTCCGTCATCTTCTTCGTCGCTGGCGGATTGAAAACCGACTTCGATCTGGCAGTGGCCTGTTGTCTGGGTGCCGGTGTCGTCGGTCTGGAGCGGCATGGCGGCGAAAGCTGGCGTCGAGCAGAGCAAGAGCATCGAGGCGAGAAGCGCGTTTATTTTTTGCATGGCGAAGGAGGATTGTTGTTGTCGATAGCATGAAAATAATAATTGTGCTATCGAGAGGCAACTGGCTATTCATATTCCATCTCAACAAAGCACTTATAATCGAAGACCATGCGGCGATGGAGTGGACTTTCTGAGTATTAAGCGCCATCACTTTCAACGAAACCGTCAACTGCTCTTCAAGAGCTTCGATGCTGCCGAAGAGCACATTGCCGAACGTTTTTTCGCGAAGAAGT
>JAAXWU010000004.1 GCA_013334855.1 Chlorobaculum sp. | reverse complement strand
AGAAATCGATGCTCGCGGGGATCGACATCCTGCTTGCCGAGGGGCTGACGCCGTGGGTGGTGATGCTGCCCGGCGCGGAGGATCCCGACAGCTTCATCCGCAACTACGGCAAGGAGGCGTTTCTCGGTGAGCTGGAGAGTGAAAAAAGCTCGTTTCAGGATTTCCAGCTCCGCTGCTACCAGGATGCAGGATGGATGGAGAGTCCCGACACCGCCTCGAAAGCGGTTTCGGCCATGACAAAAAGCATCGCCCTGATCGCCGATCCGGTGCAGAAGGAGCTGTACCTCGACGAACTCGCCAAAAAGCTCGACCTTGGCCGCCAGACGCTCCGCGAGGTGATGGCCGCGAGCGACGCCGGACGCAGTGCGCGAGAGCCGCGCCAGCGCCGCGAAGAAGCGGCTCCGCAGCCGCCCGTGCGACAGAGACCGCTCTCCGTCACGGAGCGCACCTTCCTCGAAGCGCTGCTCGAAAGCACATACTACGGCAACGAAGTGCTTGCCTTCGCCGCATCGCACGAAACGATGTTCCGCCTCGACCATCCCGCCGCGCAGGCCATCGTCGCTCATCTGATCGAGCGGTTCCGAGGCATGAGCGACCGTGACGGCCACATCGACATCTCCTCGGAGATCAGCGCCATCGACACGGAGGAGAACCGCAACCTCGCCTTCGACATCCTCTTCCGTCTGCCGGTCAACGAAGCCACGCGCCCGACCCCCGCCGAACTCGAACAGCACGCCCGCCGCTGCCTCTCGCACTTCCTCGTGGCGGTCAAGACGCTCGTGCTCGAACCGCTGCAGAAAGAGAAGCAGCGAATCCTCGCGCAACTCCGATCAGCCGCAAGCACGCACGAACAGGAGCAGCTATCGAGAGCGCTGCTCGAACACAACAAACAGTTCCGCGCAATGGAGCAAGAGGTTGACGAGTCGATCAGGGGAATTCTGGGGGATTGAGGGGGAGATGGACTTGGATGGACGGTAATGGACTGGAGGATGCGCGTTCTTTCGCTGCTTTTAAGTACATTCAATTGTTGCGATTACCCCGAAACCCCTTTCGCGGCAGGATTATGAACATTGAGCCACTCATTCCTGAGCATGGCGGGTACAGAAAGCTGAAGAGCTTTCAGATTGCGCGGCTTGTCTATGACGTGACCGTTCGCTTTTGTGACCGGTACATCGAAAAGCGCAGTCGAACGCATGACCAGATGGTTCAGGCGGCACGATCCGGTGTGCAGAACATCGCGGAGGGCAGCCAGGCTTCCGGGACTTCAAGAAAGACCGAACTCAAACTGACCAGCGTCGCACGGGCAAGCCTCGAAGAGCTGCGCCTCGATTACGAAGACTATCTGCGACAACGCCAGCTTCCCCTCTGGCCGCCAACCGACCCCCGACGCAAATCGCTGATCCAGCGAAAATGTTCCACCGCCGACGAAGTCGAGCACTGGGTGCTGCAAGAGCACAAAAACCAGTCAACCGGAAAAAACCCATCCACGCCGTCCATCGTGTCCATGCCGTCCACGCTCCCCGAACTCGCCGCCAATGCCGCCCTCACGCTGACCGTTGTCGCTTGCAGCCTGCTCGACCGTCAGATTGACACGCTTGCGCAACGCTTCGAAACCGAAGGCGGCTTCACCGAAAAGCTTTACCGTATCCGGTCTGCGCATCGTGACAGTAACCGGTAAAATTACTGCAATCTGTTCGGATAATTCCGGCACTTGGCGGCGTGCCACTCGCTGGCGAGCCAGCTCGCGACCGGGCGGAGCAGCAGCACGGCGATGATCGCGACCAGAACGGCAACGGCAATGACGGCAAGCAGTAATGGCATGGTTTTTCTTCTTTTTTGCTCTTTATTTCGCTCAATATAGCCATTACACAGCACAGGCTGCACAACGAAACAACCGTCCGGGTTAACAGGCTCTAATATTGCGGCATTCAGGAATACCAAAAAAAATGCATTTTATTTGATCAGTACGATGCTGACAAGGTGAAAACGAGGCGAAACCTCGCGTAACGCAGGAAAGGTCAGGGCAGAGAAAATGTGGGTTGTTTCGTGGTCAAACGATAGTCTTCCCGCACTCTCCCACCGCTGACGGAACACTGGATTGCCAAACCGTTTGCGGCGCGAGAGCGGTAAAGAAAATAAAATCTACGCTACAGACTCCCGTTTGCGGCGTCCCGCAAATCGCCCGCCAGCCATGGCAAGTCCGCCAATCCCCAAAAGCGAAACTGCTGCTGGCTCAGGAACAGCGGATGCATCCAGACGAACGTTGTCAAAGTTGCCCTGACCACCCATACCACTATTTCCCAGCACGATAGCAACATCCTTCCCGGCGTCCGCGGCAGTCGCGGTGTATGTCGCGCTCCAGTTATTCCATGCACCCAGGTTGTCAGTTCCGGTTCCCGTCGCTACCGCTACGCCGCCGAATGTCAAGCTTACCATAGCTCCATTACCAACACCATCAGCTCTGTGCAGAACATCGACCTGTAACGTATAGGTCGTTCCGGCAACAGCAGAAGCCACAACCTGCGAGATCGACTCACTGTCAGAAAACGCCATGTATAGACCATCAGAGGGAGCCGGATTCCCCGAGTACCCGGCTAACGTTGCCTGCCCGCTGCTCATACCGCTATTGCTCCACCCTGGAATGGAAGCGAGGGTCCAGGCAGCGGATTCAAAAAAGCCTGTGAAACCACCAGGAGGAAGGGTTTCAAACGAAGCATTGTCAATAACGATGGGCGTAGCGGCAGCATCATTAACCACGCCAAAGCCAGCCAGGCATAATCCAACCACAAGCCCGGTCAAAGGCCTCTTGAGCATCAGCCGTCCAGAAAGCATCCCGTGTCGAGATTCCATTTTAATATGTTTTAATGTTTTATCATTTAAGCCCAACAAGCCCTCCTCATTGGACCCAAAGACTTAATACTTCACCACCTGAAAAATCAAAAGCCATATTGATGCTTTCTCGAAGCATAGCTTCGGTAATACCCGTAGCGGCTCAATTTCATTAAACATTTATATTATAACAAGTTATATCCTTCACTATACTAATTCACTTAAAACATAGCACAAAATAGATGTTAATGCAAAAACAAGTGGTTTCGCTGGAAGGCTTTAGTGTTGGCTCATTCAGAAAAGGGATGGACGCGATTGCCTGGAAAATGCCCGATTGTTCATCCTTTCGCCGCTTTTTTCACTACTGGTGTGTCAAGGCAAAACTGACGGATAATTTTATCAGTCCAGTGTTTTTTTTGATGAGCATGGCGGTCTGCTTCTCGAATAATGGATATTCGTCATCGCGACTCCCGACTTGTCGGGACGCGGCGATCCATCTTTACTGCATTCGCTGATTCAGCATGGATTGCCACGTCGCTATGCTTTTTTCCAAGAACATGAGCTATTTTACAAGTATTTCACTTTTTCAAAATCGAAATCGTCTTTTGCGTTTCGTCCGATACCCGGACTTGCGATCCATTCCCATTGAGTACTTTGTTCAAAGTTCGTGTGCGGTATCGGTCCAGATTCAGGAAACTCGCAATGACGGGGAATACACAAGACTGTTTGGTCTTGACTTGACACTCCATCGAATTCTTGCGCTTGCGCTAACCCTACCCTTTCGTGGCAACTTCATCTAACCAGAACCTCTGATCCCTGAGCATGGCGGGTATAGAAAGCTGAAAAGCTTTTAGAGCCGGACAATTATCGTGGGTTTTCTATTGCCGCAGTAATACTTATCCTCCACTGAATTCAGCGACGATGCGCGGCGTCTTTCAGCGCCTGGAAACCGGCGATCACGTCGAAAAGCTCTTCGTCAATATCGGCTTGACGGCGCTGGTTGTATTGCATGGTGAGATCATCGAGCAGTTCGTCGATGTTCTTCTCGGCCCGCTGCATCGCCGCCAGCCGACTGGCGTTTTCGGAAGCGAGCGATTCCGCGCACGCCCGGAACAGCGAGACGAAGAGGTACTCTCTGAGCAGCGCCCACCGGGTCGTCTCCAGGCCGTTCGGCATTTCGGGAATGGCCTTGCCGGGCCAGGCGCCAGCCCCTTTGCGAATATTAGCCTCCCAAGCCTCATCGAGAGGCAGCAGAAACCTCGTGACCGGCCTGTAAATCCCTCCGGTCACCGGGCTGTTGTAAAAGAGGATCAGCTTGAAGAACGAAAAATCGGCGCGGATTTTTTCGATCCCCGACAGGAGTTCTCCCACCAGCGGCGTGATGGCGTTGACGGAGTTTGGCACCCGGAACAACTGCTTCGTTTCCAGGCCGCTGTCGAGAAGTGACGCCTGTATGCGTTCGCCGACTGAGAGATACACGGTACCTCCGGCACTCCTGAGTTCCGGTGAGTTGCGCACCGTATCGACAAGCTGGCCGTTGAACTGGCCGATAAGCCCCTGATCGGAACCGAACACGACGGCAATGGTCTTCAGCTCTGATTCTTTTGCCCTCTCCCGGCTGTTCGCCACTCCTGCCGATTGGCGGAAGCAGACCGAAAGGCCAAGCTCGACCGTCCGGTAGTAGTCGCCAAGCGCACTCACCGCCGCCTCGTATTGACGGATGTTGGTCGCGGCCAGCGTCTTCATCGTGCTGACCACCGAACCGAGCGATCCCGCTTTTTCGATCTTCCGGCGAAGCTTTTCGACGCTGTCGCTCATGGCTCGCTCCTGAACGGTTCGAGCGCCTCTCGCGCCTTGCTGAGCAGAGTCTCACGCTCCTCGACTTGCAGTTTCTCGTTCGAGGCAATTCTTTCGAGTGCCCCGGCGGGCAGCGCTGAGGCCGCTTTTCTGACCGATTCCATGGCCTCGCGCACCCGGTCGAGCGGCACGGCGCTGAAATATCCCTCGGTGAGAGCCAGCAGCATCGTGATCTGCTCGCTCATGGAGAAGACGGCGAACTCCTCCTGCTTGAACCACTCGCGAATCCTCTGGCCATGCTCGATGGTGGCGCGGCCCGCTTCGTCGAGCCGGGTGCCAAACCGCGCAAAGCTTTCAAGCTCCTCGAACTGCGAATAGGCCAGCTTCAGGCTGCCGGTCGCCTCGCGATATGCGGCAAACTGGGCCTTTCCGCCGACGCGCGAGACCGATTTGCCAATATCGACCGCGGGCAGAATGCCAAGCTCGAAGAGTGCCGGTGAGAGGTAAATCTGCCCGTCGGTGATGGAGATGAGGTTTGTCGGGATGTAGGCCGAGATGTTCTGCGCCTCAGTCTCGACGATGGGCAAGGCCGTCAGCGATCCGCCGCCTTTGGAATCTTCGAGGTGCGTGGCGCGTTCGAGCAGGCGGGAATGGATGAAGAAGATGTCGCCGGGAAAGGCTTCGCGGCCAGGCGGACGTTTCAGAAGCAGCGAAAGCTCACGGTACGCCCTCGCGTGGTTGGTCAGATCGTCGTAGACGATGAGCACGTCCCGGCCCCGCGCCATGAAGCTTTCGGCGATACTCGTTGCCGCGTAGGGGGTGATGTATTGCAGACCCGATGGATCGTTGCCTTCGGTCACTACCACGATGCTGTTCTCCATCGCCCCCCGGCTCCGAAGCTCCGCCACCACCTTGGCCACCGAGGAGCCTTTCTGGCCGATAGCGCAGTAGATGCAGAGCACCCCTTTGTCAACCTGATTGAGGATCGCCGAAATCGCAATCGAGGTCTTGCCTGTCTGCCGGTCGCCGAGAATCAGCTCGCGCTGGCCCCGGCCCACCGGCACGATGGCGTCGATCACCTTGATGCCCGTTTGCAGCGGCACGCTCACCGGCGCTCGCTCCATGATGGCCGGGGCGGGGCGCTCGATTGGCCAGCGCTCCTGAAAGTTCAGCGGGCCGAGGTCGTCGAGTGGCGTGCCCAAGGGATCGATCACCCTGCCGATCAGCGCTTCGCCGACCGGAATATCCATCACCCGTCCTGTGCGCCAGACCCGGTCGCCGGTTCTGAGCTTCGAATAGTCGCCCAGAAGGAGCACGCCCACTTCGTCGGGATCGACATTGAAGGCGATGCCGTAAAGGTTGTCTTGGAACCGGACAAGCTCCTCGTAGCCGACTCCGGGAAGTCCGCCGAGCTTGGCGATACCGTTCAGCACCGTGGTAACGACCCCCTCCTCGACCAGCTCCAGCCGGGCGGACCACGCCATTCTGGCGTCACGGATGGCGTCGAGCGCCTGGTCGAGCGTGCTGCGCTTCACCTCACTCATGATGCCTGTGCCGTGCTGGCGCGGGACTCGTCGCCGCACGCTGATTTTTCGAGCGCGGCGAGCGCCGTGCCGAGGTTCCAGGCGATGCAGTTGCCGTTGACGCACAGCTCGATGCCCGAAATCTCCGCTTGCGAGGTCTCGTACTCCAGATGAACCTCCGCATCGAGCAACGCGCCGAGCGTCTCCCCGATCTGTCGTCGGAGCAACGCCGAAAGTTCGAACGAGCTTCGGACGACATGCCGGACGCCCGGATCCCGGAGCGTGTCTGCCAATACGGCGATTTGCTCTTTTCCAGAATCCTGAAGCCAGTGGCAAAAAACAGCGACGATCCGCTCCTCCAGCGTCGAGTCGGCAAGCTCTTCGAGCACCTTTCCGGCAAGCGCTAACACCTCACTCCTGATGCGCCGTATCGATTCACCCTGCCGGTCATGCTCCTCTTTGCGCAACGCTTCCTGAAGTCGCTGCTGCAAACCGGCATACTCCTCTTTGGCGCTGGCGAGCAGTTCAGACCGTTTCCGTTCGGCCTCGTCGGTCGCCTGACGCAACATCTCCCCACGCAGCCTTTCGAACTCGGCGCTTTTGCGTTCCCACTCTCCTCGCTCTTTTGCCGCCGCATCCTGGACGGAAGCCGCATGAGCCAGCTCCCCGGCGATTTTCCCGTCACGCTCGTCAATCGCCTTCAGCACCGGCAGGTAGAGAAAACGCTTGAGCAGCCAGACCAGGATCAGAAAATTGGCCAGTTGAGCGACAACGGTGAACCAGTCGATCAGCATGGTCAGCGGCCTCCTGTCCCGAGATGCGCTATCGCATAGTTCCAGAACGGGTTGGCGAAGATCAGAATGATGGAGATCACGAAGCTGTAGATCGCGATGGATTCAATCATGGCCAGTCCGACAAAAAGCGTTCTGGTGATGGTCGGTGCCGCATCCGGTTGCTGGGCGAGTGATGAGAGCGCCGTCGAAACAGCGCGCCCTTCGCCCAGAGCTGGTGCGATAGCGCCAATGGCGATGGTCAGTCCAGCCATGATGATAGAGGCGAGAGCGATGATAGTCAGGATGTCCATGAGGTGTTCTCCCTGTCAGATTATTTGGTTGTCGTTTCGTTGCTTGACCGGCCATCGTCACGGGTTGCGGCAGCGATGTACACAGTTGCGAGAATGCTGAAAATGTAGGCTTGAACCATGCCGGTGAGCAGGCCGAGAATGTTCATCAGAATCGGGAAAAACAGCGGCGAAATCGTGAGCAGAATCGCCAGAATCATCACGCCGCTCATCATGTTCCCGAACAGCCTGACGGCCAGCGCCAGGGTTCGCGTCAGCTCCCCGATGATGTTGAAGGGCAGCATGATCAGGGTCGGCTCAGCGTAGCCCTTCAGGTACCCAATCACCCCTTTGTCGGCAATGCCGAACAGTGGCACGGCGATGAACACCGACACGGCGAGCGCAGTGGTCGTCGATAGAGAACCGGTAGGCGGTTCGTAACCCGGCACGATGCTCAAAAGGTTCGCTGTCGCGATGAAGAGGAAAAGCGTGACGAGGAATGGCATGAACTTTTCAGGGTGACGGAGACCTACCTCCTCGATCTGGCGGCGTGAAAGCGTGACCACGATCTCCAGAAACCCCTGCCACCGCGAAATCACGATCCCTGAGGAGAGTCGCCGGGTGATCAATGCCGATCCACCCGCAAGCAGCGCCATCAGCGCCCAGGTCATCACGAGAGTCAGGTTCAGTTTCACGAACCCGTAGTGCCAGAACACGACTTCATCACCACTCAGATGCATGGTTCACCCTCCTTCGCGGGTTGACGAGTGAGCAACAGCACAACGAGTTTTGCAAGCGCGAACCCTGCGACGCAGCACAAGAGGCGCACGGCGCTGCCTCCAGAAATCCACGCGAATCCCGCCATCGTCACGCCCGTTCTCGAAACCATGCTGACGAGAAACCAGAGCCACGGACGCTTCGAGCCGAGGCTTTTCCGTACGGTCAGCCAGAGACCGCCGAAAAACAGCAACCCCAGCAAAAAGCCGCAGATAACTGCGAGCACATACGACCAATATTCCATATTCTCACTCCTCCTTGTGCATATTCCTGTTCTCCTCGGCGATCCAGCGCCACGCGGTCACGCAGCCGACGACAAGCCCCGCGATGATCAGCGCCAGCGTCCACGAACGGCCTGGCGCCGGATAACTCGCATCGAGCCAGCGGCCGAGCATCACGCCCGCGAGCGTCGGAATGACCACCGACCAGCCGATAATGCCGAACATGGCCATCCCCGACCAGATACTGCTCACCCCGTGACGCCGCGCCCGCATCTTCCGCCGCTCGCTCGATCCCACGCGCTTTTCGAGGGGCCGACCGTCCTCCGACAGGCGATGTTTATCGGGATCACTCACGATGCAGCTCCATGTAGCGGCGGATGAAGCCGCTCTCGATTCTGGCGAGCGTGTTCCTGACGCTCCGTTCACGCTCGTCGAGGTTCACGAACTCCCGCGACACAGCGTTCTCCATGCTGCCGAGATCGACGCCGCCGGTCGCATGACGCACCGAGATGACCACCTCCCGCCCGGTCTTCACCAGCACCCCATGGTCGATGGCGACGTACGATTCCGTGGCTCCGGTGCGATAAGAGAGGATGCCCGGCGCGAGCGGCGCGACGCAATCGAGCCGGTTTGGCAGGAAGCCATACGACCCCTTGACGGTCTCGACCGACAGCTTTTCCACCTCCGGCAGATCGGCAAAAACCGTGGATGGCAGAAGAATGCGCAGATGCATCGAAGACTCCGTCATGGATTCCCCCCTGATGCAGCTACCGGTTTTCCTGAAGCCGTCGCTGCCGGAGCGCCTTGTTCGCCGCTGAACTCGACTTTCGTTTTCTCCCTCGCTTCGCCGATGCTGCCGATCATGTAAAGCGCCTGCTCGGGATATGACTCGAATTCATCGCGCAGAATCCGCTCGCAACCATCGATCGTCTCCTCGACCGGCACCAGTTTGCCCGGAATACCCGAAAACTTTTCAGTCGTAAAAAATGGCTGGGTGAAAAACCGTTCGAGCCGACGCGCCCTCCCCACGAGCCGCCGATCCTCCGTCGAGAGCTGCTCCAGTCCGAGCATCGCGATGATGTCCTTCAGTTCGTCGTACTGGGCGAGCACCCGCCGCACCTCCCGTGCGAGCTTGTAATGGCGCTGGCCGACGACCGACTCGCCAGCCATCTTCGAGCCGGAGGAGAGGGGATCGACCGCCGGGTAAAACCCTTCTCCGGCCCGTTTTCTCGACAAGACCAGCGATGCGGAGAGATGTGAAAAGGTGTGGACGGCGGCGGGATCGGTGAAATCGTCGGCGGGCACATAGACCGCCTGAATCGAGGTAATCGCGCCCGTGCCGGTGCTGGCGATCCGCTCTTCGAGGCTGGAAAGTTCGGTGCCGATGGTTGGCTGGTAGCCGAGACGCGAAGGCATCTGCCCCATCATGCCCGAAATTTCCGAACCGGCCTGAATGAAGCGGAAAATGTTGTCGACGAGCAGCAATACGTCACGGTGTTCGTCGTCCCTGAAGTATTCAGCCATCGTCAGCGCGGCATAACCCACGCGGAAGCGGCTGCCGGGCGGCTCGTTCATCTGGCCGAACACCATCACCATATTGTCGAGCACCCCGGCCAGACTCATATCGCGATACAGCTCCTCGCCCTCGCGGCAGCGCTCGCCGATGCCGCAGAAGATGCTGACGCCGCTTTGGGTGCTCACCATATTGTGGATCATCTCGGTCAGGAGCACGGTCTTGCCGACGCCCGCGCCACCGAACAGCCCGGCCTTGCCGCCACGCTCCAGCGGAACGAGCAGATCGATCATCTTGATACCGGTATTGAACACCTCTGCGCTGGTCGTCCGGCTGGTCAAGGGTGGCGGCAACTGGTGTACTGGCCGCCACTCCACGCCGGATACCGGCCCCTTCCGGTCGATGGTATTACCGAAGACGTCGAACATTCTCGACAGAATCGCCGCGCCCACGGGAGCCATGAGCGTCGAACCGGTGAACTTGACCGCCATTCCCCGGCTGATGCCTTCAGTCGGCGTGAGCGCGATGCCCCGCACATGCCGCCGATCGAGCTGCGTCAGCACTTCGACCTGCGCCTTGAACTCACGACCAGTCATGACCATCGAATGGATCGGCGGCAACACGCCCTCGAACTGCATGTCGATAACGCTGCCCCTGATCGAGGTCACCTTTCCGGGCGATGCCGTCGTTGTCTGGTCAATCATAGAGCCTCGATTGTTTGCCGGTCTCTCAGGCAGGCTCCAGATACATCAAGTCACCAGACCGGGATACATCATGAAGATGTAAAATTCAGCAGCAATGCCGTACAACAGCGTAAACTGCCATGGATTCAGCACATCTCAACTAACGCAACTTTTCAGCAAAGAAGTTTCATTCCGTTCAAAGTGCAGGCTGCGGTTCGAAAAACAATCGTCATGAGGCGCCGATAACTCATCGCCTGAATAGTTCGAAATCGCCCGCGATCTCGCCTCTCAACCGACGCATACCTGCGAAGCGATGAGCCGCAAGCGGCCCTTCGCCAGCAACACGACAGACGCGCCTGTGGCCGCGAGATCGTTGCGAACATGCAGCGATCAACGTCGATGACACTGGCTGGAGACAATCATCGTCTTTCGCGGAGAAAGGCATTACGGATTGTCGGAGGTTATCAGACAAGGGCATTCATTGATGTCAAATATTTCGTTCTTTTCACGGAATTTCTGTACATTTGAGGAATTTGTATCCGTTGCAGTATCGCTTACTGAACCCTCACCTCACGGATATGCCGGAACCTGTTTTCCATTCGTTTCGCGACGCACGCTCATTGCTGAGCTCGATAGCCGGTCTCTTTTCCGCGCGGTGAAAAGCAATCACTAACCTGTCAGGAACAAGGAGACAACCATGTCAAATCCCCGAGCGCCCTACTACCCGATTATCTATGTACGCGGCTACGCCATGTCTGACGCGGAAAAAAACCAGACAGCCGCCGATCCATTCTGCGGATTCAATGACGGTTCGACGGTCTACCGCGCCAATATCGACAAGCTGAAACCCGCCAGGAAATTCATTTTCGAGTCGCCGATACTCCGGCTGATTAACGATTACAATTATCACGAAGTATACGATAATGGCATGGACATCGTCGATGACGGCTGGGCGGGCAGCTTCAAACAATCCTCCATCGTTATCTACCGCTACTATGACCAGGCATCGGAATTGCTTGGCTCGGGCAAATGTCCGCCCATCGAAGCGTTCGCCAAAGGGCTGAACACCTTGATTTACAAAGTTCGCGATCTGGTGTGCAGCCATGAAGAGAACGGCGTAACTGAAAAAGAGTTCAGATGTTATCTCGTCGCGCACTCCATGGGCGGGCTGATCTGCCGCGCATTTCTCCAGAACTCCCGGATCGGCGACCGCGAGGCGGTGCAGTGCGTTGACAAGATGTTCACCTACGCAACCCCGCATAACGGCATCGAAATGGCCGGGCTGAATGTGCCGCAATGGCTCGAAAAGGCGGATATGAACAACTTCAACCGTGAAAAAATGGCCGACTATCTCGACCTCGAATCGGAGTTCAAGAATACCGAGCGGGTTGACTGGCTGCCCGAGGAGGCCTTTCCGTCGAAGCGCATGTTCTGCATGATCGGCACCAATCGCGACGATTACGAGGTGGCGATGGGCGTCTCGCGCACCTTTGCCGGTCACGGCAGCGACGGGCTGGTGCGAATCGAGAACGCGTCGGTGTGGGGCATCGATCGCTCGGGCCAAACGAGCAGGCCATGCGCAACAGCCTATGCGTACCGTTCGCACTCAGGATTTTTCGGCATCGTCAACAGCGAAGAGGCGTATCAGAACCTGACCCGCTTTCTTTTCGGCGATGTGCGTGTGGACATCTGGGCCAACATCGAGCAGGTCTACCTGCCGACAACGCTTGAAGGCAAAAAGAAGGATGTCGATGCCCTCTACCTTCTGGAAGTTCTTGCCGCGCCGAAGGGCAAGCAGTGGTACCTGACGCGCCGCGTGGCCGAGGAGGACTCCGTGGCCTGCATCAGCTACAAAGCTTTGACCGAAGCCACTCCCGAAAATCCGAAACAGATCTACCTCTCAACGATCTTTCTGTCGAACAAGGCCCGCACAAATGTCAATGATCCATCTCTGACCTATGCGCTGAAGCTCGGCATCCGCGTTTCTGAATATGAACTCAAACACACATTCTGGCCGGACGGGCATTTCGAAGGCAGTTACCTGGTCAATGACACGCTCGTCGTCAAAATGACGCCTCCGCAAGATGGTGAATCAGCATGGGAAGTCAGCTATAATTCATTGGGCGGCACAATGGGGAACGGCAGCGAAAAGATGAGTTATGAACAGATAGCCAATCACGAGATTAAACTTTCCGTTCCGTTTGGCCGCAAAGCTCACCCCGGAATCCAGGGGCATTTGAGCTTCGGAATCTCCGCCTGGAACAGGTGAAGCATCGCTGACCCATTCCTAAACGATGAGTTCTGGCGTGACTGGATACCGGTGATGGATAGTTGATCTGTTGCGGAGATGCCTGTTGACCGTTCGCAGGCATCTCCGCGATCTCCGTAATGCGCATGGTTCGTGACGATCCGGCTTTCCCTCCAGGGTATATACCAGCCGACCGTCAGGAGACGGACGAGTATACTTTTGAACCGATACATTGATGCACGATAATGGAGATCATGTACAAACAGAAGGCGGAGCCCGGCAAGCAGTGTCAGCAGTGCCAGAGCTTTACCGTCAATCCTTCGAATTCTGCTGCGGGTGCCTGCTTCGGCAAGGATGTGGCGGCTGAAGGAAGCTGTATGTTTTTGAAAGCCAAGGAAGCAAACGCTGAAGCGAAATAAATTTCGCCGAATAGTCGGCTGATTACGCCATCCGCCCCTGATTCAAGCGCTGCACGCTCACCAGGTCTCGCAAGACCTCGGGTGCATGAACAGGAAATTATTGGATAGACCGGGTCTCCGTGAGGATATGAAATCTTTCGGAGACTTTTTTATTTGTTGATCAGCGTTCACCAAGTAATTGCCCGTATCTTTTTTCGTTTCAAAAACATCGCTTTTTTCGAAATGCAAAGAATGGCGAAAGTGCAATCACATGGCTTAACGAAATCGATGTTGATATGGAAATATTACACAGGATTGTTGTGCAAAATGACTGGTGATCCATTCTAACTTTGTTTTGGCTTCTTCACGCTTTTTGTTGGCAGCTTTACATTTTTCTCATAGGGTAAGGTCTGTATTATTAAACTCTCTGACTTGTTGTATTGAGCCTAATTCGGCGACTTCAGCGCTGGCAGCTCCTTTGCCGGTTACGGCCATTGTGTAAAATTTTCTTGCATTAACAGTTTCACTCAAGTCTGCAAATCTGGCGAGGCTTCGTTGGGGTTTGGCGTCAGCGAGCGGCGGACGGCTTCAGGTTATCGAGCGATGACGGTCAGTAGCACTCGCGCTGAGCGTTCGGGATCGCGGCGTTTTTGTTCCCAGTCCTGCACCGTGCGGACATTGAAACCGAACCGATTGGGAAATTCCGGTTTCGTGAGGCGCAGGCTCAGCCATATCGCCTTTACATCAACCGCGTCACATGCGCGACAAATCCTGCCGTTACTTCACCACGGGCATACGCAAGGGCTTGCTGCGCTGATTTTGATCTCGCTGAACGTGGACGCTATGGACGTTATGGACTGGTTGGACGGAGAATGGAAAACGATTCTTCTCGCATTGCTGCCCTTGCAGTCTCCGTTGTGCTATGTTTTAATTACCAACTCACCTCCACGCCTAAGGCGCTCGTCGTGCCGAGGTCGATGTGTCGGCTTACGGCGGCGGTGGCTTTGAGCCGCCCGCTTCCGAAACTTGCGCCTGCCGAGATGAGCGAGGGGTTGGTGGCTGTGCCGATCATGAGGTGCAGCGAGCGGTAAACCGGAAAATCACCTGCGGCAAGCAGGCGGGCTGAGTGGCCGGGGGCGGTTTGGGCGTTGACCGTCAGCATACTGCCGGTTTCGAGGCGGTACGAAATGCCGGTGAGCGTCGTTCGTGGAAGCTTGCTTTTCGCCGCACCAATCGTTGGTGCATTGAGGTTCGTTGAACTCACGGCGATGGTCAGGGCGGGGGTGAGGTCGGCCTGCAATCCGGCATTGACGCCGGTGGCGGAGTGCTCGCCGAAGCCGTCGATCTTCTGCGTCATCCGCGAGACCGCGAGACCGGCTCGAACTTTGGGAAGGAGTTCACGCGCATATCCGGCGACAATGGTCTCTTCGTGGTAACTATCGGCGTGATAGCGGTTTATGCCAACCGAGAGAGCGCCGCGCCTGTCGAACGGCAGCTTGCCGAGCGTGACCGCGCCGGAGAGATTGCGGAGAGTCGAGTCGCCATACGGCACGGCGTAAGAGATTCCGGCGAAGGATTGTCCGGTGGCGCTGGATGCCGGATTGTAAAAGAGGCCCGAGGCGTTGCCGGAGAGGGCGGTCATGGCTCCCGACATGGCGATCCCTTTCGGATCGACCGGCATAGAGTCAAAGGCCGCCTGAAGTGAATTCGGGCAAAGCAGGCTGTAGAGGCCCGCGAAGATGAGTGCTTTGCGCATGATATAAGGGGTATGAGGGGTAAAGGAAACATGGTAATGTATCGCAACAGTGCTTGATATACAATAAAAGCGCTGAAAAATACACCGCATGAAGTGAGCACGGCGGTTTGCATCGGGCATGGGAATGTTCTATTTTGACAAATGTTACCAGACTTTTCAAACCGAAGGAGTAATGCAATGATCCGATATATTTCAAGGGTGTTCCCGTTCCTTTTGGCGCTCGTCATGCTCAGCGGGTGCGGCTACAATACGATGCAGCAGAACGAAGAGGCGGTCAATCGTGCGTGGGGCGATCTCGAATCGCAGCTTCAGCGCCGTTCCGACCTGGTGCCAAATCTCGTCGCCACGGTGAAGGGGGCAGCCAATTTCGAGAAAGAGACGCTTCAGGCGGTGATCGAAGCCCGCGCGAAGGCCACCTCCATCCAGCTCACTCCGGCGATGCTCAGCGATCCTGCCGCCATGTCGAAGTTCCAGGCTGCCCAAGGCCAGCTTTCATCCTCGCTGTCGAGACTGCTGGTGGCGGTCGAGCGCTATCCCGAACTCAAGGCAACCGAGAATTTCCGCGACTTGCAGGTGCAGCTCGAAGGGACGGAGAACCGCATCAGCGTTGCTCGCCAGCGCTACAACGAGGCGGTGCAGGTATTCAACTTCTCGATACGCAAGTTCCCCAATTCGCTGACCAACAGCGTGGCGCTCAAGCTGAAGCCGAAGGAGTACTTCAAGGCTGACGCGGCGGCCAAGGTTGTGCCTCAGGTAAAATTCTGAACAACCCTGTGATGACAATCAGCATGAGATCACGGTGGCTGCTCTCCGCCTGCTTCGCGCTGGCGCTCCTGCTTGCGAGCGCTCCGCTCCTGGCGGCGTTCCCGCCCGTTCCGGCGCTGACGCAGCGGGTGAACGACTACGCCGCCATGATCTCTCCCACCGCGAAGGCGCGGATCGAGCAGAAGCTCGCCGCCATCGAGGCCGAGGAGGGCACGCAGATCGCGATTCTGACGGTGCCGTCGCTTCAGGGCGAGCCAATCGAGGAGTTTTCGATCCGTGTCGCCGAGGCGTGGAAGATCGGAGAGAAAAAGCGGGATAACGGCATCTTGCTCATCGTCTCCAAAGCGGATCGCAAGATGCGCATCGAGGTTGGCTACGGCCTGGAGGGGCGGTTGACCGATCTCCAGTCGGGCCGCATCATTCGCGACATTATCAAACCGGCATTCAAAAGCGGGGATTTCGACGCTGGATTCGTCGGCGCGACGGACGCGATGATCTCGGCAGTCAAGGGTGAATTCAAGGTCGATTCCATCGCAAAAGCAAAAGGGAAGAGCGACAAACCGTCGATTCCGATTGTCTTCATCATTCTGCTCGTGCTGTTTTTCTATCTCCGCATGTTCAGCGGACGCCACCACGGCGGGCCATTCGGATTCGGCGGGCCGGGTGGCGGAATCTTCACCTCCGGCGGCGGCTCCGGCGGCTTTGGTGGCGGCGGGGGATTCAGCGGCGGTGGCGGCGGATTCGGCGGCGGCGGCGCGTCGGGCGACTGGTAAGCGCGGCGGCAATCACTATCGGAAAGAGAGCGCATGAAAGACAACATCCAGAAATTTCTGACCGCGTCGGAGCGGCTGACAATCGAGAAAACGGTGAAGCAGGCCGAAGCCACGACCTCGGGCGAGATCGTGGTGATGGCGGTCTGGTCCAGCAGCAACTATCCGGCGGCGATCATGGCGACGAGTGGAGCTATCTCCCTCATGCTCGCCATCGGCGGCACGCTTTTGCTTCGGAACGAGAATATGTGGATGTTCCTCGCCCTTTTCGCCCTCTGCTTCATCGTGGCGCACGAGGCCGTCAAGCGCAGTCCCGCCCTGAAACGCCCCTTCGTGAACCGCAAGGAGATTGCCGAAGAGGTCGAGGAGGCGGCAATACGCGCCTTCTACCTTCGCAAAGTGCACGAAACGCGGGATCGCACCGGCATTCTCATCTACATTTCACTCTTCGAGCACAGCGTTCGGGTGCTTGCCGACAGCGGCATCGACGCCAAGGTGGGCAAGCATGCCTGGGAGGAGGTGGTCGCGACGATCATCAAAGGCATCGGCGAGAAGCGGCAGGGGGAGGCGATCTGCAAGGCCGTGGAGCAGTGCGGCAAGCTGTTGAGCCAGCACTTTCCCCGCAGGAGTGATGACCGGAACGAACTCGATGACGTGATGATCATCGGCTGAGCGGGCGGTTCACCGTGCCGGACGGGCCTGCTCCTGAGTCTCCGCAGTCATGACGGGCGGAAGGGGTATCCTGTTGCGCCACTTTTGAAAAAGGGCTTTGATCTTTTAAGTAAATTGTTTTTTTACAAGACATTCCATCATATTCATTTAATCGACTAAAGGAGTTCAATGAAAAAGACTGCGCTCTCAGCCTGGCATGAAGCTGCCGGTGCGAAAATGATCGATTTCGGCGGATTTCTGATGCCGGTGCAGTATACCGGCATCATCGCCGAGCACAAGGCCGTGCGCGAAGCGGCAGGGCTTTTCGACGTGTCGCACATGGGTAATTTTTACGTCCAGGGAGCGCGGGCGCTGGAGTTCCTCCAGTACATGACCACCAACGATCTCGCCAAAATCGTGGACGGGCAGGCGCAGTACACGCTGATGCTCTATCCCGACGGCGGCATCGTCGATGACCTGATCATCTACCGCGTCAGCGCCGACACCTTTTTCATCATCGTCAACGCGAGCAACTGCGAAAAGGATTTCGACTGGCTTTCAAGCCATATTGGCGAGTTCGGGGGGGTGACGCTTGAAAACCACACCAGCGAGCTGTCGCTCATTGCCCTGCAGGGCCCGAAATCGTTCGATATTCTTGAGCGCGTATTCCCCGGCGCGGGCATCGACAAGCTCCGTTCATTCCACTTCATGACGCTGCCGTTCGGCGGCTCGGAGATCATCGTGGCCCGCACCGGATACACCGGCGAGGCGGGCGTCGAAATCTGCCTGCCGAACGAACAGGCGGTCGCGCTCTGGACGGCCTTGATGGAGGCCGGAAAGGAGGATGGCATCCAGCCCATCGGCCTTGGCGCACGCGACACCCTGCGGCTCGAAATGGGCTACTCGCTCTACGGCCACGAGATCGAGAAGGATGTCAACCCGCTCGAAGCGCGTCTCAAGTGGGTGGTGAAGATGGGCAAGCTGAACTTCATCGGCAAGCAGGCGTGTGAGCAGGTCGAGATCGCGCCCCGCAAGAACGTGGTCGGCTTCAGTCTTGAGGGTCGCGCCATTCCGCGTCAGCACTTCAAGGTGTTCAACGCCGATCACCAGGAGATCGGCGAGGTGTGCAGCGGCACCATTTCGCCGACGCTTCAGGAGCCTGTCGGTACGGTGAGCCTCCTCTGCGACTACGCACAGCCGGGCACGCCGATCTTCGTCGAAATTCGCGGAACCATGCAACCCGGCTCGGTCAGGCGGCTGCCCTTCGTGCACGCCGACCGCCCATGAGCTGAAGAGGAGCGCACTCCCTGTTGAAGAAAAAAGAGAACATGAAGGCTTTCCGCAGGGATAGTCTCGCAACGGAAGCCGGCGGCATCTCACTGATGCTCGCCGCGCTTTTCTGCATCGCGGCGGTGGCGGGATTCCACGCCGAGGATGAGCCGTACATCGTGACGCTGCCGTGGTACGAGATTTTCTCCAGCGCGGCCCAGGCGGTCGCCGTGGCGATCCACAACCCCTTCGGCCTCTTCGGGGCGCGGGTGTCGGTCGTTTTTATCCGAGTGCTGCTCGGCTATCCGACGGCGCTGCCGCTGCTTGGCTTTTTCGCGCTTGGATGGCGTCTGTTCCGGTTGAAGCCGCTCAGCCCGGCGCTCTTCTTTCTGATCTACTCCCTTCTGATGGCCATCGACCTCTCGGCCATGTTCGGCCTTTCCGCCGCGCCATTTGCCGATCTCATGTCCGGCGCGACCGGGCGGATGATGGCGTCGTTCCTCTCGACCGTCATCGGCTTCACCGGCGCATGGGCGCTGACGGCGATCATCGGCGTGGCGCTGACCTTCTACATGGGGTGGGATTTCATCACGAATACGCTCTATACCATTCGCGACTTTTTCGCGAAGGTGTCGGCAACCGTGCAGATGATCAGAACCGAACGGGCAAGGAAGCTCCGGGAAAAGGAGGAGGCCGCGGCTCGCAGAAAGGCGGAGCGGATGGCCGTTGTGCTTGAAAAGGAGCGGAAAAAGCAGGAGAAGCAAGCTGCGAAAGAGGCAAGAAAACCAAAAGCAACGCCGCCTGAAAAGCCCTCCAAGTCCCCGATTCCCGTGACAGAGCCGGAGCCGGAAGTCGCGCCGCCACCGGTCAAGCTGCCCGCGCCGGAGCCGATCATCATTCCGGCGGAGGTCGAGGAGATCGAGCCGCTGGAGCCGGTACTCCTCAGAACGGAGTCGGGACCGGAGATGGTCATCAATCCGGGCGTGCAGGAGGCGGAGGCCGATCTCGACGAACGGCGACTCAAGGTCACGACGCACGACCATGTCAAGTACCGCTTTCCCTCTATCGATCTGTTGCAGCGCCCGAAGGACGAGGACGAGAGTTACGACGAGCGCCACCTGGCCGAAACCAAGGATCGGCTGATCGAAAAGCTGAAGATTTACAAGATCGACGTCATGCGCATCTCCACCACCGTTGGCCCTCGCGTGGCGCTTTTCGAGCTGGAGCTTGCGCCGGAGGTGAAGATCAGCCGCATCAAGTCGCTCGAAAACGATCTGGCCATGGCGATGGCCTCCTCGTCGGGCGGCATCCGCATCATCGCCCCGATTCCAGGCAAGAACGCCATCGGCGTCGAAATCCCCATCCGCAAGCCGCGCCCGGTGGTGATGCGCTCGGTGTTGCAGGTCGAGAAGTTCAAGAACAACACGATGGCCCTGCCGATCGTGCTGGGTAAGAGCATCTCGAACGAGGTGATCATCGACGACCTCGCCGCCATGCCACATCTTTTGATCGCGGGCGCGACAGGCGCGGGCAAGTCCGTGGCGATCAACGTGCTGCTCACCAGCCTGCTCTACTCGAAAAAACCGGACGAGGTGAAGTTCGTGCTGATCGATCCGAAGCGGGTCGAACTCAAGCC
The DNA here is from genome assembly GCA_013334855.1 of Chlorobaculum sp. Classification (GTDB taxonomy): domain Bacteria; phylum Bacteroidota; class Chlorobiia; order Chlorobiales; family Chlorobiaceae; genus Chlorobaculum. Next base: position 24,056 of record JAAXWU010000004.1, on the reverse strand, counting down.
CTACAAGTTGCTGAAAGACCATTTCCTGCCGAAGATTCCCGGCATGGAAGATCAGATCATCGTCACCGATCCCCAGAAGGCTGTCTCGGCGCTCCGCTCGGTGGTGCGGGAGATGGAGCATCGCTACGAACTGCTCGAAAAGTGCGGTGTGCGCAACATCGGCGAGTACAACAGGAAGATGAAGGATGAGGCGATGTTCTACCTCGTCGTCGTCATCGACGAGCTTGCCGACCTGATGATTACGGCTGGCCGCGAGGTGGAGGAGCCGATCACGCGGCTCGCGCAGATGGCCCGTGCGGTCGGCATCCACCTGATCGTGGCCACGCAGCGTCCGTCGGTTGACGTCATCACCGGCATCATCAAGGCCAACTTCCCCTCGCGTATCGCCTTCCAGGTGGCCAGCAAGGTCGATTCGCGCACCATTCTCGACGTTTCGGGCGCGGAGCAGTTGCTTGGCAGCGGCGACATGCTCTTCCAGTCGGCCAAGATGTCAAAACCGGAGCGCATCCAGTGCCCCTATATCTCCCTGAACGAAGTCGATGCGATCACCGAGTTTATCGGCGAGCAGCCGCCATTGAAGGAGGAGTGCATGTTGCCTGAGCCGCCTTCGAACAACGGCAACGGCTCCTCCTCGGGTTCGGATCAAGACAGGGACAAACGCGACGCCATGTTCGAGGAGGCCGCCCGGCTCGTCGTCCTGCACCAGCAGGCAAGCGTCTCGCTCCTCCAGCGCCGTCTGAGGCTCGGCTTCAGCCGTGCGGGCCGGGTGATGGACCAGCTCGAACGCAACGGCATCGTCAGCGCGGGCGACGGCAGCAAGCCGAGAGACGTGCTCCTCAAAAACGAAGACTCGCTGGAGCTGTTGTTGAGGAATCTGGATTAGGGGAGAATGTTGATACGTCCGTCATTGCGAGGAGCAAGGCGACGTGGCAATCCAAACAAAATCAGGAGCAACTGTAAAAGATGGATCGCCGCGGCCCGACTTGTCGGAAACCCTTTCGGAATGGCGCATATTGACGCAAAATCGACTATCAACGCTTCTCCATAATCTGCTCGATGGCAGACACGATTTCATCAACATCATCCGGCGACACCTCGGAAAACCACAGCTTCTGCGGATAAATCATCACATTGGCCCCCTGAGCGCAAACCCCCATGCACCCGGAGGACGAGACTCTCACCTTCCCTTTCCACCCTTTCGCTTCAACCGCTTCCTTCAATTTGTCCTTGATGAGCTGGCTGTTACTGTCCGCACAAGATTTCCGCTCTCCCCCGCGATCATTGGTGCAGACGAAGACATGGGCGATGTAAGGTGATTCGTTTTGAATGAGCATGGTTGAATATTTTAATGTCTATGTTAGTCTTTAATTTGCTTTAGAGAATTAAAAGCCACCCGCCAAGCTTCGTGGTTAATACGAACAGCAAAATTCATTTTAATAGAATCTGGGGAATATCTTACTGATGCATTAAAATCAAAAACATCCCAATTAATCTTAGAGTCAGGCTTATAACCTACCGCAATAGCCTCATCTCGTAATTTATTTATATCATGTATTTTTGAAAATTTAACATTTTTCCTTTTAATATATTCTTTTATACACTTTTCAGCCATTTGCAGTGAGTGCCATGATGACAAGGATGGATTTGTATTATATCCACATAAAAGTTCACAACTTATTAATGAATCATCCTTAGCAGAACTAAGAAGTTCCGTTTTATGTTTCTTAAATTCATTAGCTACACCTAAACAGGTTATGGACATAACTTGTATAGTAGCTTCTTCATTCTCTGTAAGGTTTGCTCTGACTTTATTCGTCATTTTTTGAACAAAATCAACACAATTTATAACTTTTTCATTACCAATTTTATGCTTGCTTGAAACTATCAGAAAATTACCAATAGCCAATGGCAGCTTAACCTCGTAACAGCTTCCTTTAAGATAAACAGGAAAACTCGCTGGACTAACATCTATATTTAGCCGCTCGCCGTAGCTATCTGAATACCAGTTATGCACATGGTCAGATGCGTTGGTTCCTGTAACAGGAAAATCTAAATCCTCTTCAAACGGATGAAACAATGGGCCAGATATATTCATCTTTTCGAAAAGATTCAGCAGTGCACTGATTGGCCTTCCTGGTATTTTAATTTCTTTCCGAGAAAGTTCTTCATCTATTTCGGTCATTATCAACTCAAATTCGTTTTTATCTAGCTCCATACTTGATATTTATTAATTAGTTAGCCCAACATTAAATAGATAGTTTCTGCCAAACACCATTTACTTTACTATCACCTTTTTCGACTGAATCTCACACAGCAACCCAATCGCGCCGCCACCACATCACACAAAAATTCCCTACCTTTCAAGGTAATCTTTCCACCGAAAATAAAATCACCCCACCTCATGCGACCAGCACACATCATCCGGATTCTTCCGCTCTGCGCAGTCCTGCTTTTTGCGGGATGCGGCGGCGACTCGTCCCAGCAATCTGATACCGGCGGCGGCAATGCGACGGTTCAGTAGCAAGCTTCTAAAATCATCGAACCCTGCCAGCTCATTTCGCAGGAGGAGGCTGCCAAGCTGCTTGGGGAAGCGGTCAAGCCTGCGGAGAAAAGTGAACAACAGGTGGTGGGCATGAAGCTCTGCCTGTACAACCCGGCCAGCGGCGAACCGATACCGTTCTTGCAGGTCTCGCTGACGCAGGACGCATTCTTCCCGCCCGGCGGCGTCGGCACGGCGTCGATCTACAAGAGCCTCAAGGATAATTTCGAGGGCATGAGAACCGATGTCGAGGGAGTGGGCGACGAAGCGTTCATCACGACTGGCGGCATCTACATTATGGCCGACGGCTACTACATCCAGGTCGGAGCCGGAAACACCAGCAATGCTGCCATCCGGGAAAGGCTGATCGAGGCGGGAAAAATCGCCGTCGCGAAGCTGAAAACACTGAAGTGACGGAGCTGCAAAGAGCAAGTCGAAAATACGACCTATAAGTCCTATAAGTCACATACGACCTATAGGACTTATAAGCGCACCCCGGCCTGCTCTTTCACGGATTCAGTTGCAAAATAGTGAAATTCAGAAAAGAGGCGAAGCTCACCCAGGCGAGGTATGGCGCAAGCAGCAGTGAGGCCGGTTTCGAGACTCTGGCGAAGGCAACCATGGTCAGGACAATGAAAATCCACAGCAGAGCGATGACGACCAGCGCCTTCATCGGCGATTGCATTCCGAAAAAGGATGCTGACCAGCCGAGGTTCAGCATCAATTGAACCGCGAACAGCGCCGCGCCCGCTTTGACCTCGCTCTTCTCCCACCCCGCGCCAAGCACTTTTGCGAGCGCCGTGCCCATCATGATGAACAGAATCGTCCAGACAGGCGGAAAAAGCCAGTTCGGGGGATTCCATGAAGGTTTGACAAGGGTGGTATAGTACCAGGAACCCGGCTTGGGGGTAAATGTGCTTCCCGCAAAACCGACCGCCAGACACAAGCCGATGCAGAGCACGAGGGTGAGAATCCGTTTGTTCATAGTAGTGTGGAGTTTTTGCGAATCTGAAATTTCATAGTACAAGCGACATTCCGGGCTGTTAATTCCCGGCACGGACGACGTGGACAACGATTTCGACCTGCTTGCCGTTGCCGGGCGGGCACAAGAGCTGCCCCTGCAATTCGCTGGTAAATGATATATTGGGCCTGCAATTTTTGTTCACATGACACAATGCACCGTATGAACCTCGAACTCCAGACAGCCATCAAAGCAGCCAAAGCGGCGGGAGCTATTACCCTTTCGCGATTCGGCGAACTTTCACATCGCGAAATCGTCGCCAAGGAGTACAAGGATTTCGTCACCGAGGTTGACAAGCAGTGCGAGGCGGTGATTTCGGCCACCATCATGGAGGCATTCCCCGACGACGGACTGCTCTGCGAGGAGGGCACCAGCGGCGCAGGAGCATCCGGGCGCGTCTGGATTGTCGATCCGCTTGACGGGACGTTGAACTTCATCCACTCTTTCCCGCTCTTCGGCATCAGCATCGCCATGCGCGACGCCTCCGGCCAGCTCGCGACGGGCGTGGTCTACGCGCCGGTGCTCGACGAGCTGTTCACCGCCTCGAAGGGCGAGGGCGCGTTCCTGAACGGCAAGCGCATCGGTGTTTCAACGCGCGATGAAAAAGGGAGTTACCTCTTCGCCACCGGTCTGCCCTTCAGGGATTACGATCACTACATCGACGGCTACATCGGCTTGCTGAAAGATGTCATCCAGGAGTCGGCGGGCATCCGCCGCGCCGGATCGGCCTCGATCGACCTGGCCTACACCGCCGCCGGACGCTTCGACGGCTTCTTCGAGTATCGCCTCTTTCCCTGGGACTTCGCGGCGGGCGTGCTACTGGTGCGCGAGGCGGGCGGCATCGTGACCGGATTCAGCGGCTCGGAGGATGTGTTCGCCCATACGAGTATCCTCGCCGGAAGCCCCGTCACCCATCCGATGCTGCTGGAGAAGGCGCAGAGGCAATTCGGGGGAAAGCCGGTCAATCCCTGACAACGATTTGCGAGGATCGCAAAAGAAGAAATTGGGCTAAAGCCCTTGATTATTATCAATTACCTCTATACCCCGGCTTGAAAGCCGTGGCAATTATTAATCCGGCTTTTAAAACTCTTGATAATTGCCCCGGACTTCAGTCCGGGGTATGGGAATACAGTAAAATAAGTCAGGGCTTTAGCCCAATATCTTGCATCGACAGTAATTGCGATTTTTTGTCGCTGGAGTGAATGTCCGGAGGGTCAAAATCCTCCTGAATGCACGATGTGTCGTCGGGCACAGGTTCCCCCCATCGAAACCCCGATTTGAAGAGTTAGCGGCGCTTTCGTATCTTTGGGCTTTTCCATCGCAAGCTTCAGCCATCCATGCTCATTCATCAGCGCACCCTTCAGAACGAAATTTCGCTCAAGGGGGTCGGTCTGCACACCGGTCACGAGTGCACGATCACCTTCAAGCCCGCGCCGGTCAACACCGGCTACATCTTTGTCAGAACCGATATCGATGACTGCCCCGAAATTCCGGCGCTGATCGATCACGTCGTCGATGTGCTTCGAGGCACCACCATCGGCATCGGCGATGTGAAGGTGCACACCACCGAACACGTGCTTGCCGCGCTGTATGGATTGCAGATCGACAACTGCCGCATCGAACTGAGCGCTCCCGAGCCGCCGGTGCTCGACGGCAGCGCCCGCCCGTTCGCCGAAGCGCTGCTCTCGGCGGGCATCGCCGAGCAGGACGAGCCGAAAAATTACCTGGTCATCGACGAGACCATCGAGTACCACAACCAGGAAAAGAGCGTGGACATCGTGGCGCTGCCGCTTGACGGCTTCCGGGCTACCGTGATGGTCGATTACAAAAATCCGGCGCTCGGCTCGCAGCACTCCGGCCTGTTCGACCTCGACAAGGAGTTCCTCCCCGAGTTCTCGCCGTGCCGCACCTTCTGCTTCCTCTCCGAGGTCGAAGCGCTGGCAAATCAGGGGATCATCAAGGGCGGCGACATCGACAACGCCATCGTGATCGTTGACAAGCAGCTCGATGAAACGCAGATTCAGTCGCTGGCCGACAAGGTTGGCGTGGACACCTCGCACTTGGTGCTTGGCCAGAACGGCATCCTGAACAACCGCGAGCTGCGCTTCACCAACGAACCGGCCCGCCACAAACTGCTCGACCTGCTCGGCGACCTGGCCCTGCTCGGTATGCCGGTCAAGGCGCAGATTCTCGCCGCACGTCCCGGCCACGCTTCGAACGTGGAGTTCGTCAAGCAGCTCAAGAAGTACGCCGACCGCAACAAGCTGGCCCGCCAGTTCCAGCACGAAAAGAAGGCCGGAGTGATCTTCGACATCAACGCGATCATGAAGATTCTGCCGCACCGCTACCCGTTCCTCCTGATCGACAAGATCGTCGAATTCAAGCTCGACGAAAAGATCGTGGCGATCAAGAACGTCACGATGAACGAACCCTTCTTCCAGGGCCACTTTCCCGGCAATCCGGTCATGCCCGGCGTGCTCATCATCGAGGCGATGGCGCAGACCGGCGGCATCATCATGCTCAACGGCAACGAGAATCTCCAGGACTCGGTGGTCTTCTTCATGGGCATCGACAAGGCCCGCTTCCGCAAGCCGGTGCTGCCGGGCGACACGCTGGTCATCGAGGCGATCATGACCAACAAGCGCCGCTCGGTTTGCCAGTTCGACGCCAAGGCATACGTCCGTGGCGAGCTGGTCTGCGAAGCCTCGCTGATGGCCACCGTCATGAGCAAAAAGAGCTGAAGCGACGCCAGAAAATACGTCAGCGCAAAAAACCCCGGAGTTCCGGGGTTTTTTCATGCTCTCCAGACCTTTCCACACCCTTCCACACCTTGCCAACAGGTCAGCCAACAGGTTGCCCACAAGTTATCCACATTTTCCACACGCACGAAACAAGGGCGTGAAAAGCTGTTAACATATTGACATGATTATATTTAACAAGGGGAATATACACGAATGACTGTCAATCATGTACACTTATCCATATTGAGAGCGTTAATCTGTGGATAACGTCCCGCAATGAAAGAGATTAGGGGTATAACGGAAAAACAGGACGGATTCAGGCCTTGAATTCAACTCCTTTCTGGATTTTGTAGAACCTGATGCAGTATTCCACGAACGAGTAGAAAAGGGTTGCGGCGGAGAGGTACATGAAGAACTCTTTGACCGGCCACTCGCGGAAAAGGGGAAGCGGCCAGACCATTGTGATGAACATCATCGAGACGAAGCCCACCGCCCATTTGCCGGGCCAGAGTGACGTCGTCAATACGTTATGGCGGTGACGTATCCACGCCGCGCCGAAGAAGATCACCAGATCGCGAAACACCACAAACGCCACGAACCACACCGGCAACTCCCCTTTCCAGAGGTAGTAGATGGCGACGCTCGCCAGGCAGAGCTTGTCGGCCAGCGGGTCGAGAATCTTGCCCATGTCGGAGACCTCGTTGGTCCATCGGGCCGTCTGGCCGTCGAACCAGTCGGAAAGCAGCGCGACCACCATGATGATGATCGCGGTTTGCGTCTGGCCCGAGTCGAGGCTGTAGATGAACCACGGAATCAGGAGAATCCTCAGAAAACTCAGAAAGTTGGGCAGATTGAAAATGTGTCCCTGCACGATGGTTCTCATTTGGTTCCAGGAAGATTCTCAGGCAACCAGCTCCGGGTTGTCGGCCACGAAGGCCGCCCACCCCTTGTTCCGGCTGTTCCCGCTTTTCTTTGTGCCGCCTTCGGGCAGGCGAGCGATTGTCTGGCCTCTGGCCAGATCGCAGTAGGCGACGCCGAGCGCGTCGGTGACGTCGAGCGGCTTCGGTTCGAGGCCAAGATCGAGCAGCCGCGACAGCATCGCGGCCACCTGCTCCTTGCGCGCCGAGCCGGTGCCGGTGACGGCGAGCTTGATCTCGCGTGGCGCGTATTCGCGCACCGGCAGGCCGTGCCTCAACACCGTGGCGAGCACCGCGCCGCGCACCTGGCCGAGAATCAGAGCGCTCCGTACGTTGCGCCCGACGAAAGCCGTTTCGAGCGCCACCGCCTCCGGCTTCATCTGCGCGATCACCTCGTCGATGCCACGGCAGAGCTGGCCGATCCGCTCATGCAGCGTCGCCGAGGCGGCGAGGCGCACGAGGCCGCATCCGACCACGCGCCACCCCGCCGCCGTCCCGGCGATGACGCCATAGCCGCTCTTGCGGCTGCCCGGATCGATGCCAAGCACGATCATTCGTCAATCCTCAAAGCTCTCCATGGCGTTCTCGCTGATCTCCATGTTGCTGTAGACCACCTGGGTGTCGTCGTTGCTCTCAAGCGCGTCGATCAGCTTCATCGCCTTCTGCGCATCCTCGCCATCGAGTTCGATGTAGTTGTCGGGCAAGAGATCCATCTTGGCGTTCTCGAACGGAATGCGGGCATCTTCGAGCGCTTTCTTGGCCGCTTCGAGATCCTTCACGTCAGTCAGCACCGTGTAGAACTGCTCGTCGTCCGACTCCAGCTCTTCGAGGCCTGCGTCGAGCAGCAGCTCCATGAGCTGATCCTCGCTCGCCGCAGATTTCGGCACGTCGATGGAACCCTTGCGCTGGAACATCCAGCCGACGCTGCCGCTCTCGCCGAGCGAACCGCCGTTGCGGCTCATGATGTGGCGGATGTCGGCCACGGTGCGGTTGCGATTGTCGGTCGCCGTCTCGATGATGATGGCGATGCCGCCCGGCCCGTACCCTTCGTAGGTGATCTCGTCGTAGGTGGCGCCTTCGAGTTCGCCGGTGCCCTTCTTGATGGCCCGCTGGATGTTCTCCATCGGCATCGAGTTGGCCCGCGCCGTGTCGATGGCGAGCCTCAGCCTCGGGTTGCCCATCGGATCGCCGCCGCCCATCCTGGCCGCAATGGTGATCTCCTTGACGAGCTTGGTGAACAGATTTCCTCTCTTCTGGTCGGTGACGGCCTTCTTGCGCTTGATGGTCGCCCATTTACTGTGTCCTGACATAGATTACAATCCGATATTTGATGGTATTCCGTAAATGACGCTATTATGAAAAGATTTATTTTACTTTAAGAAAAGCAAATTCCGCGGGGTAAGTATTAAAAGCGTTTTTAAAAAGTGTCATGGGCGGTTCGTAAGCAGTTCCGTCATATGTCGGGACAGCGCAGCAATCGGGACGCGCAACAACTTTTAAAGCGCCCTTAAATTAATGACAAGAACGAAGAATGACAAACTGGTTGATCGCTTATCAGGGGGAACCCGGCGCATACAGTGAAATTGCCGCGCTGAGATTCGGAGAGCCGCTGCCTTGCGAAAGCTTCGATGACGTATTTACTGCTGTAACGGATCAGAAAGCCGACTACGCGGTGATTCCCATCGAGAACTCGCTTGGCGGAAGCATCCACCAGAACTACGACCTGCTGCTCCGCCGCCCGGTCGTGATCCTCGCCGAGACCTTCGTCAAGGTGGAGCACTGCCTGCTCGGCCTTCCGGGCGCGTCGGTCGAAGAGGCCACGCGAGTGCTCTCCCACCCGCAGGCGCTGGCGCAGTGCCACAACTTCATCGCGACCCATCCGCACATCAAGGCCGAAGCGGCCTACGACACGGCGGGAAGCGCCAAAATGATCTCGGAAAACGGCGACCGGACGGCGCTTGCCATCGCCTCGAAGCGGGCGGGTGAGCTGTACGGCCTCGACATTCTTCGCGAAAATCTCGCCGACGAGGAGTGGAATATCACCCGCTTCTTCTGCATCGCACGCGAAAACAATCCCGACCTGTCGCACCTCAAAGTCCGGCCCGACACGACCCGGCAGAAGACCTCGATCGTCTTCTCGCTGCCCAACGAACAGGCGTCGCTCTTCCGGGCGCTGGCCACCATCGCGCTCAGGGGGATCGACCTGACCAAGATCGAGTCGCGCCCGTCGCGCAAAAAGGCGTTCGAATATCTCTTCTACGCCGACTTCATCGGCCACAGAGAGGATCAGAACGTCCACAACGCGCTCGAAAATCTCCGCGAGTTCGCGACGATGGTCAAGGTGCTCGGCAGCTACGGAGTGGTGAATCCATGAGCAGCGACAACCAGATCGGCCTGTTCGACGCTCCGCAACCCGAAGCGTCGCCAAAGCGGGAGGCGATTCCTGAGAAGACAGTTGAGACAGAGAAACCCGCTGGACAGAAGCCGGGACTCTTCCTGCTCGACGGCATGGCGATGGTCTACCGCGCCTTCTACGCGCTGCAACAGGCGCGGATGAGCACTCGCGATGGCGTACCGACCGGCGCGGTGTTCGGCTTCGTCTCCAGCCTCTTCAGAATCATCGAGGAGTACCGCCCGGAGTATCTCGCCGTGACCTTCGACAGCCCGGAGAAGACCTTCCGGCACGAAAAGTACGAGGCGTACAAGGCCAACCGCCCCGCCCCGCCGGATGACCTTATCAGCCAGCTCGGCGACATCCGCGAGCTGATCCGGGCGCTCGGCATTCCGCTGGTGATCATGCCCGGCTTCGAGGCGGACGACCTCATCGGCACGGCGGCGCGGAAGTTCGAGGAGAGCTGCCGGGTCTTCATCGTCACGCCCGACAAGGATATGTCGCAGCTCGTGCACGATGGCGTGAGCATCCTCAAGCCCGGCAAGAAGCAGAACGAGTTCGAGCTGGTCGGCAGCGCCGAGGTAAAGGCGCAGTTCGGCGCGCCGCCGGAGCAGTTCATCGATCTGTTGACGCTCACCGGCGACACCTCGGACAACATCCCCGGCGCGAAGGGAATCGGCCCGAAAACCGCCTCCAGCCTGCTCGAAAAGTACGGCTCGCTCGAAGGCATCTACGCCAATCTCGACGCACTGACGCCAAAGACGCGCCAGAGCCTCGAAGCGTTCCGAGAGATGATGCCGCTCGTGCGAGAGCTGGTGACGATCCGCACCGACCTCGACCTGCCGCTCACCCTCGAAGCGCTGCACGCAAGCAAGCCCGATCCCGAGGCGCTCTTCGCGCACCTGGCGCGGCTGGAGCTGAAGAGCATCGCCGCCCGCGTACCCGCCGTGCTGCGCATCGACGCACCCGCCGCCTCGTCCGCCGCTTCCGCCGCGAGCGCACAGGCGACGGCAAGTGCGGACGCTCCGCCGCTCATCCCGGCGGGCGAAGGCTCGGAGTACCACCTCGTTGACAGCGAGGAGGCGTTCGAGGCGCTCTTGACGCTGCTCGAAGGCTCCGCCGGGTTCGCGGTCGATACCGAAACCACGAGCCTCGATACCTTCGCGGCGGAGCTGGCGGGCATCTCATTCTCCGTCAAACCCGGCGAGGCGTTCTTCGTCTACTTCGGCAAACCGGGATTGGACGCCCGCAAGTCGGTCGCCCGGCTCAAGCCGCTGCTTGAACATCCGGCGCTGCCCAAGACGGGGCAGAACCTGAAGTACGACATACTCGTGCTGAAGAAGTATGGCGTGGAGCTTGCGCCGGTCGAGTTCGACACCATGCTCGCCAGCTACGTGCTCGATCCCGAAACGCGGCATAATCTCGACGACCTCGCGGCGTCGCATCTCGGACGCAAAACCACCAAATACTCGGAACTGGTCGGCACGGGCAAGTCAGCCATCGGCATCTTCGAGGTGGAGCCGCAGAAGCTCTCGGACTACGCCTGCCAGGACGCCGACATCGCCCTCAAGCTGCGCCTGACGCTTCAGGAGCAGCTCGACCAGACGCCAGAGCTGCTCGACGTGTGCCGCCAGCTCGAATTCCCGCTGGTCAGCGTACTGGCCGGAATGGAGCATCAAGGCGTTTCGATAGACACGGCGCACCTCGAACAGTGTTCTCTGACGGTCAAGCGCGATCTTGAAACGCTGACTGGCAAGATTTTCGATTCAGCCGGTGAAACCTTCAACATCGACTCCCCGAAGCAGCTTGGGCACATCCTCTTCGAGGTGCTGAAGCTGCCGCCAAAAAAGAGCACCAAAACCGGCTACTCGACCGACGTGCAGGTGCTCGAAGAGCTGGCCATGCTGCACCCGATAGCCTCCGACCTGCTCGAATACCGCAGCCTGCAGAAGCTGAAGGGCACCTACATCGAGGCGCTGCCGAAGATGATCAATCCGCTGACGGGCCGCGTTCACACCTCGTTCAACCAGACCGTCACGGCCACCGGGCGGCTCTCGTCGTCGAACCCGAACCTGCAGAACATCCCGATCCGCACGGAGCTTGGCAAGGAGATTCGCCGCGCCTTCATTCCGTCCAGTCCCGACAGTCTCCTGCTCTCGGCGGACTACTCGCAGATCGAGCTGCGCATCGCCGCCGAGCTGTCGGGCGACCCGATGCTCATCGAGGCATTCCGCAACCGCGAGGACATCCACGCGGCCACGGCGCGGGTCATCTTCGACACGGCGGAGGTGACGCCCGACATGCGGCGCAAGGCCAAGGAGGTCAACTTCGGCGTGCTCTACGGCATCCAGCCCTTCGGCCTGTCGCAGCGCCTCGGCATCACGCAGAAAGAGGCGCGAGAGATCATCGACACCTACATGGCGAAGTACCCCGGCATGTTCTCCTCGCTCCAGACGACCATCGAGGAGGCGCGGAAACGCGGTTACGTCACGACGCTGATGGGCCGCCGCCGCTACCTGCCCGACCTCGGCAGCCCGAACGCCAACGTGCGCAAGGCCGCCGAGCGCGTCGCGATGAATACGCCAATCCAGGGTACGGCGGCGGACATCATCAAATACGCCATGTGCTCCGTCAGCCGCGAGCTGAAAACCGGGGCATTCCGTTCGGCGATGCTGTTGCAGGTGCACGACGAGCTGCTCTTCGAGACGCCGCCAGCCGAAGAGGCGCGGCTCAGGGAGATGGTCGAGCGCTGCATGATCGAAGCCGCCGCGAAATGCGGGGTGAAAAACGTCCCGGTAGAGGTCGAGACCGGCGTCGGAAAAAACTGGCTGGAGGCCCATTAGCTTTTGATTATTCAAAAAATCTTTTTTTATATTTCGTGAGTTTTAACGGAACCACGCTGTTATTTGGGAATCACGCATTCAACCTCCTGTGCAGCAACGAGTTGCAGTCTTGCTAATCATCAGGTTTATGCAGCATCGATACGGTCTTTTACTGAACGGAAGCGTCTATGTCGCGATGTTCAGTCTGCGTTCTCCCCGTTGGCGATACCTCCTGACCATACCGAAAATACGTCACGAGAAGTAAACGCACGAAGGAGCACGCATCGATAGGAACCGGACAGCGGAAAATCCTTTAACCATCACAGAATCAACCATTTACCGTCAGTATGTACTGGAATCTCGATCTTGCCCGATATATTGCCGATGCCCCCTGGCCTGTCACCAAGGATGAACTGATCGATTACGCAAACAGAACGGGTGCGCCGCAGCAGGTTATCGAAAACCTCGAAGCTCTGCCCGAAAGCGACGAGCTGTACGAAACACTCGAAGAGGTCTGGCCGGATTATCCCACCGACGAAGATTTCGGGTACAGCGACGAAGAACCGCTAAACTGAGGGAGAGCGGAGAATGCTATTTTTTTTTTAGGAACAATCCCCCGCCGTCTCCGGGCGGGAATGCTATGCTGCCTCCTCCTCATGCTCTCCATGCCGGGAGTGCTGTGGGCTGAAGAGAGTTCGCCCCCCATGAACGGCAACGCGACGGCGCTCCCGCAGGTCAAAAGCATCAGAATAACCGGCAACAAGGCCCTTTCGACCGAAGAGATTCGCGGCATCATCTCAACCTCCATGCGCGACTCCTTTCTCGGCACCGGACTCTTCGCGGGCGCGGTTCGCCCCTTCATCGCCGAGGATTTCGAGAAAGACATCAACCTCATCAAGAAGCTCTATACCTTCAAGGGCTACTTTTTCGCCAGCGTCGATACCACCATCGTCCGTAACGGCAATGGCAACGTACGCCTGTCGATACGGATCAAAGAGAACCAGCCGACCCTTGTCGATTCGCTCAGCTACGCTGGTCTGGACTCCATCCCTGAAAATCTCCGCACCCGCTACTTCAGACGAAGCCGCCTGAAGCCCAAGCAGATCTTCGCTGTTGAAAACCTGATCGACGAGCGGGATCGCACGCTCGATTTTTTCCGGGAACAAGGTTACACCTTTCTTCACCCCGACAGCATCAGAATCACAGTCGATACCCTTGGACTTCACGCCGGAGTGCGCGTCAACGTCAGCCTGCCAAAGCAGTATGCCTATGGCCCGGTGAAGGTGATCGTTCACGATCCACTGAAAAAAGATGACCCTGCGACTGCGAAACTGTTTACACGAGAGAACGTCTCGGTCACGATTTACGGCCATCAGAAATTCTCGCCTAAAGTATTTTCGTCAGCCATCGCCTGGAAGCAGGGTGACCTGACCCGGCAGTCGCTCGAACAGCGAACACTCGAAAATTTCGGTTCTACGAATCTTTTTTCATCCATCTCGATGAACAAGGATTCGGTTCGCGCCGGAGCCATTCCGATGACCATCGATCTCGATCCAAGTCCCAAGCACCAGATCGAACCGAAGCTGCTGGTTGACAACCGCTACGGCTCTCTCTTCGTCGGCGGAGCGCTCGCTTACGAGAACCGGAATCTCTTCGGCGCGGGTCAGCAGTTCAGGCTTTCCGGAAATTACGGCACGCAGACTTCGTCGAACACCAACGTACTTTCGAGCCTGACTCCTGACCAGTACGACAAGATCATCCCTTACGAATTCAGTGTCAAGGCCGATCTGGTCATCCCGAAGCTCGGCAAACAGGGGTCGTTTTATACCGGAACCGTCGAATTCGCGCAATCGAAACAGCCGGTGCTGCTCGACAGCCGGAGGGAAATCTTCAGGGGCAGCTACAGCACCCGGCCAGCGAGAAACTCGAAACTCGACTTCGATTTCTTCGAACTCGAAGTGGCCCGCAAGGATTCGCTTCGCGGCTTCCAGCAGCTCTTCAAAAACGAACTCGCTCGAAACATCGGCATCGATCCTGCAAATCAGGCTGCTGTAAGTCACGGCCTCGACAGCCTGCTTCAGACTCGCCTGAACCAGACATTCAGGCTCCGATATAACTATTCGAACAGGGATAATACCTCGCGGCGCAGAAGAACGACCTTCTGGAACATCTCTGCCATGGCCGAGGAGTCGGGCAGTCTGTTGTGGCTGATCGACAATTACGTCGATAAAAAATCATACGTCGGATTCACCAACTCGGATGCCCAGATTTTCGGCACGCCCTACAACCAGTACGTCAAACTCGATACGCAGCTTGCCGTAACGAAAGAGCTTTCGCCTGACCGGCAGGTGGCGGCAAAAATCGCTCTCGGCTGGATGAGTCCCTACGGCAAGGCGCAATCAACGCCGGAAGATCACCGCTTCTATGCGGGCGGCTCGAACAGTATGCGCGGCTGGATTTTCGGCACGCTCGGCCCCGCAAACTGCACCAGCACGGCCACGTCAAACTTCGGCGCGGACATCAAGGCCGAACTCGGCCTCGAATACCGGATGCAGCTCTTCAAACTGTTCGGGCAGAAATCGGGGATCACCCTCTTCACTGACGCGGGCAACATCTGGGACAGAAGCGGCCCCTATGCCTTCTCGTTCAAGTCGCTGAGCCGTGATTTCGCCTGGGACGCGGGAGCCGGACTGCGTCTCGGATCACCCATCGGCCCGTTCCGGTTCGACTTCGCATGGAAATTGCACGATCCCGCCAATGCGCACCCCTGGCAGTTTTCAAACATGAACCTGAAAAATTTTACGTTCAATTTCGGAATCGGAGAAGCATTTTAATCGTACTTCATTATCGTTCACCCCATAAACCAGACTGTTTTATGCCCGGAAAAACTACGCTTCTGGCTCCCTCCATTTTGTCGGCGGATTTCACGAACCTGAAAGCTTCGGTCGAGCTGGCTGAAAACGCTGGCGCGGACTGGATGCACTGCGATGTGATGGATGGCGTTTTCGTGCCCAACATCACCTTCGGTCCCTTCATCGTGCAGGCGATCAAGAAATGCACCTCGATGGTGATCGACACCCACCTGATGATCACCGATCCCGACCGTTACATCGAGGATTTCGTCAAGGCCGGTTCCGACCAGGTGACGGTGCACCTCGAAGCCTGCCCGCACCTGCATCGCACGATCCAGTTTATCAAGAGCCTCGGCGTCAAAGCGGGCGTCTCGATCAACCCCGCCACGCCGGTCGCGCTGCTCGAACCGGTGCTCGCCGATCTCGATCTGGTGCTCCTGATGTCGGTCAACCCCGGCTTCGGCGGTCAGAAGTTCATCCCCGGCGCGGTCAAAAAGATCGAGCAGCTCGACACCATGCGCAAGGAGCTGAATCCGGAGCTGGTGATCGCCGTCGATGGCGGCGTGACCGAGGAGAATTGCGCCATGCTGGCTGAAGCCGGAGCCGACGCGCTCATCGCGGGCACGGCATTCTTCAAAGCCGCCGATCCGGCGAAGGCCGCGAGGAAGCTGAAAGGGTTGGAGTAAGAGAAGAAAAGAATAGGACTTATAGGTCTGACAGGGCCTATAAGTCTTATAGGAGAAGAGAAAGAGGAAAGAATTCCCTCCTTTAATTGTCCACTACGTCCACGTCGTCCACCAAGTCCACACTGCACTTACCCCCAGGTAAACCGCCTCAGTTCTTCGCTGGTGAGCAGGCCTTCGCCGATGAGCGCGGCGTCGAAGCCGGCTTGTTGCATGAGCAGCACATCGTCGAGGCGTTTCAGGCCGCTTTCGGCGACGGCGATTACGCCTGCCGGATAGTCGCGTTTGAGGTTGACCGAGGTCATGAGATCGACGGTGAAGTCGCGCAGGTCGCGGTTGTTGACCCCGACAATCGTGGAGCCTTGCTCGATGGCAACCTCGAGTTCGCGGCGGTCGTGCACCTCGACGAGCGCGTGCAGACCAAGTTCGGCGAAGAGCTGGAGATAGTCCCGCAGTTGCGACGGTTCGAGCGCCGCCACGATGAGGAGCGCCGCGTCGGCACCCATGAGGCGGGTTTCGTAAATCTGGCTCTCGTCGATGATGAACTCCTTGCGGAGCACGGGAATGGAAAATTTCTGCGTGATCGCCTTCAGGTAGTCGGGCGAACCCTGAAAGTAGTGGCGGTCGGTCAGCACGGAAAAAGCCGACGCGCCGAGTTCGGCGTAGCGTGCGGCGATGTCGAGCGGGCGAAAATCCTCGACCAGCACCCCGCGTGATGGCGACGCCTTCTTGACCTCGGCAATCAGGTTGATGCCGCCGTCACGGCTCGCGATGGCCGAGCGGAAATCTCTCGTAGCCGGAACTTCGCCGCGC
Organism: Chlorobaculum sp.; assembly: GCA_013334855.1. Lineage (GTDB taxonomy): Bacteria > Bacteroidota > Chlorobiia > Chlorobiales > Chlorobiaceae > Chlorobaculum. The sequence continues at coordinate 7,276 of JAAXWU010000004.1, read as the reverse complement.
ATCTCGCGATAGCGACGCTCCGGCTCCAGCTTTTTCAGTTCGGCAACCTCTCCCGACTTGGTTTCGAGAATCCGGGTCAGATAGGTCATGCCTCGCTTGCGGCTGCCATCTGACGAAGCTCATCCTCGAAGGCCACAATCTGGCGGATGTTATCGAGGAACCACGGATCGATGCCGGTTGACTGGTGCACCTCTTCGACGGTCGCGCCCGCCTGGAAGGCGTAACGCAGGTAGAACATCCGGTCGGCCTTTGGGATTTTGATCTTTTCGAGCAGATCCTCCTTGGCGAACTTGCGCTGCTGCTGGGTCATGTCGATGACATTCATGATGTCCTTGCCGTCGCAGCCGAGGCCCGCACGTCCGATCTCCAGCCCGCGCAACGACTTCTGCAGCGCCTCGCGGAAGTTGCGCCCGAAGGCCATCACCTCGCCGACCGACTTCATCTGCACGCCGAGACGGGCATCGACATTCTTGAACTTCTCGAAGTCCCAGCGCGGCACCTTGACCACGCAGTAGTCGATGGAAGGCTCGAAGCTGGCCGGAGTGCTCTTGGTGATGTCGTTGGTGATCTCGTCGAGCGTGTACCCCACGGCGAGCTTTGCGGCTACTTTCGCGATGGGGAATCCGGTCGCCTTCGAGGCGAGCGCGGAGCTACGCGACACGCGAGGATTCATCTCGATGACGACAATACGCCCGTCTTTCGGATTGATGGCGAACTGGATGTTGCTGCCGCCGGTCTCGACGCCGATTTCGCGGATGATCCTGATCGAGGCGTCACGCAGCTCCTGATATTGCCGGTCGGTGAGCGTCTGCGCGGGGGCAACCGTGATGCTGTCGCCGGTATGCACGCCCATCGGATCGACGTTCTCGATGGAGCAGACGATGATGACGTTGTCGGCCAGGTCGCGAATCACTTCGAGTTCGTACTCCTTCCAGCCGATCAGGCTCTCCTCGACCAGCACCTCGCCAATCGGGCTTTCAGCGAGACCGCGCCGCACCACGTCGTAGTAGTCCGCCTTGGTCTCGGCAAAACCGCCGCCCGTGCCGCCAAGCGTGAACGAGGGGCGGATGACGATCGGCAGACCGATTTCGTCGAGCGCTTCCCGCGCCTCCTTTTCGTTGCGCACGAAAAAGCCCTTGGCCATTTCGAGGCCGAGCTTTTTCATCGCATCGCTGAAGAACTCGCGGTTCTCGGCCTTGCGGATGGCACGGAACTTCGCGCCGATCAGCTCGACGCCGTGGCGTTCGAGCACGCCCGTCTCGGCGAGCTTGACCGCCGTGTTCAGCGCGGTCTGGCCGCCCATCGTCGGAAGCAGCGCGTCCGGTTTCTCCTTCTCTATGATCTTGGTGACGTAATATGGAGTGATCGGTTCGATATAGGTGGCGTCGGCCAGCTCTATATCGGTCATGATCGTGGCCGGGTTGCTGTTGACCAGGATAACCCGGTAGCCGTCCTCCTTCAGAGCGCGGCACGCCTGGGTGCCCGAATAATCGAATTCACACGCCTGCCCGATCACGATCGGCCCGGCTCCAATCACCAGAATGGACTTGATGTCCTGACGTTTTGGCACTAGTCTTTCGCTTTAAGTCTTGTTGTAAATCTTCGGTTGCGCAATGTACAAAATTTTTTCCGGTGTTCTGAGCTTTCAAAAGAGGGTGGTCGCTCAGAGGCTTTTCCCGATTTCATCCTATAGGACTTATAGGTCGTATAAGTCCTATAGGATGAAAACCGATTCTCGGAACTCTCACGCCATCACCTTGATCTGCTCCTGGTGGAAGCCGCCGGAGTCGCGGCGGAGCCAGGCGGTGATCTCCCGTGGCACGCCGCCGTAGAGGGAGATGATCAGCATCGAGTGACCTGTGCTGGCGAAATCGATGTCGTTTCTCGATGGCACGGCGGTCGAGTTGATGTGCGAGTGGTACGAGCCTACAACGTCGAGGCCCATGCTGCGCGCTTCGCGCTCCACGTCGATGAATTCGTTGAAGGAGATTTCAAAGCCGTTCTCCTTGCCATAATAGAGCGCGTTGCGGCACGGAGCGACTTCGAGCACGATATTGTCGATATTGCCGTGATGGTCAACGACCTTCCGGCCCACGAGCAGGCCGCAACACTCGTAGGGCAGCTCCCTGACGGCGTGCTCCTGGATGATCTCAAACTTGCGACGAGGTAATTTCATTACAGACCACTACGATGATATACCGAATGATTCAGAGCGCTTTCGCGCCAATATCCCGGCGATAGTACGCGCCTTCGAATCCGATGGCGGCCACGCCGCGATAGGCCCGGTCGAGCGCCTCTTTGAGCGAACCGGCCCGCGCCGACACCGAGAGCACTCGGCCACCGGAGGTCAGCAGAGCGTCGCCTTCACGTTGCGTTCCGGCATGGAAAACAAGCACCCCCTCCAGATCGTTCACCGCCGGATCGATGGTGATCGCCTTGCCAGTCTCGTATGCGTCGGGATAGCCCGCCGAGGCCATGACCACCGTCGCGGCGGCTCCATCATGCATCTCGAAAGGCACGGCGTCGAGTCCGCCATCGACGCTCGCCAAGAGCGCGTCGAAAAGATCGCTCCTGAGCATCGGCAGCACCACCTGCGTTTCGGGATCGCCGAGGCGGGCGTTGAACTCGACCACCGAGGGCACGCCGCTGTCGATCATGAGGCCAACGTACAGGAAGCCGGTGTAGGAGTAACCGTCGGCCTTCATTCCGGCGAGCGTCGGGCGGATGACCTCTTCCTCGACCCGCTGCATCACCTCCGGCGTCACGAGCGGAGTCGGGGCATACGCGCCCATGCCTCCCGTGTTCTTGCCGGTATCCCCCTCGCCGATGCGCTTGTGATCCTGCGCGGAGAGGAACAGGCGGTAGTCGCGACCATCGGTAAGGGCGAAAACGCTCGCTTCCTGTCCGGCGAGGAAGGATTCGATCACCACCTCGTCGGCAGCCTCGCCGAAGATGCGCGACTCGAAAAACTCGTGGATCGCCCCGAGAGCCTCTTCGCGGCTCATCGCGACGACGACGCCCTTGCCCGCGCAGAGGCCGCTCGCCTTGATCACCTGCGGGAACGAGTCGCACGATTCAAGCCAGGCTCTTGCTGAGGCGTGATCGCGGAACACCTCGTAACTGGCGGTCGGAATGTCGTGACGCTTCATGAACTCCTTGGCGAACACCTTACTCGTTTCGAGCCGCGCCGCCTCGGCAGTCGGGCCGACCACCTTCAGCCCCACCTCGCGGAACCGGTTGACGACGCCCGCTTCGAGCGGCTGCTCCGGGCCGACCACCGTCAGGCCGATCGACTCTCTGGCGACGAGATCGAGCAGAGCGTCGATGTCGGTCGCTTTGACGGCGACGTTGCGCACCTTGCCGCCCATCGTGGCCGTGCCGCCGTTGCCGGGAGCCACGAGAACGGTTGAAACCTTGCTGCTGCGTGCGACGGCCCAGGCCATGGCATGTTCTCTGGCGCCGCTTCCGATAATCAGAACCTTCATGTTGCGTAAAACGATGGCCGCAAATCACCCTGTGGTTTGTCGGCGTGGATTGTTAAATTGCAGCCGGCCATGCGGGGCCGGGAAACTGCATTATATAATGCATCGACGATCACAAAAACAATAAAAAAATCCGCGCTGAACACCTCGCCTCCATTTCCCGATACACCCTTGACCCACTGCATGGCTTTCGTGAAAGACATCCTCCTGAAGAGCGCCACCCGCCTGCTCCCCCATGTTCTGAAGCTGCTCTTCGCAACGCTGAAGATCGACGTCCAGTACGCCGGAGAGAAGCTGCCGGATGACCAGCGTGGCGTCATGTTCGCCTTCTGGCACGGCAAGATGATCGCCGGATGGCTGCTTGCGCGTCGGCTTTTTCCCCGACGCGAGATTTCAGCCGTTGTGAGCCTCTCCGGCGACGGGCAGATTCTCGCCGACACACTCGACCGGCTCCGGTTCCTGCTGATTCGCGGATCGAGTTCGCGGGGCAAGGAGGAGGTCCGACGCAACATCGGCGTCGCCCTGAAGAGTCGCGGCGTCGTGGCCGTCACCCCCGACGGCCCACGCGGCCCACAACACCGCTTCAAATACGGCACGCTCCGGCTCGCCGCGCAGCACCGCACGCCGCTCGTATTCGCGCAGATCCGTTGCGACAACGCCCGAAGCCTGAAAAGCTGGGACAGGTTTGAAATCCCGATGCCCTTCAGCCGCGTCAAGGTCACGCTGCATCTCGTCACAGTACCGGATTTTGCGACCGAGGAGGCCTTCCGCGCCTGGGCCGATGAACTCTCGACAACATTCGCCGATGACGCCCGGTAGCGCCGCCATCCTCTTGCGGCCAGTCGGCGCGCTCTACGGCATGGCGATGAGCTTGCGCAACCGGCTGTATGACCGGGGAATTTTCAAAAGCTGGCGCTCGCCGATTCCGGTGGTATCTGTGGGCAACATCACCACCGGCGGCACCGGCAAGACGCCGCTCGTGGACTGGATCGTCAAGTTCTACGCAGCTTCGGGCGTTCCGGCAGCCATCGTGTCGCGAGGCTACGGACGCCGGACCAAAGGCGTGCAACTCGTCTCGGATGGCCGGCGTCTTCTGCTCGGCAGCCGCGACGCGGGCGACGAAACCGCGATGCTCGCCGCCCGCAATCCCGGCGCGATTGTCATCGTGGCCGAGCAGCGCGTCGAAGGAGTGCAGTTCCTCATGCGCGAGTTCGCCGGACGCCTGCCCGGCGTCATCGTGCTCGACGACGCCTTCCAGCACCGCAAAATCGTGCGAGACCTCGACATCGTGGTGGTCAACGCCGGAGCGCCTGAGGAGATCGACGCAATGCTCCCCGCCGGACGCCTTCGCGAACCGCTTAGTGGACTTGCCCGCGCCGACCTCATCATCATCAGCAAAATCACGGACGAAACCAAAGCCGCGCCGCTGCTTGCGCGATTGAAGCGCTTCGGCAAGCCGCTGCTCCGCTCGCGCATCAAACCGGGAGGATTAGTGAAGGTGGATGGATTGGCGGGCGCAAGCGAACTGTCGATGAAAGCGCTCGCCTTCGCGGGAATCGGCGCACCGGCGGGCTTCCTGCACAGCCTCGACGAGGCGGGCGTAATGGTTGCGGCGACCAAGTTCTTCCGCGACCACGAGCCATACACGGAGGCGACGATCCGCTCGATCATCGCCGAATCGAAGCGGCAGGGACTTGTACCGGTCACGACGGAGAAGGACTGGTTCCGCATCGCCGATGACCCGGCGCTTGCCGCCGTGCTCGCGGATGCGGGATGCCGCTATCTCGCTATCGAACCGGAGTTTCTCGACGGCGCGGAGATTCTGAAATCAACGCTGCTCTCGATCCTGGCCCGCTGAAAGCGGAGATGCGTAGCCCGTTTACTGGAGCGAGAATTCGATAGTCACCACAACTCTCGCGATTTTGTCGATGGTTGTTTTATCGTAGGTGCCTCCATAATCCTCCGTGCTGGCGTTGGCCACCGGCGGCAGGATGTAAAACGCCCCCTGCGAGGCCGACCGCATCGCGCCAAGCTTAGCGTCGCTGTGCTTGACGAACTCCTGCGCCCGCTTTTTGGCGTTGTCGGTCGCCGCGCCGATGAGCGACATCTTGATCTCTTCGAGACCGGAGACCAGGTAACTCGGATTGGCATACTCGATGTTGTGCCCCGACGCCTTGTAGTCGAGCGCCGAGAGGTGAGCGGCCACGATTTTGTCGAGAGCGCGGCTGCTCACGATCAGGGTATACCTGCCGACAAAGCCATTCTGCACCTGCCGCACCTGCTCGCCAACCACCTGATCCTCGTAGCGAGGCTCCACGGTTTCGCCGGTCTCGCGCACCGATGCCTTGTCGAACCCCTGCGAGGCGACAAAGCTCTCAAGCGCCGATTTTTCGTTGCGCAGGTTCGCGACCGTCTCGGCAAAGGTCGGGCCATAGGCGACCGCCGTCACCTGCCACTCCGCCATATCGGCCCTGACCGGTTTTTCCGCCAGCCCCTTGACCGTGATCGACGAGCGGCCTGAGCCGATATGCTTGGTCTGATAGCCGAGCACATACGCCCCAAGCACGAGACCGAAGGCGACAAGCGCCCCGAACACCACGACGGAGCGCGACATGCCGGGAGAGTCCTGATCGTTTTTCATCTTTCAGCGGATTAAAGTTGAACTTGCAACTGCCTTGCCATGTTTTCCGAAATGTAACGCTAAAAGGGGAAATTCAGACAAAAGGGCGGGGAAACGGGAGGTCATGACGGGAAACCGGCAGCCCCGTCATGAGTCGGCATCGTGGACTGCGCGGAAAAGAGGTCAATCCTCCTTGACAATTTTCGATATTGCCTTGAAGGTATCCCCTTCGGCGACGCGAAGGAGTTCGAAAATCGCCATCTCGGTGCTGGTGAGCGCGGCTCCGGCCCGCTCGATGCAGCGGATGCCGAGCGAGCGGTTCTCCTCGCTTCTCGACGAAACGGCGTCAGTGACCAGATGCACGTTGTAGCCGAATTCGAGCAGCTCCACGCAGGTCTGGTAGACGCACACGTGCGTCTCCATGCCGACCACGAGGATGTCGTTGCGGCCAAGCGAGCGCAGGCGCTTGATGAACTCATTGTTGCCGCAGCAACTGAACGACAACTTTTCGTACGGCGGCTCCTCGCCAATCAGCTCCTTCAGCTCATCGACCGTGCCTCCGAGACCCTTCGGGTACTGTTCTGTACAAATGACAGGCACCCCGAGAAGTTTGCAAGCCCTGGTCAGCTTGCCGGTATTTTTTATGACACGATCAGACTGAAAAACGGCAGGAGCGAGTTTCTCCTGAATATCGATGACAAGAAGTAAGGCATCTTTTGAGATCATCATAGGTGTCGGTGATAAAAATATTGATCCGGCTGTTGAAACAATTTCCTACAATTTTGAAATTTCTGAAGATAGAGCAATTTCAACGATTCTCAAGCGAGCAGCATGGAAAAGGAATTGAAAAGATCGAAGCGATTCGGCGCAAAAGGTGAACTCCTGGTCGTCATCCAGATCGTGCTTGTGGCGCTGTTCGTCTTCACTCCCGTCTGGCCCGATCTTCGGAGCGGCGACCTCTACCGGCAGCTTGCCATTCCGCGCTGGATCGCTCTCTTGGCCGGGATGCTCGCTGGAGCGATGCTGGTCATCGGCGGAGTCACCAGCATCCGCAAATACCTCACTCCCCTGCCCTACCCGGTCGATGACAACCGCCTCGTCGATACCGGCGTCTATGCGCTGGTGCGCCACCCGCTCTACAGCTCCCAGCTCCTGGCCGCCGCTGGCTGGACGA
>JAAXWU010000089.1 GCA_013334855.1 Chlorobaculum sp. | reverse complement strand
CCGCGCCATCGTGTAGTCGTAGGCGGTCAGCATGGCGATCTTCTCGCCGCGCTGCTTCATATCGAGCATCCTGCGGGTCGTGACGTGAGGCAGTTTATTGCCGGATGGCTGGTTCATGATGGTCGTCGGTTAGAGTGATTGTTGAAAACCGTCGAGACGCTCGATCTCTCCGGGAGTCAGAATTCTCGCGCCCTCGGCGATGGACGCTCCGGCTTCAGTGATGATCTGCGGCACGAGATCGGCGTAGCACGCGCTGGAGAACTCGTCGAGCGAGGCGGTTTTACGCGCCATGTCGGCGTCGATCTGGTCGAGCAGCTCGCTGGAGCCACTGGCAATATAACGGGAAATCTGACGATGCCTGTCAGAAAGCGGCAAAGAACCATGCTGAAGAATCACATTTCCGTTGCGTCGCTGCGCCGAGCCGACGATTTTGCGCCCGTCGATCTGCAACTCGTAGCGGGCCGAGGCGGTAAAACAGGGTATCGATTCGGCGGATGCATATCGCGCCCGGAAGTCGGGCTGCGACCGGCAGAACTCCGCCTCGACGCCGACTCTGGAGAGCGCTCGTGCGATGGTTTCGTGCACCATCTGGTAAATTACTTCATTCGGCAGCGTCGTGGTGGCGAAAAACGAATAGGTCAGCTCATCAGCATGAAACACCGCCCGTCCGCCGGTGGGCCGCACCACCACATCGACGCCCTCCGCCCGGCACCGCTCCCGGTCGATCTCCGCCGGATTCTGGTTCCGCCCAAGCGACACCGCCGAAGGCGACCACGCATAGAAGCGCCACAGGCAGCTCCCCTCGCCAAACGCCCGCTGAAACGACCCATCCGCAAAAGCCCTCATGAGCCTGATGTCGAACTCCATATTATACCGACCAGAACAGGCTCCGGTATCGACGCAGTAAACCGTTGAGAATAGAGGTTGCATGAGGGTATCCAGATAACACAATCGCGCAGGTCAAGGACTTCTGGGGGGAAAATAACAGGCGCGGGGGAAAAAAGAAGTGTGAGAGGGGGGCTGAATGTATTTTCGGTCAAATTCAAGGGGAGAATCCCCATTATGAAAATAGCCGTTTACACAGTTTGTTGAACAGGTCCGGCGGCTCACGAGAACCGCCCTGCTTCCTGATTCCTCACTTCCCGCTCTCATACTCTTCGGTCGATGCAACCGAGTTGATCTCTACTGTCGAGCCGGGGAGGATGACGAATTCGCTCATGCCGACATGGCTCTTTTTGTTGCCCCAGTCGTAGGTGTAGCCGAGTCTTGTCCACGGATAGCCGTTGTCTCCATAAGACTGTGCTTTCTGATTGTTGTACCACTTCCTGAACTCATCGCTCACCGTGATGTAGCAATTTGGCGCGGGGAAATCGGTTTCCGCTTCGCTGTCGGTGATCTCGGGATCGGCGCTCGGGCGATACAGATCGGCGGGTCTGACCCACATCTCGACGAACTTCGTCTTTCCGTTGTTCGGCGGCAGACCGAGAAGCTGTTCGAGCCGCAAGGCGTTGCGGACGCTATTCTGTTTGCAGAAATTTTTCACCTCCGGCACGGTCGTCACCCAGACCTCTCTCGACATCGTATATGGCTTGCCGACTTGATTGTCATAGCCATTGTAGCTGGTCCAGGTCACCACCAGAACTCTCGCATTGACGGCATCGCCTCTGTTTTTCCAGACCAGGCGCTCATTGGCGGGCACGATGGCGACAAGGTTTTTCGATATTTCCGATGGCTCGGCAACGGCAGCATCCACGACTGCCGCGCTGTACTCCTTTTTTAAAGTCTCCTGATCGGACACGGCTTGTTCCACAGCGTAAGCCGACACCGGTTGAGATAACAGAAGCAGCAGCGCCAGGTTTCTCAGACGCGAAAAGAGAGATTTCATTGGATGATCTCCTCGATTGTGGTGAACGAAAGGTGAAATATAGATGAGGTAAGATACAGGCAATCGGGGCACATATGCAACGAGGAGAATCCGGCGGAGATGGCGCGAGGCGTTTTCGACGAAATACAGGTCAGGCAATCTCTTTGACCATCATCAGCAGCAATATATGGCCTGGTGCGCCATGTGATGAGATTGGGAGGTTGCCATTATTTTTCTCATCACCGGTGCATCGGGCCCGCAATCTGGAGGGTCAGGCAATAGTTCGCCGTCTTGTCAAATGTTTCCGTCCGAAGGCCATCAAGCCACCAGTTCCAAACAGCGCTAACATGCCGGGTTCCGGGACAGCGCCGATCTCGTTATTGGTGTAGTTCAATGAGAGCACCTGTTCTGTTTGCGTGGCCCCGCCGGTCGAACCGGTAAAGCCAATCAGTGCTGTGGGTGAGCCAATAATTGACTCCAGATCGCCGATCTCATAAGTGAGCATTGCCGTTTCCGGTTTCGCGTTTGACGTGCTGACGCTCACTGAAAGATTGCTGCCATCGTAATCGACCCAGGCATACCAAGGCCCATTACCATTAAAAGAGGGAGAAACGTTGGCAGTCGCCAGACTTGTTACCTTGCCATTCGTATTGATGCCGATATGGTTGATCTTTGGGTCGCTAACCTCCGGATTCACCCAGTTATCGAACTCGATACCAATACTGTTTGGAATGCCGGTATACGAACCACTGCCGGTAGTGATTGTTCCGTAACCCAGGCCGCCGCCATCGCCACCTGTAGTTTTGCTTCCGGCATTTTTTATGACAAACACAAGGCCATCAGCAGAGCCAATGCTTCCCGTGCCGGAAAACCTGAAGCTGAACGAGGCGTTGAAGTTGGCGTAGTTGGCGTCCTTCGCGCTGTAAGCCGATCCGATCTGGTAGGTCGGCTTGCTCAGGACGTTGTTGGTGAGCTGCAAAATTCCGCCACTGACAATCGATGCTGATGATCCCGCCGTGGGAATGATGTCGCTGAGCGACAGTATATTTTCCGCGGCATGGACCTGGCTGCTTATTCCAGCGCTGCCAAGCAGCATCAGGATTGCAAGGGATTGTTTTTTCATAATATTCTTTTTTTCTAAACCGTTACAATTGCTCGTTGAAACAATTAGTTGACGAGGTGTTGTTCAGGGAAAAAGTAATAAAATGGCTTCAGAAAAATTATATATGCGAGGCTCCGAAATACTCATATTTGCTCGCGATCTCATATGAGTTCACTATAATTGCGAATCGTGTATCTGATTGTTTTTTAATGTTTTACAATTTTTTACATAAATCTTGTCATTCAGTTCATCGAACGTTATCTTCAGGTAATGGCAGTGATTGTTCGCTAAACGCGCTATATAAAAGAAGCTATCACAAAACTGATGGACAAGGCTTCTGATCGAAGATCATATTTCATCATATTCATTTTGTAATGTCAACTCTATTGCATATCGGCGACGTCGTGTGCGCCATTATCGAGCGAGAAGAGCGGTTTCTGATCGCCAGGAGGTCTTCTGGGCGTCACCTGGCGCATAAATGGGAGTTTCCGGGGGGCAAGGTCGAACCGGGCGAATCGGAGGTCGAGGCTCTCCGCCGGGAGCTTCGGGAGGAGCTTGGAGTCACTGTGGAGATGATCGAGCGGCTCACTCCGGTCGAGCACCGTTACCCCGACCGGTCGCTCCGGCTGATCGCCTTTCGTTGCAAAATCATCGAGGGAGCGCCGCAGGCCGGTGAGCACGAGGAGTTGCGCTGGATCGGCATCGACGAGGCGCGAGATTACGATTTTCCCGAAGCCGATATACCTATTCTTGCCGAGTACCGGCAGAAAAGAGCCTCTGCGCAAGGCGAAGAGCAAAATCGGGTGAAACGAGGCTGAACTTTCCGCCATATCTTACTATCTTCACTGTTTCTTAAAGTTAGCCTCCGGGGTTTTCGTAGCTCTCATATATTCGATGCTGATACTCAGTAAACTTCTGCCACTGCTGGTGCTTCCGCCGGGCATCTGCCTGCTGCTGGCCATCGCGGGAGTGCTTCTCAAGCGCCGTGTCTTGGTGTGGAGCTCCATAGGATTGCTGTGGATGTTGAGCCTGCCCGTCGTCGGCGATGCGCTGATGCGCAGTATCGAAGCGCCGTACCATCGCATTCCGATTGAGCGCGTACAAAAAGCGGAGGCTATTGTCGTCCTGAGCGGCATGGTCAGTCAAATCGACGGTGCGCCACTGGGTGAGTTCGGGGATGCTGTCGATCGATTCGAGGGCGGGATCGATCTGTACAAGGCGGGCAAAGCGCCGCTCCTCGTCTTTACAAGAGGTCAGATGCCGTGGGATACCGATAGCGTTCCAGAAGGTGAATTGCTGGCCAAGCGGGCGCGTTTGCGCGGCGTGCCTTCAGGCCGCATTCGCTTGACCTCAAAGGCGGCCAATACAGCCGGAGAAGCGCTTGCCGTGGCGACGGCGCTTGGCGTGTCAAAAACAAAGCCGAAACGAATCATTCTGGTGACCAGCGCGTTTCATATGCAACGCTCGCTTATGCTTTTCAAAGCTGCGAGTTTCGAGGTCGAACCCTACCCGGTCGATTTCCAGGCGACCGATCTGAAACGTCGCACGACGCTGCTCGATTTTATTCCAAACGCCGATGGGATGAGTGCCTCGTCCACTGCGTTGCGCGAAATGATTGGACGAGCTGTTTACCGCTTCGGTATGCGTTTCATGATGCCGACCAAGTAAATGCCGGATTGGAGGTGATCGCAATTTATGACCATATCGTAGCCATTTGGGTTGTTTTATTATAGTTTTTTATATTGAAACAAGTGTAATATATTCAGTACTTTTTAAGCACTGAATGCATTGCTGGATCAGAAATAACTTATTGACGTATTCAGATAATGAACGCAAATAATTGACCTTTTCGCGATGACCAATGAGGATACCAAAGACGTGTGCTGGTATGCGGTTTACGTTCGCTCCCGATATGAGAAAAAGGTGCACCACTATCTGCTTGAAAAGGGGCTGACGAGCTATGTTCCGCTGATCGAGACGGTTCGGCAGTGGAGCGACCGGAAAAAGAAGGTCGTGGAGCCGCTTATCAGAGGCTACGTTTTCGTCAGGATCAACTATCACAAAGAGCATATCCACGTGTTCGACACCGACGGCGTGGTGAAGTTTATCGGTATCGGCAAGACACCATCGGTGATTTCCGACCGGGATATCGACTGGCTGAAGCGTTTGACTCACGAACCCGATGCGATAGGCGAGACGGTGCACTCCATTCCTGTCGGCAAAAAGGTTCGCGTACTGGCCGGGCCGTTCAAGGATATGGAGGGCGTGATCAGAAAAGAGGGGCGCGAAGAGCATCTCGTGGTCTATTTCGAGAGCATCATGCAGGGTGTGGAGGTATCGATCGCTCCCGAGCTGCTCGCTCCGATTGAAAAGAGTGTTCCGGACAAGTCTGTGGATGCTTCGAAAACGGGCAGCCATGAGGTCGAGTCGGTTGTCAGGCACCTGGCTCACTCCTGAGTGCCGCACGCATGAGCGCTCCGTTTTCCCAATCCTGCGCTGAATCACTTGACGGCGCGCTGCACCGGATTTTCGGATTTCGCTCGTTCCGGCCCAACCAGGAGGAGATCGTCCGGGCGCTTCTGGCCGGGCGGGATGTGTTCGCCGTCATGCCGACCGGCGGCGGCAAGTCGCTCTGCTACCAGCTTCCCGCCGTGCTCATGCCTGGCGCGGCGCTGGTGGTCAGCCCGCTCATCTCGCTCATGAAGGATCAGGTCGATGGGGCGCGGGCCAACGGCATCCGGGCGGCCTTCCTCAACAGCTCGCTCGCCGCCGCCGAACAGTCAGCCGTGCTTCGCTCGCTGCAATCCGGCCAGCTTGACCTGCTCTACGTCGCCCCCGAACGCTTCGCCCTCGACCACTTCCGCGAATTGTTGCTTCGCTCTCGCATCAGCATGGCGGTGATCGACGAGGCGCACTGCATCTCCGAGTGGGGCCACGACTTCCGCCCCGACTACCTGGCCCTCTCCACGATTCCCGAACTCCTGCCCAATATTCCGGTCGCCGCCTTCACCGCCACCGCGACAGAGCGGGTGCAGCACGACATCGCCCGAAAGCTCCGCCTGCGCGACCCATTCGTTCTGCGGGCATCGTTCGACCGCCCGAACCTCACCTACGAGGTGCGCTTCAAGGAGGCGGGGGAGGGGCAACTTGTCTCGATCCTGAAGGGATTCGCGGGGCAGTCGGGCATCGTCTATCGCACCAGCCGCAAGAGCGTCAACGACACGGCGGCGATGCTGCAAAAGCGCGGCTTTCGCGCCCTGCCTTACCACGCCGGTCTCGACGACCATGAGCGGCGCGACAATCAGGAGGCGTTCATCCGTGACGAAGTCGAAATCATCGTGGCGACCGTGGCGTTCGGCATGGGGATCGACAAGTCCAACGTGCGCTTCGTCATCCACGCCGACCTGCCCAAGAGCATCGAGAGCTACTATCAGGAGACCGGACGCGCCGGGCGTGATGGCGAGGCGGCCCGCTGTATCCTCCTTTTCGCACAAGCCGACATTCCGAAGGTGCGCTTCTTCATCGACGCGATGCAGGACGAAGCGGAGCGGCAGCGGTCGCTCGACTCGCTCTCGAAGGTCATCGCCTTCGCCTCGGCCACCGCCTGCCGCCGCCGGATGCTGCTCGACTATTTCGCCGAAACCTATCCCCGCGACAACTGCGCCTCGTGCGACGTCTGCCTCGGCCTGCACGAGCTGACCGACTGCACGCGAGAGGCGCAGATGCTGCTCTCGGCCATCGTGCGCACCGACTCGCGCTTCGGCGCGGCGCATCTGATCGACATTCTCGTCGGCAGCAAGAACCAGAAGATCAAGGATTTCGGCCACGACCGGCTGAAGGTGTACGGCATCGGCAAGGAGCACGACAAGAAGTTCTGGCGGCGGCTGATCGACGACCTCATCGCCCGCAAAGCGGTTGGTCGCTCCGAGGGATTGTATCCGATGCTCTACCTGCTCGAAGGCGGCGCAAGGATTCTCCGGGGCGAGGAGCGGGTCGAGCTGGTGCGGATCACGGAGAAGAAGAGCGCGGCAACCCGCAAAAGCGCTGGCCTCGAAGCTCTGCCGCCGGATGCGAAGCGGCTCTTCGAGGAGCTGCGCAAGGTGCGCAAACGCCTCGCCGACGAGCAAGGCGTGCCGCCGTACGTGGTTTTTTCAGATAAAACCCTCGTCGAACTGAGCGACATCCAACCTACAACCCCCGAAGAGATGCTCGCCATCTCCGGCATCGGCGAAGTAAAACTCGCCCGATATGCGGAGCCATTTCTGGAAGCGATTGCGCAGCACAAGGCGCGGTGATAGGTTTTGCGAGTGATTGCCCGGCACAAGGCGGGGTGATAGGTTTTGCTCGACATTAGATGTATTCTGAGTGGTTATTCGATTGTTTCTTATATTGGTTGCAATTCATAAATTCGTAGTCAAGGCATATCGATCTAAATAATGTTATGTGACAGCATGAGTACCTTTTTCCAAGCCTCCGAAGAATTTGAAAAAGACATTAAGTCCTTTCATGCGAAGGAGCGTGAGCAGATTGCTTCAAAGATTAATCTCTATTGTTCTGACTTTGAAGATGATCCAACCCTGTTCCGTCAACATTCATACCGCCCGCTTAAAGTGATACTTCCCGATGATCTTGGATCTAGTCTTTATGCAATTCGAATAAACCAAGACATTAGAGTGATTCTTACATTAGATGATGATCCGTTGTTCGGTCAAACAATTGTCACGTTGTTACGCGCTGTTCGCCATGATTCACTAGAAAAGGCATTCAGAGATATTGCTGAATCCCTATATCAAGGAAATGCTATCTTTGGTAAAGGGGATCAGAATGGCTGAAATCAAAAAACTTCTTGATCAGTTTGGAATAATTTTTGAGGCAAACAAAGTTCTTCCAGATGATACTCATAAGCTGCAATTTCTAGAAGCTCTCGCTGAACTCGAAAACAACGATTGCCATAAGAGTTCTAGCTTTCCGAAGACTCGACTTCATCGGGTTACCGGATACGAAAAAGCCATCTATAGGGCAGATATAAATAAAATCTCTGGGTGGAGAATTCATGTGCAGTACGATAAGGCTGCGAAGCAACTATTACTGAAAGACATTATTCCTGGCCAACAGCATGATGATGTTATAAAAATTATCAAGGCAAAAAAGAATCGCTATGACTAAGTTGCAGAACAACTCGTTCCATCAGGACGCTAAATGTTGTGCTTTTGTTGTGCGTTGAGCTTAAACGATAAATATTTCCGATGGACAAAAACCTTTACGAAATGGAACCGAGTTCTGATGCTAATCTATCTGAGTGGAGAACATGGGCTTATAGGCTTAAGAGACGGGCTATCGCGGCAGAAGCTCAAAAAAATGAATTGAAAAGCAAAATAAAATCAATAAAACAGGATGTTGAAAACAAGGAGAAATCAGTCAAGAAATACAAATTGGCGAATCTTGATTTAGAGAATACTATAAAGAATATTAAAATAAATCCATGTTATAAGATATGCAAATTCATCGCGTCAATTAGAGGCCGATTCTTAGATTTGCTCAAGAAGAATCAAAATTTGAAAAAATGGTTCTTCGCGGAATTTCGTGGAGAGTGTTTTCTTGGATTACGTCATCGTTCGATAGCCATGTTGAGTTTGCCGCAGTAAAACAGAATGCGGGTACGGTAACTCTCGAACCGACGAAATCCTCTGG
>JAAXWU010000218.1 GCA_013334855.1 Chlorobaculum sp. | reverse complement strand
GGACGCTTCTCCGGCGGATCGCGGGGTGCGTGCATCGGCCACGTCTCGCCCGAAGCCGCTGATCGCGGCCCGATCGCGGCCTTGCAGACAGGCGACATGATCACCATCGACCTCCCGCAGCGCTCGATGACGGTGGCGCTCGACGACGAAACCATGCGCCAGCGCATCGAGGCGTTGCCGGAGTTCGAGCCGAAAATCAAGAAAGGATACCTCGCCAGGTATGCCAGAATGGTCACATCGGCCAATACCGGCGCGGTTCTGAAAACCAATTTTTAATAGCGCGGGCCGGTCTCGACCGGTCTGAATATCAACTTGTTCGAACCATGCATACCAACGGACAGAAAATGAACGGATCCGAAATATTTTTCGAGTGTCTGCGGCGTGAAAACGTCGAGTACATCTTCGGCTACCCCGGCGGGGCTTTGCTGAAGGTTTACGAAACCCTGCACGATGTCGAGGACATCAAGCACATTCTGGTGCGCCACGAACAGGGGGCGACCCACATGGCCGAGGGGTACGCCCGCGCCACCGGCAGGCCCGGCGTGGTGCTCGTCACCTCCGGCCCCGGCGCGACCAACACCGTCACCGGCATCACCAACGCCTACATGGACTCCACGCCGCTCGTGGTCTTTACCGGCCAGGTGCCGAGCACGCTGATCGGCAACGACGCCTTCCAGGAGGCTGACATCGTTGGCATCACGAGACCGATCACCAAGCACAACTTCCTCGTCAAGGATGTGAAGGAGCTTGCCATGACTATCAGCAAGGCGTTCTACCTGGCCACCAACGGACGGCCCGGCCCGGTGCTGGTCGATATGCCCAAGGATGTGCTCAACGCCGAATGCATCTTCGAGTGGCCGGAGAGCGTCGAAATCCGGGGCTTCAAGCCGACCATCAAGTGCCACGCCAACCAGGTGCAGAAAGCGGCGAAAATGATCTCGAAGGCCAAGCGTCCGCTCTTCTACATCGGCGGCGGCGTCATCAGCGCTGAAGCCTCGGAGGAGCTGCGCAAACTCGCCATCGACCAGCAGATTCCTGTGACGATGACCCTGCAAGGACTTGGCGCCTTCCCCGGCGACCATCCGCTCTCGATGGGGATGCTCGGCATGCACGGCACCTACTGGGCCAACCAGGCGGTGAGCAACTGCGACCTGTTGATCGCCGTCGGCGCACGTTTCGACGACCGCGTGACGGGCAAGGTGGACACTTTCGCGACGCAGGCCTACAAGATCCACAACGACATCGACCCGACCAACGTGGACAAGAACATCAAGGTCGATCTGCCGGTGGTCGGCGACTCGAAAGATTTCCTCGCCTCGCTGATCGAATCGATGCCGAAAACGAAGGAGGATCGCAGCGCGTGGCTCTCGGAAATCGAGGCGTGGCGCAAGCAGTGCCCGCTCGACTACGAAGTCGAGCCGGATTCGCTCAAGACCGAATTCGTCATCGACGAGGTCTCAAAGCAGACCAAAGGTCATGCGGTGGTCACGACCGACGTCGGCCAGCACCAGATGTGGACGTCGCAATACTACAAGTTCACCGAACCGCGCTCGATCATCAGCAGCGGCGGCCTCGGCACGATGGGCTTCGGCCTTCCGGCGGCCATCGGCGCGGCCTTCGGCATTACCGACCGCCCGGTGGTGCTCTTTACCGGCGATGGCGGGCTGATGATGAACATCCAGGAGCTGGTCACGGCGGTCTACAACAAGTTGCCGCTGAAGATATTCCTGATCAACAACAGCTATCTCGGCATGGTGCGCCAGTGGCAGGAGCTGTTCCACAAGGAGAAGTACTCCTTCACCGATCTGGCGTCGAGCAATCCAGATTTCGTGAAGGTTGCCGAAGCGTTCGGCTGCAAGGCGATGAGCGCCAGCAATCCCGAATCGGCCCGGAATGCCATCACCGAAGCGCTCGCGTACAGCGACGGGCCGGTGCTGGTCGATTTCAGGGTCGTCCGCAAGGATATGGTTTTTCCAATGGTGCCCGCCGGCGGGTCGATCTCCGACATGCTGCTGGCCCGGCTGAATCCGAAAACAATGGTTTAAGTTACTTCTATGAAACATCTTATATCCGTTCTGGTCGAGAACAAGTTCGGCACGCTGAACCGGGTTGCCGCCATGTTCAGCGCCCGCGGCTTCAATCTCGAAAGCATCTCCATAGGCGAGACCGAAGACCCTGAAATTTCACGCATGACCATCGTGACGCGGGGTGAAGACCGCATCATCAGCCAGGTGCTCAAGCAGCTCAACCGCTTGGTCGATACGATCAAGGTGACCGACCTCACCCATCAGCCGCATGTGGAGCGCGAATTGCTGCTCTTGAGCCTGAAACTCTCGAAATCCACGCAGCACGAGATTTTCGAGCTGGCGAACGTTTTTAAGGGAAAAGTCGTGGATATAAAGCAAAAATCCATTACTATTGAGTTCGTTGGTTCACCCGACAAAATCAATACGGCGATAG
>JAAXWU010000217.1 GCA_013334855.1 Chlorobaculum sp. | reverse complement strand
CAACAAGGCACAATATCGGCTTCGACGTTATCGACCGGCTCGCCGGAAGCTCGTCATTCGCGTCGGGCAAGGGCAATTACCGCTACGCGAAAATCAATGCGCCGGGCGGGCCGCTGATTCTCGTCAAGCCGATGACCTATATGAATCTGTCGGGCCACGCCGTCGTGGCGGCGATGAATTTCTGGAAAATCGGGCGCGAGGAGCTGCTGGTGATCTGCGACGATGTCAACATTCCTCTGGGGACGATCAGGATGCGGGCGAAGGGTTCGGCGGGCGGGCAGAACGGGCTGAAGCACATCATCCAGAGCCTCGGCAGCGAGGATTTTGCACGGCTGCGCGTCGGGGTTGGCGTCGAGCCTCCGCCGGTGTCGCTCTCGTCGTTCGTGCTGTCGAAATTCACCGAGGCGGAGAGAAAAAGTATCGAAAAGGTGATCCCGGTTTGCGCCGACGCGGTGCTCGACTTTGCCTCGCTCGGCATCGAACACGCGATGACCCGGTTTAACGGAGCGGTCGGCTAAACAGCGGCGAGTTGCGGCATGACGTCAATGCTTTCCGGCAGACTCCTGGCGGAGATGTCCTTAAGAAAGTCGATAGCGCGGGAGTTGAATTCGTGAGGCTGATCGATGTTGCAGACGTGGCCTGAATTGCCGATGACCTGGAGGTAGGAGTTGGTGTGGCGGTTAACGATAAACTCGACCGCAGGCAGGAACATGTAATCCTCTGCGCCCATGAGGTAGAGCGTGGGAATGCCGGTGTCCTTCTCTTCGAAATATTTAAGTAACGGATTCAGCTCGTAGGTCAGCTTGAACCAGCGCATGAACTCCTTCTGCGCTACCTTCTTGGCTTCGTTCACGAACATGATGCGAGACTTGCGGTGGCGGGCCTTCGGCATGATGATCCAGGCGAAAAAGCTGTAGAGCCACATGTAGGGCACCATGCTCTTGAAGAAATTGCCGATAGCTACCAACAGCTTTGCCCGAACGTTGAGGCGAATGATCGCCCCGCCCATGACCATCGACGCCACCCGCTCCGGGGCCAGTTCGCCGAGATTCCTGATGATAATGGTGCCGAGAGAGATGCCGATGAAGTGCGCTTGCCGGATTTGCAGGGCGTCGAGCACCTCGATGATGTCACGAGTGATCACCTCGAAGTTGTAATGGCGCACCTCTTTCGAGGTCGTGATATGCTTGGAGCGGCCATGTCCACGGAGGTCGACCAGGAGGACATTGAAGTGCTTGACAAACTCCTTGATCTGAAGAAACCAGATCGACGAGCTACCCCCGGCGCCATGCACGAACACGACCCACGGGGCATCTTCGGCAGTCACATGTGTTTTGTAGTGTAGCATGGCAAGGTTATGGATAAGGAACAGTGATGGTACTACCGAAAAAAGATCGAAGAGGCTAAAAGCCGTCCAGAATATACAACAAATAAAGAGAACTAATCCACTCCGATCTTAAAACTTCATCCATTTGCGCGATAGGCCCTCACGCATTCGAAAAGCGCCACCCCCGCCGCCACGGCGACGTTCAGCGAATGCTTCACGCCATACTGCGGAATCTCGATGACGCCATCACAATGGGCAAGAAGCGCGTCACCGATCCCCTCGACCTCGTTGCCAACAATCAGCGCCAGCGGAAAGTCAGCCGCCGATAGCGAGGTGTAGACGCGACTGTTCTCGGCGATTTCAAGTCCGAACACCTTCCGGCCCTCGCTTTTCAGCATCGCAATCGCCTCGACCGGTTCGGCGAAATGACGCCACGGAACCGTCTCCTGCGCTCCGAGCGCCGTCTTGTCGATCTCCTTGCGGGGCGGCGTGGCCGTGTAGCCGGTGATGACGATCTCGTCGATGCCCGCCGCGTCGGCGGTACGAAACATCGCGCCGACGTTCCACATGCTGCGGATGTTGTGCAAGACGAGCGTCACCGGATGGCGCACCGAAGCGGCGTAAGCGTCTGGCGCGAGCCGCCCCATCTCTTCGCTCGCCAACTGCCTGAAATCCGCCATATCAGAGCGTTTTCAGCAGCTCCAGCAGGCGGTCGTTCTCCTCGCGTAGGCCGACGTTGAAGCGGAGGCAGTTCTCCATGAGCGGATAGCCCGAGACGTTGCGCACCAGCACCCCGGCCTCTTTCAGCTTTTTGAACACTTCGGAAGCGTTGTACACGCGGATGATCAGGAAGTTGGTGTCGCTCTCGAACAGCTCGATGCCGGGAATTCCGGCAAGCTCCGTCTCGATGCGCTGCCGCTCGTCGAGGATATACTTTACGGCATCGGTAACAATCGAGTAGTTTTCCAGCACAGCCATGAGCGTGATCTCCGCAAGTCGGCTCGATGCGAAGGGAATCTTCGGCTTGGAGATTTCAGCCATAAGCGCGGGACTGGCAATCGCGAAGCCGATGCGCATTCCGGCCAGAGCCAGCGCCTTGGACATGGTGCGCAAGACAATCACGTTCGGGTAGCGGTCGATCAG
>JAAXWU010000088.1 GCA_013334855.1 Chlorobaculum sp. | reverse complement strand
GTGGGAGGCCTGACAAGCCGCTTGCATAACCACTAAATACAATACTGTCAATGTCTGGAAAGAACTACAGAAACGCTGCCGCCAAGGTGGCCCGCGCTCAGGAGTATGAGCTTGCGGAGGCCATCGATAAGGTCAAGGAGATTACCACCACCAAATTCGACGCCTCGCTCGACGTCTCCATGAAGCTTGGGGTCGATCCGCGTCATGCCGACCAGGTCGTGCGCGGCACAGTCATGCTTCCTCACGGCACCGGTAAAACCGTCTCCGTGCTTGTCGTCTGCAAAGAGAACAAGGCCGAAGAGGCTCGCGAAGCTGGCGCCGATTTCGTCGGTTTCGAAGAGTATATCGAAAAAATCCAGGGCGGCTGGACCGGCGTCGATGTGGTCGTCGCGACCCCCGACGTCATGGGTCAGCTCGGCAAGGTTGCCAGAATCCTCGGCCCACGCGGCCTGATGCCGAACCCGAAATCGGGCACGGTCACGATGGATGTCGCCAAGGCTGTCAAGGAGGTCAAGGCTGGCAAGATCGAATTCAGGGTTGACAAGGCTGGCAACATCCACGCTCCGGTCGGAAAAGTTTCGTTCGACAGCGACAAGCTCGCCGGCAATATCTCCAGCTTCATCAAGGAGGTCGTGCGCCTGAAACCTTCGGCTGCAAAGGGTCAGTACCTCCAGGGGATCACCATTTCAAGCACCATGTCCCCCGGCGTGAAGGTCAAAAAGGATAAATTTGTCGCCTAACACTAAAGATTTTGCACCGATATGATGAAGCGTGATACAAAAGAGCAGATCGCTCAGGAAATAGCAGAGAAGTTCCAGAAGGCGCAGGGCTTCTACTTTACCGAGTTCCAGGGACTCAATGTTCAGAAGATGGGGCAGCTCCGCCTCGAATTCAGGAAGGCCGGTATCGAATACAGGGTTGTCAAGAACACCCTGATCAAGAAGGCGCTCAAGGATGCCGCCGAAGTCGATAAGCTGGCCTCTGGTCTGAAGAATACCACCGCTGTGGCGTTCAGCTACGACGATCCGGTTGCGCCCGCCAAGATCATCAAGAAGTTCAGCAAGGACAACGAGGCGCTGAAGTTCAAGATGGCTTCGATCGATGGCGCGGTGTTCGGAGCCGATTCGCTGCCGATGCTCTCCGAAATGCTCAGCAAGACTGAGAATCTCGGGCGTGCGGCTGGCCTGATCAACAATATCATCAGCTCCGTGCCGATGGTCATGAACGCGGTGATGAGAAACCTCGTCTCCGTCATCGACCAGGTCGGAAAGCTGGAAAAATAAAAGATTTACGCACTCAAAGCTTCAAATATTTTCAATTCTAACTGAGAGAGGAAATAATGTCATCTATCGAAACACTTGTAGAAGAGATTGGTAAACTTACCCTTACCGAAGCTTCCGAGTTGGTCAAAGCGCTTGAAGAGAAGTTCGGCGTGAGCGCCGCTCCTGCCGTCTTTGCCGGCGCTGTTGCCGCCGCTCCTGCCGATGCCGCTCCTGTCGAAGCGCAGACCGAGTTTGACGTCGTGCTGAAGGCTGGCGGTGCAAACAAGATCAACGTGATCAAGGTTGTTCGCGCTCTTACCGGTCTTGGCCTGAAAGAGGCGAAGGACTTGGTTGACGGCGCTCCGAAGACCGTCAAAGAGGCTGTATCCAAGGATGAGGCCGAGAAAATCGCCAAAGAACTCAAGGACGCCGGCGCAGAAGTCGAGCTGAAGTGATCTTTCACAAGCTGAAATGACAGACAAGCTCCGTGCCGATTCGGGACGGAGCTTTGTCCGTTTGTAGAAATGAACTCTTTTATTTACCGTCCGCCGGAGTTGTCCGCGGATGGAAATCCACTCCGGCAAGGGTATTTGCGAATCTTGTAATGACCGAGGGTACCACTGATTAATGTCGTGAGCGATTCGATTGGCGACAAGCTGGTCGAAACGCGATGTAAAGCGGGCGCGGGCTGAGGCCGCTCGAACGTGAGCAGGCAGAGCCAGGCGTACAATGCCCAAGAGAGAGAATTGCCCATAAACTGTTAAGTACTCCCTGCAATTGACTAAAAGCGAGGTGCATGTGAAAGTGGCTGATGCAACACCAACACCCTGTATTGACTTTTCCAAGATCCAGAGTATCGTAACCCCCCCCGATCTTCTCAAGGTACAGCTCGATTCATTCCATAATTTCATTCAGGACAGCGTTCCCCTTGAAAAGCGCAAGGACCAGGGCCTTGAAAAAGTGCTCAGGAGCGCATTCCCCATTACCGATACCAGGGGGCTCTATCTCCTGGAATATATTTCCTACAGCTTCGACAAGCCGAAGTACACCGTCGAGGAGTGCATCGAGCGCGGCCTGACCTACGATGTGTCGCTCAAGATCAAGCTCAAGCTCTCCTACAAGGACGAGGCCGACGAGCCGGACTGGAAGGAGACCATCCAGCAGGAGGTCTACCTCGGCAGGATTCCCTACATGACCGAGCGAGGAACCTTCATCGTCAACGGCGCGGAGCGCGTCGTGGTGGCGCAGCTTCACCGTTCGCCCGGCGTGGTGTTCAGCGAGGCGGTGCATCCCAACGGCAAGAAGATGTATTCGGCCAAGATCGTGCCGACCCGCGGTTCATGGATCGAGTTCCAGACCGACATCAACAACCAGATTTTCGTCTATATCGACCAGAAGAAGAACTTTCTGGTCACCGCGCTGCTTCGCGCCATCGGGTTCGCCAAGGACGAGGATATTCTCGGACTGTTCGATCTGGTCGATGAGATCGACATCTCCTCGAAAAGCTCGAAGCGCGAACAGTTACTCGGCCAGTATCTCGCCTCCGACATTATCGACATGAATACCGGCGAGGTCGTTCCGGCAAGGGCGGCCATTACCGAGGAGATTCTGGAGCAGATCGTCATGGCGGGCTACAAGAAGGTCAAGGTGATGAAGACCACCTCCCCCGAGAAGGGCGTGGACAAGTCGGTCATCATCAACACGATTCTCAACGACAGCTCCGCCACCGAGGAAGAGGCGCTCGAAATCGTTTACGAGGAGCTTCGCGCCAATGAAGCGCCGGACATCGATGCCGCCAGAAGCTTTCTTGAACGCACCTTCTTCAACCAGAAGAAGTACGATCTCGGCGATGTGGGCCGTTACCGCATCCAGAAGAAGCTCCACACAGAGCTTTCCGACCTCTCGGCGTTTCTCGTTGAAAAGCCGGAGCTGAAGGCGCTTTCTGACACCATCTACGAGCGCATCCTCCAGACGATCCGCACTTACTCCGAGGAGCCGATCGGCGAGGATATTCTCGTGCTGACCCACTATGATATTATCGCGGTCATCAACTACCTCATCAAGCTGGTCAACGGCATGGCCGAGGTCGATGACGTCGATCACCTGGCCAACCGCCGCGTGCGTTCGGTGGGCGAGCAGCTCGCCGCGCAGTTCGTGATCGGTCTGGCGAGGATGGGCAAGAATGTCCGCGAGAAGCTCAACTCCCGCGATTCCGACAAGATCGCTCCGGCCGACCTCATCAACGCCCGTACGGTGTCGAGCGTCGTGTCGAGCTTCTTCGCCACCAGCCAGCTCTCGCAGTTCATGGACCAGACCAACCCTCTGGCCGAAATGACCAACAAGCGCAGGGTGTCGGCTCTCGGCCCCGGCGGTCTGACCCGCGAGCGAGCAGGCTTCGAGGTGCGTGACGTTCACTACACCCACTACGGACGCCTCTGCCCGATCGAGACCCCTGAAGGTCCGAACATCGGCCTGATCTCGTCGCTCTCGGTCTACGCCGAAATCAACGACAAGGGGTTCATCCAGACGCCGTACCGCGTCGTGGACAAAGGCCAGGTCACCAATACGGTGCTGATGCTCTCCGCCGAGGACGAGGAGAACAAGATCACCGTGCCGGTCAGCATCCAGCTCGACGAAAACAACCGCATCGCCGCCGAGTCGGTGCAGGCCAGAACCAAGGGTGACTACCCGCTGGTGCTTGCCGAGGATGTGAACTACATGGACGTCTCGCCGGTGCAGATCGTCAGCGCGGCAGCGGCGCTCATCCCGTTCCTCGAACATGATGACGGCAACCGCGCGCTGATGGGCGCGAACATGCAGCGCCAGGCCGTGCCGCTGCTCGTTTCCGACGCTCCGGTGGTCGGCACGGGCATGGAGGCCAAAGTCGCCCGCGACTCCCGCGCGGTGATCGTGGCTGAAGGCCCCGGCGTGGTGCAGTGCGTCACGGCGGATCGCATCGAGGTGCGCTACGACCTCGATCCCGAAAACGCCACGGTGTCGCTGCTCGATCCCGACGAAGGGGTCAAGTACTACAAGCTCATCAAGTTCAAGCGCTCCAACCAGGATACCTGCATTTCGCAGCGCCCCTTGGTGCGCAACGGTCAGCGTGTCGATAAAGGTGACGTGCTGGCCGACAGCTCCTCGACCGATAACGGCGAACTGGCGCTCGGCAAGAACGTGCTGGTGGCCTTCATGCCCTGGCGTGGCTACAACTTCGAGGATGCCATCGTGCTCAGCGAAAGGCTGGTGTACGACGACGTCTTCACCTCGATCCATATTCACGAGTTCGAATCGAACGTGCGCGACACCAAGCGTGGCGAGGAGCAGTTCACCCGCGACATCTACAACGTCAGCGAGGAGGCCCTGCGCAACCTCGACGAGAACGGCATCGTGCGCATCGGCGCAGAGGTCAAGGAGCGCGATATCCTGGTCGGCAAGATCACACCGAAAGGCGAGAGCGATCCGACGCCGGAAGAGAAGCTGCTCCGCGCCATCTTCGGCGACAAGTCGAGCGACGTGAAGGATGCTTCGATGCACGTTCCCGCCGGAATGAAGGGCATCGTCATCAAGACCAAGCTCTTCAGCCGCAAGAAAAAGGTCGGCATGGACGTCAAAGAAAAGATAGAGGCGCTCGACAAACAGTTCGATCTGAAAGAGGCCGACCTGCGCAAGCGCTTCGCCAAATGGATGAAGCAGCACCTCGACGGCAAGAAGAGCGTGGCGATCCAGAGCGACAAGGGAAAGACGCTTGTTCCTGAAGGCACGATCATCGACGAGGCGCTTCTGGCAAAGTTCAACGGTCTGCCGTTCCTCGAATCGATCGACGTGACCAAAGGCATCGTGACCGGTGCGAAGACCAACGAGAATGTCGTCCGCCTGATTCGTGAATATCGCCTGAAGCTGAAGGATCTTGCCGACGAGCGCGAGAACGAAAAATACAAGATCAACGTTGGTGACGAATTGCCACCCGGCATCGAGGAGCTGGCCAAGGTCTACATCGCCCAGAAGAGGAAAATCCAGGTTGGTGACAAAATGGCCGGACGCCACGGTAACAAGGGCGTGGTCGGCAAGATTCTGCCGATCGAGGATATGCCCTTCATGGCGGACGGAACTCCGGTCGATATCGTGCTCAACCCGCTCGGCGTGCCGAGCCGCATGAACATCGGCCAGCTTTACGAAACGTCCCTTGGCTGGGCGGGCAAGAAGCTCGGCGTCAAGTTCAAGACCCCGATCTTCAACGGCGCGACCTACGCCGAGGTGCAGGAGCAGCTCGAAAAGGCTGGTCTGCCGGGCCACGGCAAGGTCAAGCTGTTCGACGGACGAACCGGCGAGCAGTTCCACGACGAGGTGACGGTCGGCTATATCTATATGCTCAAGCTGAGCCACCTGGTCGATGACAAGATTCACGCCAGGTCTATCGGGCCATACTCGCTCATCACCCAGCAGCCTCTCGGCGGTAAAGCCCAGTTCGGCGGCCAGAGGTTCGGTGAAATGGAGGTCTGGGCGCTGGAAGCGTATGGCGCGGCCAACATCCTGCGCGAGATGCTCACGGTCAAATCCGACGACGTCATCGGAAGAAACAAAACCTACGAGGCAATCGTCAAGGGGCAGAATCTTCCCGAACCCGGAACGCCTGAATCGTTCAACGTTCTTATTCGGGAGTTGCAGGGACTTGGTCTCGAAATCAGGATAGACGACAGAGTGCCCTGAGATGATATAACGACACGCCGGAGCGAAAGCTCCGGCAAGTGCAATGAAGTAACGAAGATAATTTCAAGGTTGTTTTAACAGGAATATCGACCATGATATTTTCACAGGGATCATCACCGCTCAAGGGTGATTTTTCGAAGATCAAGTTCAGCATCGCCTCTCCGGAAAGCATCCTCGCCCATTCGCGTGGCGAAGTGCTCAAGCCGGAAACCATCAACTACCGCACCTTCAAGCCGGAACGCGACGGACTGATGTGCGAAAAAATATTCGGCCCGACCAAGGATTGGGAGTGCTACTGCGGCAAATACAAGAGGGTGCGCTACAAAGGCATCATCTGCGACCGCTGCGGCGTCGAAGTGACCACCAAGAGCGTGCGCCGCGAGCGCATGGGCCACATCTCGCTGGCCGTGCCGGTGGTGCATACCTGGTTCTTCCGCTCCGTGCCGAGCAAGATCGGAGCGTTGCTCGACCTCTCGACCAAGGAACTCGAGCGCATCATCTACTACGAAGTTTACGTGGTCATCAACCCTGGTGAACCCGGCGAAAAGCAGGGGATCAAGAAGTTCGACCGGTTGACCGAGGAGCAGTATTTCCAGATCGTCACCGAGTACGAAGACAACCAGGATCTCGACGATCACGACAAGGACAAATTCGTCGCCAAGATGGGCGGCGAAGCGATTCACATGCTGCTCAAGGGACTTGACCTCGACGAGATCGCCGTCCACCTGCGCAAAGTGCTCAAGGAGAGCGGCTCGGAGCAGAAGCGAGCCGACGCCCTCAAGCGCCTCAAGGTGGTTGAATCCTTCAGAAAGAGCTACGAACCGCAGAAGCGCACACGCAAGAAATCGACAGGCCTGTTCCCGGAGGATGATTCGCCGGAGCTCTATATCTACGAGGGCAACAAGCCTGAATACATGGTGATGGAGGTCGTACCGGTCATACCGCCAGAGCTGCGTCCGCTCGTGCCGCTCGAAGGGGGCCGTTTCGCCACCTCCGATCTGAACGATCTGTATCGCCGAGTGATCATCCGCAACAACCGTCTGAAGAAGCTGATCGACATCCGCGCTCCCGAGGTCATCTTGCGCAATGAAAAGCGCATGTTGCAGGAAGCCGTGGACGCCCTGTTCGACAACTCGCGCAAGGCCAACGCCGTCAAGACCGGCGAATCCAACCGTCCGCTCAAGTCGCTCTCCGACGCTCTCAAGGGCAAGCAGGGGCGCTTCCGCCAGAACCTGCTCGGCAAGCGCGTTGACTACTCTGGCCGTTCGGTCATCGTCGTCGGCCCGGAACTCCAGTTGCACCAGTGTGGCCTGCCCAAGAGCATGGCCATCGAGCTGTTTCAGCCCTTCGTGATCCGCCGCCTCGTCGAGCGCGGCATCGCCAAGTCGGTCAAATCCGCCAAGAAGCTCATCGACAAGAAAGACCCGGTGGTCTGGGATGTGCTCGAAAAGGTGATCGACGGACGCCCGGTGCTCCTGAACCGTGCGCCGACCCTGCACCGTCTCGGCATCCAGGCGTTCCAGCCGACGCTCATCGAAGGCAAAGCAATCCAGTTGCACCCGCTCGTCTGTACGGCGTTCAACGCTGACTTCGACGGCGACCAGATGGCCGTGCACGTGCCGCTCTCGCAGGAAGCGCAGCTCGAAGCGTCGCTGCTCATGCTCTCGTCGCACAACCTCATTCTGCCGCAGTCTGGCAAACCGGTCACCGTGCCTTCGCAGGACATGGTGCTTGGCATGTACTACCTCACCAAGTCGCGTCCGGGCGACAGGGGTGAAGGGCAGCTTTTCTATTCCATGGAAGAGGTGGTCATCGCTTACAACGAGGATCGCGTTGGATTGCATGCTCAGGTACTTGTAAAATACGACGGAAAGGTCGATCAGAAGTTCGATCCGGTTCGCCTGGTAGACACGATGGTTCCAGAGGATCAGCCTGAACGGAAAGCATGGCTCAAGAGCCAGATAGAGCAGAAAAAGCTCTTGGTCACTACGGTTGGCAGAGTGATCTTCAACCAGCATGTGCCTGAAAAAATCGGCTTCATCAACAAGCTGATCAACAAGAAGGTGGCAAAGGAGCTGATCTCGCAACTCTCCAGCGAAGTAGGAAACGTCGAAACGGCCCGCTTCCTCGATAACATCAAGGAGGTCGGATTCGGTTACGCTATGCGTGGCGGTCTCTCCATCGGTCTGTCCGATGCCATCGTGCCGGAAACCAAGGTCAGGCATATCAAGAACGCGCAGCGCGACAGCGCCAAGGTCATCAAGGAGTACAACCGCGGCACGCTGACCGACAACGAACGGTACAACCAGATCGTCGACGTCTGGCAGAAGACCTCAAACCTGGTCGCCGATGAGTCCTACGAAAAACTCAAGAAGGATCGCGAAGGGTTCAATCCGCTTTATATGATGCTTGATTCGGGTGCCCGAGGCTCCCGCGAGCAGGTGAGGCAGCTCACCGGAATGAGAGGTCTGATCGCCCGTCCGCAGAAGTCGATGTCGGGCCAGCCGGGCGAGATTATCGAGAACCCGATCATCTCGAACCTGAAGGAAGGCTTGACGGTGCTCGAATACTTCATCTCGACGCACGGTGCTCGTAAAGGTCTTTCCGATACCTCGCTCAAAACGGCTGACGCCGGTTATCTGACGAGGCGTCTGCACGACGTGGCGCAGGATGTGATCGTCACCATCGACGACTGCGGCACTACCCGAGGTCTGCACGTCGAGCGTAACATCGAGGAGGAGACCAGCGGCCAGATCAAGTTCCGCGAAAAAATCAAAGGCCGCGTCTCGGCGCGTGACATCGTCGATGTCATTACCGACAATGTGGTCGTCAAGGCGGGCGAGATCATCACCGACGAGCTTGC
>JAAXWU010000087.1 GCA_013334855.1 Chlorobaculum sp. | reverse complement strand
GAGGCGCATTACGCCACCTCCCGGTTGTCAGTCAAGGCGGACAGCGCCGCCACAGAAATTACTTCGCGGCCACGAGCGTATTGAAGTACTCGTAGGCTTCGTTCGGGGCGTACCCCTCGTGCACGATCTTGTTGACCGCCAGCATCATCTCCTCAGGATTGTCGCTCTGGAAGATGTTGCGGCCCATATCGACGCCCGCCGCGCCCTCCTGGATGGCGTTGTACGACATCGTAAGCGCTTCGAGTTCGGGCAGCTTCTTGCCGCCAGCCATGACAATCGGCACCGGGCAGGAGGCCACGACGGTCTCGAAATCTTCCGGCACGTAGTAGGTCTTGACGATCTGGGCGCCAAGTTCGGCGCAAATACGGGTGGCGAGGCGGAAATACTTCGCGTCGCGCACCATCTCCTTGCCGACGGCGGTCACGGCCATCGTCGGAATGCCGTAGCGCAGGCCCATGTCAACGAGCTTGGTCATGTTGTGGATCGAGCGGGTTTCGTACTCGCCGCCGATGAAGACCTGAAGCGTGATGCAGGCGACGTTCATGCGGATGGCGTCCTCGATGTCAACGGCCAGCTCTTCGTCCGACAGCTCTTTGAGAATGCTCGGGCCGCCGCTGCACCGCATGACGACCGCCTTGGTGAGGCTCGGCGGCACAGTGGTGCGCAGGATACCGCGGGTCAGCATGATAGCGTCGGCGTGCTTCATGAGCGGCACGATGTTCACGTCGGGGCGCTCCAGACCGGTGGTCGGCCCCTGGAAGTAGCCGTGATCGATGGCGAACATGACCGTCTTGCCGGTGTCGGGGCGGAAAATCCTCGACAGGCGGTTCTTCATGCCCCAGTCGAGCGAGTGCGCACCCTTCAGAAAAAAGCCGTGGGTATTGACCGGAATGTCGGTGTAATACTCTTTTGCCTGCTTGTCCTTATCGTACTCCGCCATCGTGTGACCTCCAGATTGGGTTATGGTTTTGATTCTTTATTTCTATAGTCATGCTCAACGGAGCGCGGCGGCGATGTTGCCTCCGTCCACCGTGGTGATCGAGCCGGTCGTCTTGGTTTCGAGCGCCAGATGAACGAACGCATCCGCCACATCCTCGGCTGAAACTTCGAGACCGAGCAGGTTGCCCGCCATATACTCTCTTTCGGAGAGACCGCGCGCCGCCGAACGGGCCTTGATCATCTCCGGCGTGAGCAGGCCGCTGCGAATACGGTCGGCGTTGACGCCGTTGGCGCGAATGCCGTCGCGTCCGTGGTCGAGCGCGTACTGACGCAGGAGGAAAAGCGTCGCGGCTTTCGGCAATCCGTAGGGGCCGAAGTCCGGGCCGGGATTGACCGCCTGTTTCGAAACGTTGTAGAGCAGCACCCCGCCCGTGCCCTGACGGCGCATGATGCGGACGGCGTTCTGCGAAATGGTCTGGTGCGAGAAGAAGTTGAGTTCGAAGCTCTTGCGGAGCAGCTCGTCGGAGACGTCGCCGATTCTGCCCTGCCATGCGACGCCGACGTTCGAGACGACGATGTCGAGGCCGCCGAAAGCGCGGCTGACCGCGTCGAACGCCGCGCCAACCGCCGCAGAATTCGTAACGTCGCACGGAATCGCGAGCGTGCCGGGGCCGAGTTCCGTCGCCGCCTTTTCGAGCGCCGCCGGATCGAGATCCATGATGACGATCTCCGCGCCTTTCGCCTTGAAGGCTTTCGCCGTAGCCATGCCGATGGCTCCAGCGCCGCCTGTGACGAGCGCCACCTTGCCCGCGAACTCGCCGCCGTTGCGGCTCTTGCGCACTTTTGCCTGCTCCATGTCCCAGTACTCGATCTCGAAAGCATCCTTCTCGGAGATTGACTCGAAGCAGCCAATCGACTCGGCGTCGAGCATCGCGATGGCCGAGTGCTCGGCGATGTCCGCCGTGAGCCTGGCGTCGGCGACGGAGCGTCCGAGGCCGAAAAGGCCGAGGCCCGGCACCAGCACGACACGTGGCATGGGATCGATCATCGAAACATTCATGCCGGTAGCCGCCTTCTGGCGCTCGAAGTAGGCGCGATACTCCTCCACGAAGCGCTCGACGCGCTCCCTGAGGGCGGCGCGGAAACCGTCGAGATCGGCAGCGTCCAGCGCGGGCGCGACAAGCGGATGGTTCTTGGTGCGGATGATGAAGTCCGGCGTCATCGCCCCTTTTTTAGCAAACGCCTCCAAGTCGGCGAGCTTGAGATAGTCGAGCAGCGCGGGCGAGGTTCTGAATTCGAGCACGAAGCTTTCGTAATCCTTCTCGCCGAAGGTCTTCTCGAACGAGCAGGCGCCACGCACAATCGGCGCGACCTGTTCGACCGAGGCGATCTCTGCGGGCATCTCAGCCACAGCGAACGCCTTGCGCTCGTCGGAAGCGATGCGCTCCTCGATGCGGTTGACGCCATCGATCATCCGGTCATACGCCTCTTTGGCCGAATCGCCGAAGGTGACGAGACCATGCTTGTGCAGGACAAGGCCCTCGATGGAGGGGTTCTTTTCCCATGCATCGTGGGCGAGATTGGCGAGGCCGAGACCCGGCTGGATGTAGGGCACCTGCCCGTAGCCGTCGCCGAGAGCTTCGCGGCACAACCGTTCGCCCTCGCTCTGGTTGCTCAGCGTGAGCAGCGCCAGCGAGTGCGTATGAAAGATGTAGCGGTGAGGCAGAAAAGCGTGCAGGAGGGTCTCAATGGACGGACTGAGCGAACGGCTGACCATATGATCGGTCAGGGTGAAGAGGTTCAGGAAGAGAAAATTCTTGAACTCCCGGGTCGAAAAGCGCCGGATATCCTCCTCGCTGTGCCGCTGGCCGGACTCGTACATCAGTTGCAGCTTGCGGAGCGGTTCGATACGCACCGGCGTGAAATCCTCTACATCGACCGAGGCGAGATTTACGCCACTGGCCTTGATGTAAATGACGTTGGCATGGTTGCCGATGAAATCGGTCAGCACGCTCTTGACCGAGGTGTTACCGCCGCCATGCATGACGAGGCGATCATCCATGCCGAGCAGCCTCGACGCATAGACCAGCTCCACCAGTTCCGCGGGAGTATCAGCGGCGTCGATGCGGCCTGCCGCCGTCATTTTCAGATCGGACACGTTCCAGAGATTCTTCATAAGAATTGAACTGTTCCTGTAATCACGTTTAAAGTTACGTCACTGCATCAGGAGTGCATCCCCTGCAATTTTTTCGCGTGACGTTTCTGAATGAGAAAGCCTGACAGATAGATCAGAATGAATCCCGGAATGACCAGGCCGAAAAAAAGGTGCTGGTCGGCCTCCGTTTTGAGCTGCCCGGATGACCAGATCATCCAGACCAGCACGAACCAGGCGGGCCCGACAAACAGAAACATCAGATTCCAGAGCGACTTGAAGCTGTAATTCATTTTCAGTAAAAGCTTTGCTGACGGTTGGCGATCAGATCGTCCCCTGCCCCTTCAGCTTACGTTCATTGTTTTTTTCAAGAATGATCCTCACCAGATACTGCAAGGCGTTCATCACGTAGGTCAGATAGGCGATGTACGCCTCCACGACAAGCACCTCCGGCGGATAGCCCATCCAAGCCATCACGAAGTAGAGCAGATGGAAAAAGGCCGCCACGGTGCTGCCAATATCCTCCCATAGGAACTCTTTGGAATAGACCCACTGATCGAAAATCTCCTTCTCAAAAAACATGCCGGTGATGAACAGAATCGCGAAAAAGAGGGTCTTGAAGAGAATGGCCACGCTGATCCAGAAGAAACTGATGCTGGCCAGATCGAAATAGTAGAGAGAGTTGAGCGTTACGCCACCAAGGAAAATAAAAAACTGAAGCGGGGCCAGAATGATCTGGATATCGGTCCAGACCGATGCATTGCGTTTTGCGAGCTGTTCCGGAGTGTAGCGAGGCATGAAGTCTTGTGCTTGCAACTGATTTTGATGATGCTAACAGCCTCTCCGGCTGTATGAAGGAGGGAATATAGTAAAATCCGGATACCCTGAAAAACCCCTTAAAACTGAATTTGCTCTTCTGCCACGATCTTTTTTACAGCATTGACGAAATTGTTAACTATCGAAAATTTTGCTAAATTCGGCATGTTTTGTAGGTTTCACCAGACAGGTTCAGCGCCCGTGCTCACCGTCTCGCGAAACCGGGCAATCCTGCAATACAGAGTCATGGTTTTTTAGATCAATCCGGTTTTTTCACCTGATGCAATTTCCTGACCCAGCAGCCACCCGGCCCCTGAAAATCCTGCTCGTATCCCCGCAGGGCAAAATGGATGACGACAGCAACCAGAAGCCTCTCTTTCATATGGCCCTCGGCGTGCTGACAAGCCTGACTCCGCCCCAGCACCATATCGAACTCGTGGACGAACACTTCCACGACAAGGTCAATTACGATGGCGACTACGACATGGTCGGCATCACCTCGCGAACCATCGAAGCGACCCGAGCTTACGAGATCGCCGACAATTTCCGCAAGCACGGCAAGACCGTGGTGCTCGGCGGGCTGCACATTTCGTTCAACCCCGACGAAGCGGCGGTTCACGCGGACTGCATCGTGGTTGGCGAGGCGGACAATCTCTGGACGACGCTGCTCGACGACGTTGCAAACAAGCGGCTCAAGACCCGCTACGACTCCAAGGATTTCCCGCCGGTCAAAGCGATCACGCCGCTCGATTACGCCCGCATCGCCAAGGCATCGAAGCGCACCAAGGTGGACGGCACCAAGTCGATTCCGATTTACGTCACCCGAGGCTGTCCGTTCAACTGCTCTTTCTGCGTTACGCCAAATTTTACTGGAAAGCAGTACCGCGTGCAGGATCCCGAGTCGCTGAAGCATCAGGTCGAGGAGGCGAAAAAGTACTTCTTCAAGGCGAACGGCAAGAACTCGAAACCCTGGTTCATGCTGACCGACGAGAACCTCGGCATCAACAAAAACAAGCTCTGGGCCTCGCTCGACCTGCTCAAGGAGTGCGACATCACCTTCAGCGTCTTCCTCAGCATCAACTTCCTCGAAGATCCGACCACGGTCAAGAAGCTGGTGGACGCCGGTTGCAACTTCGTGCTGGCCGGTCTCGAATCGATCAAGCAGAGCACGCTCGAAGCCTACAACAAAGGGCACGTCAACTCGGCGGAGAAGTACTCGAAAATCATCGACGACTGCCGCAAGGCTGGTTTGAACATCCAGGGCAACTTCCTCTTCAACCCGGCCATCGACACCTTCGAGGACATCGACGAGCTGGTGCAGTTCGTCAAGAAGAACCACATCTTCATGCCGATCTTCCAGATCATCACCCCCTACCCAGGCACGCAGATGTACCACGAATACAAGGAAAACGGGCTGATCACCATCGAGGACTGGGAGAAGTACAACGCCCTGCACCTGGTCATCAAGTCAGACCGCTACGAGCCGCTGCTCTTCCAGTACAAGGTGCTCAAGAGCTACGCCAACGTGTACACGTGGAGGGAGATTCTGTTCAGAACCGTGCACAACCCGCGAAAACTGATCAACCTCGTCACGAGCATCGCCTTCAGAACCCACCTGACCGCGCAACTCAAGACCTTCGAGCGAGATCACAAGATGAACCCCGCCATGCTTGCGGGCGTGAAACCGGCCTTGAATGGATGAACAGAAAAAGAGTTCGGCGCTCGACCAGGCCATCCGGCTTCTCTCCGGAAGAGCGCACGGCAGAGCCGAACTCGAAGCCAAGCTGAAGAAGAGAGGGTTTGACCCCGAATCGATTGCAAAAGCCCTCGAACGGCTCGACCAGCTTGGCCTGACCGACGACCGCGCCTTCGCGCAAAGCTGCATGACGGGCATGGCTCGCCGCAGACCCGAAGGCAAGCTCAAAACCCGCGCCCGCCTCAAGCAGAAAGGATTGCCTGACGAAATCATCGACGAAGCGATCACAAGCGTCAATCAAGCCGCCCTCTGCCGCTCAGCCGCCGAAAAGAAGATGCGCATCCTCTCCGGCCCGCCAGAGCAGCAAAAGAAAAAGCTCATCACCTTCCTTAAAAACCGCGGCTTCGACTGGGAAACCATTCGTGAAACCGTGAAGCTGGTGACCGGCGACGAAGATGAAATGGAGGGAATGAATTGATAATGGATAATGGATAATGGATAATGGATAATGGATAATGGATAATGGATAATGGACAATGGACAATGGACAATGGACAATGGACAATGTAAGAGAAGAACAGGTATGTCCATTGCGTCCATCATCGTCCATCAAAGTCCACAGCGTCCATTTCCTGCGCTCCCCCGCACCACACAAAAGCCAAAGGGCGAACCCACCAGCTCGCCCTCTTCCATTATCAACTATCCATTATCCATTATCCATTATC
The DNA here is from genome assembly GCA_013334855.1 of Chlorobaculum sp. Lineage (GTDB taxonomy): Bacteria > Bacteroidota > Chlorobiia > Chlorobiales > Chlorobiaceae > Chlorobaculum. Next base: position 2,559 of record JAAXWU010000087.1, on the reverse strand, counting down.
CATTATCCATTATCCATTATCCATTATCCATTATCCATTATCAACTGCTACTCCTCTCCTGCGTGCACGAGCGTGCCTATCGGTTCGCCTTTGATGAGGCGGGTCAGGTTTCCTTTGTTGTTCATGTTCATCACGACGATTGGCAGGGTGTTTTCGCGGCAGAGGGTAATGGCGGTCATGTCCATCACGCGGAGATTTTTATGCATCACGTCGAAATAGGAGATGCGCGGGAAAAACTCCGCATCAGGATTCTTCTCGGGATCGGAATCGTACACCCCCTCGACTCTGGTGCCCTTGATGATCACATCGGCCTCGATCTCGATGGCGCGAAGCGAGGCGGCGGTATCGGTGGTGAAGTAGGGGTTGCCGGTGCCTGCGCCGAAGATGACGACGCGCCCTTTTTCGAGGTGACGCACCGCACGGCGACGGATGAATGGCTCGGAAATCTGCTCCATCTTGATGGCGGTCATGAGGCGGGTGTAGATGCCTTTTCGTTCGAGCGCGTCCTGAAGCGCGAGCGAGTTGATCACCGTGGCGAGCATTCCCATGTAGTCGGCCTGAACGCGATCCATCGAGGCCGCAGCCGTGGAAAGCCCGCGGAATATATTGCCCCCGCCAATCACGAGCGCAATCTCGCCGCCGAGGTCGCAAGCCTCCTTGATTTCATCGGCAAAGCTTTCGAGAACCGCGGCATCGATGCCATATCCGCTCTCTCCGGCAAGTGACTCGCCGCTGATCTTGAGCAGGATTCTCCGGTACTTTAGCATATCGCTTCTCCTTTTACTGATTGACGTTGCGACGGAATTCCTTTGGTAACAGCATTAAACAATAAGCAAAAAAAAAGCCTCGCTTCAACGAGGCTTTTTTCAGTTTCAGGCTCCCAACTGGTAGCGGACAAATCCTTTGACCTCTACTTGCGCCTGGTTCTTTTTGCGGAACTCGTCAAGCACGGCGGAAACTCGGGCATTCTGATCCTTGATGAAGGTCTGCTCGGTCAGCACCACCTCCTGGTAGTACTTGTTGAGACGGCCCATGACGATCTTGTCCACGAACTCCTCTTTCTTCCCTTCGGCAAGACCCTGCTGACGATAAATCTCTTTCTCCTTTTCGATCAGCTCGGCTGGCACGGCATCACGACCGACGACAATCGGAGCGGAAGCAGCGACCTGCATGGCGAGGTCTTTGGCGAGCGATTTGGTCTCTTCCGGCTTGTCGGTATCGACCGCGATCAGGGCGGCGAGCTGCGCGCCGGGATGAATATAGCATTCGAGCACGCCCGCTTCAACCGACAGCCTGGCGAGGCGCTTGAGTTCGAGTTTCTCGCCGACCTTGCCGGTCATCGATTTCAGCGTCTCTTCGACGCTCTCGTTGCCGTAGGCTTCGCCGAGGTTGATGGCGAGCAGCTCTTCGCGGGACTCGCAGTTGTTGGCGAGCGCCAGGCCTGCCAGTTCGCTGGCGAAACCGGTGAACACCTCGCCGCGAGCCACGAAATCGGTCTCGCAGTTGAGTTCGAGAATCACGCCCGTCTTCTGGTCGTCGCTCATTTTGATGCAGATCATGCCTTCCGAAGCTTCGCGGTCAGCGCGCTTGGCGGCCATCGCCGCGCCCTTCTTGCGGAGATATTCGATGGCTTTCTGCATGTCACCCCCGGTCTCTTCGAGGGCCTTCTTGCACTCCATCATGCCGACGCCGGTGGTATCCCTGAGATTCTTGACGTCTTTGGCGGAAATCTGGCTCATAATAATCTATCGGTATGGTAATCGTTTGGGGTTTCGGCTGCCCGGCATGAAAATCACTTCCATGCCGGATGCCGTTACGGTATAAATCAGTCGTTGACCGGCTCTTCTTCAGCGGCTTCGTCCATCTCGGCGAGCACTTCCTGCTCGACCTGAAGCGAACGGGCGTTGATGATGGTGTCGGCAACCGCCTTGACCATGAGGTCGATGGAGCGGATGGCGTCGTCGTTGGCCGGAATCACGTAATCGACCTCGTCAGGATCGCAGTTGGTATCGACCATGGCGAAAATCGGGATGCCGAGCGAGCGGGCCTCCTTGATGGCGATGTGCTCTTTCTTGATATCGACCACGAACAGCGCTGCGGGCAGACGGTTCATGTTGGAGATACCACCGAGGATGCGCACGAGTTTGTCCTTTTCGCGAAGGAGCATGAGGCGCTCTTTTTTGGTGATCATGTCGAAGGTGCCGTCGGTCTCCATGCGGTCGATGGCGTTCATGCGGCGAATGCTCTGGCGGATAGTCGAGAAGTTGGTCAGCATACCGCCGAGCCAGCGCTCGCAGACATACGGCATACCGGCGCGTTCGGCCTGTTCGGCGATGATGACTTTGGCCTGCTTCTTGGTGCCGACCAGCATGATCTCGCGGCCGGTGGAGGCGATGGCCTCGATCGCTTTGAGCGCCTCGTCAGCCAGGACGAGCGTCTTCTTGAGGTCGATGATGTGTACGCCGTTCTTCTCCATGAAGATGTACGGCTTCATTTTCGGGCTCCAGCGGCGGGCGAGGTGACCGAAGTGCACGCCGGCGCGAAGCATCTCTTCGAGCT
>JAAXWU010000086.1:3738-8911 GCA_013334855.1 Chlorobaculum sp. | reverse complement strand
GATGCAGTATCCGAGGCTGCACAGGTAATGCTCGATTTTACGGCTTCCATAGAACGGATGCCTGGTGTATTCCTTGTCGATCAGTTCCAAGAGTTTCAGCTCTTCAGCGTCAGGCGTCATGTTGCGCGAGGTGGCGTAAAAAGTCGACCGACTGGTTCCGGCCAGTTCGCACTGGGTGGCAATCGGCAGGGGATCGTTTGCGTCGATCCACGCATTTCGGGACGTCACAGGGTAATCCCCGACTTTTTTTTAACCAGTCCAGCTCAACCTTGAGCCGTCCGATTTCCGAGTAGAGCTTTTCCTGATCCGAGGACGAATCTACTGGTTTAGGGCCTCTTTTGACCTCGAACAGACTCACTGCCTGCTCTTGCAGCTCTTTCTTCCAGTTGCCGACCTGAACGGGATGGATGCCGAATTCGGTGGCGATTTCGTTCAGGGTTTTCACGCCGCGAACAGCCTCAAGCGCCACCCTGGCCTTGAAGTCAGTCTTGATCTGGCGTTTTCACCCCTTGCCCTTGCCCTTGCCCCTGTCCTTTTCCGTAATTTTACGCCGCGCTACCACGATTGTTAATCCAATACCGGTTCTTTATATTGGCTTTTCTTTATCAATCGTGCGTAACGGCCTTTTTCATGAAAAACAACCGCTTTAAACTCATTCTCATTGCCGTGGTCGCGATGGTTTCGGTATGGTCGATCTGGCCTACCTGGCGTGACCATGCCCTGACCGAAAAACTCAAGAGTTTCCGTTCTCCCGATGACAGTCTGAAGTTCGCCATCGATAATCGCGAGGCGATCGAGTACGCCAAAGACAAAAGCCTGAAGCTCGGCCTCGACCTCAGGGGCGGTATGCACCTGGTGATGGAGGTAGATATTGTCGACCTCGTCGAGCAGAAGGCTTGGAACAAGGATGCCACCTTCACCCGCGTCATGGAGAGCGTCAAGAGCCAGGCCGCTGCCGAGTCCAACGCGAATATCGTCGAGCTTGTGGCCGCCGGGTTCAAGAAGGAGAACATCAAGCTCAGCCGCTACTTCTACGACATGCGCGATTCCGATCAGGATATTGTCAACAAGCTGAACGCCGAGTCGAAGGACGCGCTGACGAGGGCCAAAGAGATTATCCGCAACCGTATCGACCAGTATGGCGTCGCCGAACCGGTGATCCAGACGCAGGGGGCGCAGCGGCTGATTATCGAGCTGTCGGGCGTCACCGACGAGGCGAGGGTTCGCAAGCTTCTGATGGGTACGGCCAAACTCGAATTCAGGCTGGTCAAGGATCCTCAAACGACGCTCAGAGCGATCCAGAGCGTCAGTGGCGTGTCGCTGGTGGCTCCAGCCGCCCCGGCTGAAGTTGCGGCCCCGGCTCCGGCTGAGAGCGCGGCTCCGACCGACTCCGCCAAGGCTGCCGCTCCGGTTGCCGCCGCCCCAGCTCCTGCTCCCGCGACGCCAGCGCCCGCAGCCGCTCCTGCCGCTGCCGGTGTCAAGAAGCTTTCGGATGTGATCGGCATGTTGCCGAATGGCGTGGTGTTCGCCCCGGCTTATGCCCGCGATCAGGTCACAGCGGTGCTGAACCGGCCCGATGTGCAGACCTTGCTGCCGCAGGATACGCAGTTGCTTCTGGCGGCAAAGCCCGAACTGACCGCCAATGGTGAAAAGTACTTTCCGATCTATCTCGTCAAGAAAACTCCCGAACTGACCGGCGGCGTGATTACCGAAGCGAAGGCGACCTTCAGCGCGCAGGACAACCAGCCTGAGGTTGCCATGTCGATGAACGACGAGGGCACGTCGAAATGGGCGCGCATCACCGGAGCCAACATCGGCAAGCAGGTGGCCATCGTGCTCGACGGCGCGGTCTATAGCGCACCGGTCGTGCAGTCGAGAATTCCGAGCGGCAACTCGGTCATCAACGGCATCGGCGATCTCAACGAGGCCAAAGACCTCGAAATCATCCTGAAAGCTGGCGCCCTGCCCGCGCCGGTGCGAATCCTCGAAGAGCGCACCGTCGGCCCATCGCTCGGCTCCGACTACATCCGCGCAGGCATGATGTCGATGATCTGGGGTTTTTCGGCTGTCGCCATCTTCATGATTATCTATTATAACAAGGCGGGCATCGCTGCCGACCTTGCGCTGGTGCTCAACATTCTGATCGTCATCTCCGTGCTGTCCGGCTTCGGCGCTGCCTTGACGCTGCCCGGTATCGCCGGTATCGTGCTCACGATGGGTATGGCCGTTGACGCCAACGTTCTGATTTACGAGCGCATCAGGGAGGAGCTTGGCGAGGGCAAGAGCCTTCGCATGGCTATCGACGCTGGGTACAACCGTGCCTTCTCGTCGATTCTCGACTCGCACGTCACGACGCTCGCCGCAGCGTTTCTGCTCTATGTTTACGGTGTCGGACCGATACAGGGTTTCGCGGTTACCCTCATGATCGGTACCGGCGCAAGTCTTTTTACGGCTATCGTGGTTACCAGAGTGCTGTTCGACCTGTTGCTCGGCAGCAAGTTCATGGATGAAAAGAGTTTCGGATAATTACAAGACACTGCGGACATGCGCATTTTTAAGAAAACCAATTTCAATTTCATCAAGTATCGCAAGATCGCCTATGCCATCTCGGGCATTCTGCTTGTTGCCGGTATGGTCTCCCTCTTCGTCAGGGGGCTGAACTACGGTATCGATTTCAAGGGCGGCTCTGAGGTGGTCATCCGTTTTGAAAAACCGGTCGATGTCGGTGCGGTGCGCTCCATCATGGAGCAGGCTGGCGTCAACGGCTCGGTCAAGCAGTATGGCCTCGACCGCTCCATCCTGCTCAAGACCGATTTCCAGGGCGACACCACCAGGCTCAAGGCGCTGATCTCAAATTCACTTTCTTCGCGCCTGCCGGGCAATACCTCCCAGATTCTGAGCGTTCAGGCGGTTGGGCCGAGCATCGCTTCCGATATGAAGATGTCGGCAATCAAGGCGCTTGCGGCGGCGCTTGTCGGAATTCTGCTTTACGTGAGCGTGCGCTTCGAGTTCAAGTTCGCCACGGCGGGCGTTGCGGCTATCTTCCACGACGTGCTGACCGTGCTTGGTCTGTTCAGCCTGTTCGGCGGGCTGTTCGATTTCATGCCGCTCGAAGTTGACCAGAGCATCATCGCGGCGTTCCTGACCATCGCCGGTTACTCGATCACCGACACGGTCGTGGTGTATGACCGTATCCGCGAGCGGCTGCGCGGGCAGAAGCCTTCCGAATACGAGCGGATTTTCAACGAGAGCATGAACCAGACGCTCTCCCGAACCATCATCACCTCCGGCACGACCATGCTTTCGGTCATCGTGCTCTTCATCTTCGCCGGACCGGCCATCCGCAGTTTCGCCTTCGCGATGTTTACCGGCATCCTGGTCGGCACTTACTCGTCGATCTTCGTGGCCGCGCCGATCGTTTTCGACTGGCAGACCCGCTCGAAGAGTCCCATCAAGTTCCGGGGCGCCTGATTCCGCGCTTCCGACGCTCTCCCCGGCAAACTCTACAGCCGGGGAGACAACCTGAAATCCCGCCCCTTTTGCTCGCGCATCCGAACAGCCTCTTGCCCGTAACGCAGATTCTCTGTATGTTGCAACTCTGTTGACCATTGCGGCCAGGCCGGTTGCGCGGTTCAGCAGTTTCCGGAGCGCGGTTCATCGTTGCGCCGGATCGTCACGATGGACAGCCGCACGGTTTGGCGCCGACGTCCGTCCCCACCCGAAAAATCCCGATGACATGAAAAAAGTACTGTTTCTTCTGCTTTCCGCCCTGATGATCGCCATGAACGGTTTCGCCGCTTCACCCGCCGCCACCTCCCTCGACAGGATCGTGGCCGTCGTGGGCCGCGAGATCATTCTCGATTCGGATATCAATGAGCAGGAGTTGATGCTGCGTTTGCAGTATCCCGATGCCAAGAGCGATCCCCAGCTCAGAAAGAAAATTCTGGATAATCTGATCAACCAGAAAATCCTGTTGACCAAGGCGAAGATCGACACGGTCAAGGTCGATGAGAAGAGCGTCGATGATCAGGCCGCCGCACGCTACAGTTCGCTTCGCGCCGGGTTCCCGACGGTCAGCGCCATGGAGACGAGATTCGGCCAGCCGGTCAATCGCCTGAAGCAGCGTATTCGCGACGACATCAAGGAGCAGCAGATGATCGATGCGTTCAGAAGGAAAAATTTCCGCGATGCGACCGTTTCATACGAGGAGACCACCTCTTTCTACAATCAGGAGAAAGACAAACTGCCCGAATTGCCGGAAACGGTTTCGGTCTCCCAGATCGTCAAAATGCCGGTGATCACGGAAGCCGAAAAGCAGTCGGCGCTCGACAAGATCAAGGCGGTTCAACAAAAAATTGCCGCCGGCAGTAATTTTGCCGCGCTCGCCAAGGAGTTTTCCGACGATCCCGGCTCACGTGAAAACGGGGGCGATCTTGGCTTCACCCGGAAAGGCGAGCTGGTGCCTCCTTACGAGAAAACGGCCTACTCGCTCAAGCCCGGCCAGATTTCCGGCATCGTCGAAAGCCGTTTCGGTTATCACATCATCCAGTTGATCGACAAGGATGGCGAGCGCATTCACACCCGCCACATACTCGCTGTGTTCGACCGGAGCAAAACCGATGTGCCCGCGACCGTCGCGCTGCTCAGATCGATCCGGGAGGATATTCTTTCCGGCAAAACGACCTTCGCCGCGATGGCTGAAAAGTATTCCGACGACTCCGCCTCCGCCGCCAGTGGCGGGGTAATCTCATCAGGTTCAGGGGATAAGAATATCGAGACGGGCACACTACGGCCCGATCTTCAGAAGATCATTGGGGGTTTGAAAAACAGTGGGGAGATCAGTCAGCCGGAGAAAATCGAGCCGGACAAGAGCGCTGCGTTCTACGCGCTCTTCATGCTCAATTCGCGTGAACCCGCGCACCGATTGACGCTGGAGCATGATTTCACGCGAATCGAGGAACTGGCCAAGAACCGCAAGAGTCAGGAGCTTTTCAACGCATGGATCGAGTCACTGAAAAAACAGGTGATGGTGCAGGTTATGTCAGACATCTAAGCGTCTGACATAACGGGCGTTCTTTTCGATAAAGTCGCGGCGGGGTTCGACCTTGTCGCCCATCAGCGTCGAAAAGACCTGGTCGGCCTCCATCGCGTTTTCCACCGCGACCTGCAACAG
>JAAXWU010000086.1:0-3638 GCA_013334855.1 Chlorobaculum sp. | reverse complement strand
TTGATCGAGCAGTCGGCGAGCTTGCCGGGCAGGCCGGAGCTTTCGAGCACCGACTTGCGGCGGGTCAGCTCCTTGGCCTTGCGGGCCGCCTCGCGAGAGATCGCCGCGCCCTTGACCTTTTCGATGATGAGCTTGAGCGTACCGGGATTGCTTTCGGCGAACTCGGCGAGCTGCTCGTTGACGATGGTCTCGACGATGCTCTGCGTCTCGGAGTTGCCGAGCTTGGTCTTGGTCTGTCCCTCGAACTGTGGTTCGGGAACCTTGACCGAGATGACCGCCGTGAGTCCCTCCTTGTAGTCGTCGCCGGTCAGGGCGATCTTGAGGTTCTTGAGCAGATCGTTCTTCTGCGCGTAGGCGTTGAGCGTGCGGGTCAGCGCCTTGCGGAAGCCGGTAACGTGCGTGCCGCCCTCGTGCGTGTTGATGTTGTTGACGTAGCTGAAAACGTTCTCCTGGTAGGAGTCGTTGTACTGCAGGGCGATCTCGACCATCGTCGAATCGCGCTCGCCGGACAGGAAGATCGGCTCCTTGAGCAGGCTCAGGCGGTTCGAGTCGGTGAAGCGCACGAACTCCTTCAGGCCGCCTTCGAAATGGAAGGTCTCCTCGACTCCCTCGGCATCCTGCACGACAATGCGGAGGTTGCTGTTCAGGAAGGCCAGCTCCCTCATGCGGTCGATGATAATATCCTTGCGGAACTCGGTGGTCTTGAAAATCTCGTGGTCGGGCTTGAAGGAGACCTTCGTGCCCCGCTTGTCGGTGGTACCAATCTCCTTGACATCGCCCTGGGGAACGCCCCGGCGGTAGGCCTGCATATAGACTTTGCCGTCGCGATACACCTCGACCTCGCACCACTCCGAAAGCGCATTGACGACCGATGCGCCGACGCCGTGCAGACCGCCGGAGACCTTGTAGGCTCCCTTGTCGAACTTGCCGCCCGCGCCGATGACCGTCATGACCAGTTCGAGCGCCGACTTTTTCTTCACCGGATGCATATCCACCGGAATGCCGCGTCCACGGTCGGTGACCGTCACCGAGCCGTCGGGATTCATGGCCACGTGGATGTAGTCGTTGAATCCGCCGAGCGTTTCGTCGATGGAGTTGTCCACGATCTCATAGACCAGATGGTGCAAGCCGCGGCTGTGAATGTCGCCGATGTACATCGCGGGACGCTTGCGCACATGCTCGATGCCGTCGAGCACCTGGATGTTGGTGGCGAGGTAATCGGCCGAGGCGTTCTGCTGGGTCTGAATATCGGTTTCTTGCATGGGATCGTCGTGCGTGATGAATCGGTAAAAACTTTGATCTTGAAGATAAGAAAAATCCGCTGATATGCTATTTCAGAGGTCGTCGCTCGTCATGAAGGCGCTCTTGATGTGCTCGATCCGGTAGTCGAGAATCGTGCGCTCATCGAGCCGCAGAGCGCGAATCGCGATGACGTCAAAGCGGCAGGTCATCCACGGATCGGGCCGTGTCGCCAGATACCCGGAGGCGGCGCGAATGATCTCCTTCCGCTTCTTTGCAGTGACCGATTCGGCGGGGTGGCCTTTGTCGAGCGAGGCACGGGTCTTCACCTCGATGAAGCAGAGCGCCTCTCCATCGAGGGCGATGATGTCGATCTCGTTGCGATGATAGCGGTAATTGCGCTCGACGATCCGCCATCCCTGAGCGACCAGATACCTGACGGCTATCGTCTCGCCTTCAGCTCCAAGCCATTGAGGGGTATGCATGGAAAAAGGGGTTATTTTTCACCCAATGTACGTAACCTGAAGCTTTTTCGATGAATGGCGCAGCGTCCGTGCGCGGCGATGGCCTCGACGTGCCGCTCCGTGGGGTAGCCAAAGTGCAGCTCGAAGCCATATTCCGGGTACTCCGCCGCATATGCCGTCATCAGCTCGTCGCGGTGGGTCTTGGCCAGCACCGAGGCGGCGGCTATCGAGAAGACCTTCGAGTCCCCCTTGACGACGGTTTCGTACGGAATCGGCAGCACGGGCCTGAAGCGGTTGCCATCCACGAGCAAAAACTCCGGCGTCGAGCCGAGCGACTCGACGGCGAGATTCATGGCCAGCATCGTCGCCTGGAGGATGTTGATCCGGTCGATGGTCTCGGCATCGACCACGCCGAGCGCCCAGCTTTCCGCCGTCTCCCGGATCGCTGGCGCCAGCGCCTTGCGCAGCTCCGGCGTCAGCTTTTTCGAGTCGTCGAGCCGCTGGAGGATGCCCGACGGCCTGAAGTTTCGCGGAAAAACCACCGCCGCCGCTACGACCGGCCCGGCCAGCGGCCCCCGTCCGGCCTCGTCGATGCCGCAGACCCGCGACAGCGTCTCCCAGAGCGGCGCCTCGAAAGCGGTTGTCAGCATGGCGGATGCGCGGTAAAAATGTTCGATGAATAAGGCGTCATTTCAAGCGCTCGAAGTGTTATATTTTTCGACAAATAAAATAGCAATTATAGGGATTCCGGCGGAATGTCGATGATCGACGCGCTGGAGGACGAACACAACAAAGGCGTTTTCCGAACCCGCCACAGCGCAAGGTTGGCGGAAACGCCAGAAATCATGGATTTATAATGAAGAAGAATGTGAAGAAACAGCTCCTGATGAACAAGACCGGTGATGAAATCCAGGTCGCGCTCGTCGAGGAGGGTCGGCTTGCCGAGCTGATCATAGAGCGCCCCGAGAGCATGAGAAGCATCGGCGATATTTACCTCGGCAGGGTGCACAAGGTGGTCGAGGGACTCAAGGCGGCCTTTGTCGATATTGGGCAGAAGTCGGACGGCTTCCTGCACTTCTCTGACGTTGGCACCACCAGCGAGGATTACCGTGCGCTCGTCGAGGATGACGACGACGACGAAAACGGCGGCGACGAGGGAGATGACGACGAGGAGGGGGAAGAGGAGAGCGGTAGCGCCGTCGGAGCCGCCGCGCCGCCGAGAGAGTCGGCCCGCCCGGTCAGCCAGCCCAAAGCCGAGCCGAAACCGTCCACGCCAGCGGATGCCGCGGAACGGCGTCAGTCCTACACCCAGATGATCGCCCAGAAGCTCAAGCCGAATGACTCGATCCTCGTGCAGGTGATCAAGGAGCCGATTGGTACGAAAGGCTCGCGTCTCACCTCCGACATCACCATCGCCGGGCGCTTCATGGTGCTGCTGCCCTTCGGCGGCGGCCAGATCGCCGTGTCGCGTCGCGTCGTGTCGCGCAAGGAGCGCTCGCGCCTCAAAAAGCTCGTGCGCTCGATGCTGCCCGAAGGGTTCGGCGCGATCATCCGCACGGTCGCCGAGGATCAGGAGGAGACGCTCCTGAAGCAGGATCTCGAAAAGCTGCTCACGAAGTGGAAGCAGATCGAGGAGAAGCTCAAGGATGCGCAGCCTCCGCAACTGATCTTCAAGGAGGATACCATCATTTCAAGCGTGCTCCGCGACTCGCTGACCAGTGACGTCACCGAAATCGTGGCCAACTCCAACTCGATCTACAACGAGACGCTCAACTACATCCAGTGGGCCGCGCCTGACATGGTCAAAAACGTCTCGCTCCACCAGGGCAAGCTGCCGCTCTTCGAGGGGTACGGCATCGCCAAGGATGTGGAGTCGATCTTTTCGCGCAAGGTGTGGCTCAAGTCGGGCGGCTACATCATCATCGAGCACACCGA
>JAAXWU010000085.1 GCA_013334855.1 Chlorobaculum sp. | reverse complement strand
TAGTAATTCGAGAGCATTTTGGGGACGTAGCGTATGCCCGCCGACTGGAGGAGCAATGCTTCAAGAAGCCGGGCAACGCGCCCGTTACCGTCCCAGAAGGGGTGAATCAGCGAGAAGTGATAGTGAGCCAGCGCCGCCCGGACAAACACATGTTCGTTGATGAGTTCGTCACTGTTCATCCAGTCAATGAACTCCCGCATGAGCATCTCGATATCCTCGATAATTTTCGGAGGCCTGTATTCGCCGCCGTGCGCCTTGTCTCCGACCCTGACCTCGCCATTGCGATACACTCCAGGTATATTGCCGTTATACGTTAGGTCAAAAGTTATATGCTTATGCAGTTCTTTGATGTGCGTTTCACTAAAAATCAATGGAACCGGTTTTGTTCTCAGTGTTTCAATGGCTCGATACGCACCGATCAGGTTGGTAATCTCAAGCCTGTCCTTTGCCGTGTGGCCCGCTTCGGGTATTTTCCCCTCGTCGAGTTCTCTGACTTCATTCGCATCAAGAGAGTTGCCTTCGATGGCAGCGGTGCTGGCGACCGAACTGTATAGTAGTTCTGGATCGATCTGGGACGACCACTTCGGCAGAATCGGCAAATCGCTGATGGCGGAGTTCAAGGTTGACGCCTCGACAAGCAGCTTCTCGATCAGGGGCTTGTCGTAATGGTCGCAGAAGACAAATCTGCCTGGATGTTTAAAGGTACGAACCTCTTTCATGTCACTAAAAATGTTAGTGATTTTGTTACACTCAACACTATGTATTATAAACTATTAGCAGGACAATACCGTTCGCTTTTGTTAGCAGATTGTTAGCAGATTGTTAGCAGATTGTTAGCTAAAATAGTCGGCGATCCGGCAAGCTGTTTTTGGACGGTTTATTCCGTCATCTTTATTTTTTACTGTCACTTTTACTGTTTATGAAACCACTCAAAGAGGTTGCCGGGGCTTATCTGGCGCTTTCTGATGCTCAGCATCAGTTGCTTGAAGGCAAATATGACGAGGCGGCGGCGAACTGTCGCAGGGCGATGGAGATTTCGCATACGATGCCGCCCGAGGAGGCGTTCGATCATGTCGGCTTCGACGCCTTTTGCCATGCCGGGCTGGCCGAGGCGCTGGCCGGGCTTGGCTCGTTCGACGAGGCGCTCAAGTCTGCCGACAAGGCGTTGCACCACTTCAATCGCCGTGGGGAGCTGAACCAGGACGAGGGCAAGCTCTGGATTTCAGCGGTGTTCAGCCGGGCGCTGGCGTTCGACGGACTCGGGCGTGGCTCGGAGGCGCTGCCGGAGTTCCGCAAGGCGGTCGAGATGATCGACGAGCGCAAGGGCGAAACCCCCGGCAAGGATCGGATGAAGGAGATCGCAACAACGCGCATCGCCGCGCTCGGCAGCTCCTGCAAGAAGGACAAGAAGCCTGACGGCTACAAGGCCTGGTGGGAGTTCTGGTCGTGACTGAATCCGGCGCAATCCGGAGCGTTCTCGTCGTGCGGCTCAGCGCCATCGGCGACATTGTGCTGACGACGCCCGTGCTTGCCGAACTGCACTGCGCTCTTCCAGCGGCGCGGATCGATTTCTGCACCAAAGCACCCTTCGCGCCGCTCGTCGCCTCGAATCCCGCGGTCTCGTCGGTCGTTACGCCAGAGTCGATTGCGCCGGGATCGTCGTACGATCTCGTGGTCGATTTGCAGAACAACCGCCGTTCACGCGCCGTGATACGAAAGCTCCGGGCGGACAAGGTCACGCGCTACCATAAGCGCAACTGGAAAAAGGTGTTGCTGGTGCGCTTCAAGATCAATGTTTCGGATGGCTATCAGTCCGTCGTCGAGCGCTACGGCGAGGCTTTGAACGGTCTTGCGACGAAAGTCAACGCTCCGTGCGCACTCTACCCGTCGCCGGAAGATCACGCCTTCGCCGCCGGAGCGCTCGGTTCGGACGGCCCCGTGCTGGCGCTCTGTTTCGGGGCGAACCACTTCACCAAGCGCTACCCGCTGGAGCGCTTCGCGCGAATCATCGAGCTGGTTGCGTCGGCAACTCCGGCCCGCGTGCTGCTGCTCGGAGGCAAGGAGGACGAGCCTGAGGCGGCGAGGCTCATGGCAGCGCTGCCGGATGCGACGCGAAGCCGCGTGCTCTCGCTCGCCGGAACGGCCAGTTTGATGCAATCCGCCGCGCTGCTCGCCAGCGTCGATGCGGTGCTCACCAACGACACCGGCCTCATGCATATCGCCTCGGCGTTTGGCAAAAAGCTTTTCGTCATCTTCGGCTCGTCGGTCAAAGAGTTCGGGTTTATGCCGTGGGGCGTCGAGTACGAGCTGTTCGAAACGCCCGGACTCGCCTGCCGTCCCTGCTCGCACATCGGTCGCGCTACCTGCCCGAAAGGGCACTTCCGCTGCATGACGGAGATCGCGCCCGAACGCATCGCCTCGCGCATCATCGAAACCCTCAACCAGTCGTCGCCATGAAGATCGCCACGTGGAATATCAACGGCATCCGCGCCCGGCAGGATGCGCTCGCCGCATGGCTCGAAAGCCGCACGCCCGACATTGTCGTACTCGAAGAGGTCAAGGCTCGCGAGGAGGAGATTCCCGAAAGCATCGCTGCGATTGCGGGATACCGGAAATTCTGGAACGGCTCGACCTTCAGGAAAGGGTACAGCGGCGTCGGCTTGCTGGTTCGCGAGGGGAGCCTCGGCGAGTTCACCTGCGAAGCGCCGCCGTTCGACGTGGAGAACCGGACGCTGGTGCTGCACTGCCCGGAATTTTCGCTGATTGGCACTTACGTGCCGCGAGGCGACGGCGCGGAGCATTACGCTGTGAAGCTGCGCTATCTCGCTGATATAAAAGCATTTATTGCCGGGCTGATTGCCGATGGCCGGGAGGTCATGTTGGCTGGCGACATGAACGTGGCGCTTCGCGACATCGACGTGCACCGCTCGCAGAACAAGCCCGGCGCGACCGGTTTGCGCCCCGAAGAACGCTCGGCTATCGAAGCGCATCTGGAGCTTGGGCTGCATGACATCGTCCGAGAGCTGAATCCAGAGAAAAATGACCTCTTCACCTGGTGGCCCAACTGGAAATTCGCCCGCGAGCGTAATCTCGGCTGGCGTATCGACTGCTTCTATCTCACCCCCGCACTGGCCGCGAAAGTCTCCTCCGTGTCGGTCGATCTGGAGGAGACAAGCTCAGATCACGCGCCGGTTTCAATCGAACTCTCGCTCTGATCTTTTTGCGTTACAATGCCGTTAACAATGAGGCGTTGGAAAACAAAAGAAAAAAAATTACCTTGCATGTCCTAAAACGCCAATGGTGTTCGTGCGTCTGCATGAAGCCGCGAAAGCAGGGATGCGCAATACCTGTTTTCCGCCATCGGCACAGTTGCTCTCACTCAAGAACGATTGCGCTATGAACAAACTGAAACAGTACGAATGCACCGTCATCATTGACGGCGGCCTTCAGGATGATGCCATTGCCGCAGCGATGGAGCTGGTCAAAAAGACGATCAGCGACAAAGGCGGCGTGATCAACAATGTCCTGGAAGTCGGAAGAAGGAAAATGGCCTACCTCATCCGCAAATCCTCCATCGGTTACTACGCTCACATTGAGTTCGATGCCGCACCCACGGTCATCGCCGAAGTCGAGCGCGTGTTCCGCTACGAAGAGAATATCCTGCGGTTCCTCATTATCCAGATGAGCTCCCAGCTGGTCGAAATGCGCAAGCGCGTCGAGAAGTACAGCGTCATGCTCGGCAGCCCGGAAGATCAGGCTGAACCCGCGGCAGATGCATCAGCCAAAAGCTGACGGACGGCCTCGCCCGGTTTATTGTATGAATGACGAAATGATCCCATTTGAGAACAAAACGGAGAAGATGCTATGGCGGAACTGAAAATGCCTGAAATCAACAGCGTCATAATTGCCGGCAACCTTACCAAAGATCCGGTCTTCAGACAGACCAATTCAGGCGGGACGCCAGTTGTCAATTTTTCCATTGCGTGCAATCGCCGCTTCAGGGACAGCAACCACCAGTGGCAGGAAGATGTCTGCTACGTCGGCATCGTTGCCTGGAACAAGCTTGCCGAGAGCTGCCGTGACAATCTGAGGAAAAGCTCGGCGGTGCTTGTCGATGGAGAGTTGCAGAGCCGCACCTGGAAAGCACAGGATGGCACATCGAGAACCGTGGTCGAAATAAAGGCCAGGAGGATACAGTTCCTCAACAAGAGAAAGAAAAACGGAGAGGAAGACGAGGAAGGCTTTATCGAGGACGAGTCGCATGACACCCATCATGGCCATCTGGATGATGACGCGACCATGTACGAGTACAAGTACCTCACTTCCGACTGAGAACAGCGCCCCTGTTTGCCGTAAAAATATACGGCATCATGGAGTCGCAAGATCATGCAAGCAAAATTCTGAACAAGATCAATGAGACAGAAACCAGCACCGGCCAAGGGCAGCAAATCACTGAGCACCGCTCTGGCATCGAAAAAGAAAGTGTCGAAGAATCAGGTGATTTACTTCGACTATCGTGACGAAAGGAAACTGAAACGTTTCATCAACGACCAGGGAAAAATCATTCCCCGCCGCATTACCGGCCTGTCGGCCAAAGAGCAGAGCCTGCTCACCCATTCGATTAAATGGGCGAGGTTCCTTGCTATCATACCTTACGTTGCCGACGAATACAAGTAAGTGGTTGTCCACGCAAGTTTAATTATTCAGAACGAGGAAAAAGACCGTGAAAATAATTTTAAGAAAAGATGTGGCAACCCTTGGCGATGCCGGTGAAGTGGTCAGCGTCAAGAATGGGTATGCCAATAACTACCTGATTCCGCAGGGATATGCCATACGCGCCACAGAAGGCACGCTCAAGGCGCTCGATACCGAGAAGAAGCAGCAGGCTCGCAAGATCGAGTTGCAGCGCAAGAACGCTCGCGATCTGGCCACCAGGCTCGAACAGATGACGCTGAAGGTTCACGCCAAGGCTGGCGAGTCGGGCAAACTGTTCGGCACCGTGACCGCTGGCGACATTGCCGAAGCGCTCAAGGCGCAGGGCGTCGATATCGACCGCCGCAAAATCCATCTCGAAGCACCGATCAAGTCTCTCGGCAAATACGAAGCTGATGCGAAGCTCTTCATGGATATTACGGCAAAGCTGAGCCTTGAAGTCGAAGCCGAAGGCGCCAACGCGGAGTAATCCATACGCTTTTGCGATCCCGATAAGCTGATTTCTTTTGATCAGCGAGTAAATTACGCCTCATGTCCGCCAGGTCATGAGGCTTTTTTTTGATATGCTGTTGTAAAATCATCAGGTCTGGCGTACCATTATGATGGACGGCCTCTCTTCAACGCCGCCGTGCCTCGCGCAGTATCCAGCCAAACCAATCAGGGAGAGCACCATGAAACAAACTCTTCTTCAGGAAAAATACCCCATCTACATCCTCGAGCTTGACAAAGAAGAGACCAGTTACAGCAGCGTCGATGAGATCTTAGCCTATTACCGCCAGCAGATCGAAGAGCATCCATTCGCGGTGCTGATCGGCGAGTTCGACCATTACGGTCACACCGCCGACATCGAAGGGCCGATAGGCGAGGGCATAACCGCCGCCAAAAACATCGTCTTCTGCTTCGGCAAGGAGCTGATGAACCCCAAGATGCTTGCCGTTCGTCCGCGCTCCATCGGCGTGGCGGAGATGGGCGGGCACTTCGTCATCAGCTTCCTTGAAGCGCCTCTTCCGGCAGCCAACACCACGATGGAAGAGTGGACGCTGGCGCTGAGAAATCCGGTACCAGTCTGATTCAAAAGGAGACAAGAAATGAAAAAAGCCTCATAAGTTTGATCTCATGAGGCTTTTTTTTATGCTTTGATCCGATGTGTCGGCATTTGCGTCACGCCATGAACTGGCTGAGCATTCGCACATCGTTTTCGAAAAAGAGGCGGATGTCGTCGATCTTGTAGCGCAAGAGCGCGGTGCGGTCAACGCCCATGCCGAAGGCGTAGCCTCTCCACTCCTCCGGGTCGATGCCGCAGCTTTTCATCACATTCGGATGCACCATGCCGCACCCCATGATTTCGAGCCAGCCGGACTTCTTGCAGACGCGGCACCCCTTGCCACCGCAGAGGTAGCAGGTGACGTCCACTTCGGCTGAAGGTTCGGTGAAGGGGAAAAAGCTCGGGCGGAACCTGAGCTTGACGTCGCTGCCGAACATCTGGCGGGCAAACGAGTAGATGGTGGCCTTCAGGTCGGCGAACGAGACGTTCTTGTCGATATAGAGACCTTCGAGCTGGTGGAAAACGCAGTAGCTTCGTGCGCTGATCGCTTCGTTTCGGTACACCTTGCCGGGGCAAATTACCCTGATCGGCGGCTTCTCGTCGAGCATCACCCGCACCTGCACCGGCGAGGTGTGCGTGCGGAGCAAGACGTCGCCCTCCGGCTGGCCGCGAGTGATGAAGAAGGTGTCCTGCATGTCCCGCGCCGGATGGTTCGGCGGGAAGTTCAGGCGGTCGAAGTTGTATTCGTCGAGTTCAAGCTCCGGGCCGGTGGCGATGCCGAATCCCATCGCCGTGAAGATGCGCTTCATGTCGCCCAGCACCTTCTGCACCGGATGCTCGGAGCCGCAGAACGAGCGGCGACCGGGCAGCGAGAGATCGAGCGACGGCGCGGCTGAGGAGCTGTCCCCGGCAAAGCGGGCTTCAGCGTCGGCAACCCGCGCTTCAGCCGAGAGTTTGAGGGTGTTGAGCAGTTGCCCTACGGCTGGCCTGTCAGCAGGATCGACGGTTTTGAGCTCGCTGAAAAGCCCGGCTATCTTTCCCTTGCGAACCGTGAATTCGAGCTTGAAGGCTTCGAGTTCTTTCGGATTGCGGATTTCGTATCCGTCTATCTCCTGCTGTAGTTGCTGAATGCTTGATTCCATAGGGCCGCTGTACAAATGATTAATCGAGAGCCGTTTTGACGATCAGAGAGAATGCTGCCGGGTCTTTCACGGCGATTTCGGCCAGCGCCTTGCGGTCGATCTCGATGTTCTTCTTGTGGATGGCGTCCATCAGGCGGGAGTAGGAGACTCCGTTCTGGCGGGCGGCGGCGTTGATACGCATGATCCACAGGGAGCGGAAGTTTCTTTTCTTGACGCGGCGGTCACGGTAGGCGTACTGCTCGGCTTTGTCAACAGCGTGCTTGACGACGGTCAGCACGTTACCACGTGAACCCCAGTATCCCTTGGCTTTATTGAGAATCCTCTTCCTTCTGGCTTTTGAAGCGACTGAATTGGTTGATTTAGGCATCGTTGTATCGAATTAATGATTATAGACTGGCTCAGGCGAGGATCATCCTCTTGATCTGCTTCTCCATGGTTTCGTCGACCAGGGTTGCCTGATGGAGGCGACGGGTGCGTTTGCGGTTCTTGTGCTCAAGGTTATGGGAGCCATTCATTCGCTCGCGTTTGATTTTTCCTGATGCGGTCGCCTTGAACCTCTTGCAGGCGCCCCGATGTGATTTCATTTTCGGCATGATCGTCGTTTTTAATGATAAAAGTCGCTTCTGTTCAGTTTTGTGTTATTCGTCGTCATCCTCAGGCTCTTCCATCTGAGGCGGTAACGGTGCCAATGGAGCGGCTGGCGCTTCCCTGGCTCTGCGCTTCTCGAACTGCTCGATCTTCTTCTTGTCGGGCTCGAAATAGACGAAGAGCTTCTTGCCCTCGAACTTGGGATCGCCGTCGCGCACGCTGACGGTGCTGAGCCTTTCAGTCAGGCGGTCGGCCAGCTCGAAGCCTTTGTCTTTATAGATGATCGAACGGCCGAGGAAGACGATGGTTGCGCGGACGCGGTTGCCCTTGCGCAGGAACTCTTCGAGGTGCGCGGTCTTGAAGTCGAAGTCGTGCTTGTCGGTATTGGGATGGAACCGCAACTCCTTGAGCGTGGTGGTCTTCTGCTTCTTCTTCTGGTCCTTGTCCTTCTGGGCCATCTTGTAGATCAGCTTCCCGTAATTTTCGAGCTTGCAGACGGGTGGCTGGGCGTTCGGCTGCACCTCGATGAGGTCGATCCCGCGCTCTTCGGCGATCCTGCGGGCATCGATGGTTTTCATCACCTGCATGCCTCCTTCGGGAAACACGACCCTTACTTCTGGCACCCGGATCTGTTCATTGATCCTGTAGGAAAGCTTTGCTTTCTGGTTGCCGGTTGTTTTCTGTTTTTTCATTCGATCGTTTTTGGTTGATAGTCAGATCAGGATCGTCGATCTATTTCCTCACGGAGTTGTCCGATAAGCTCGTCCACCGCTAAACACCCCGCGTCGCCCTTGCGGTGACGGCGGAGCGAGACTTCGCCCTTCTCCTGCTCGTTTCGTCCGATGACGAGCATACAGGGGATTTTCGAGAGTTCCGCCTCGCGGATTTTCTTGCCGATCTTTTCGCTGCGCAGATCGATCTCGGCGCGGATGCCCGCTTCGTGCAATTTCGCGTACACCTCGCGAGCGTAGTCGTGCACATCCTCGGCGATGGGCAGCACAACCGCCTGCACCGGCGCGAGCCAGAGCGGGAAGTTTCCGGCGGTATGCTCGATCAGGACGCCGATGAAGCGTTCCATCGAGCCGAAGGGGGCGCGGTGGATCACCACCGGGCGGTGCTTCTGGCCGTCGCTGCCGATGTAGGTCAAGTCGAAGCGCTCGGGCATGACGTAATCGACCTGCACGGTGCCAAGCTGCCACTTGCGTCCGATGGCGTCGCGCACGATGAAGTCGATCTTCGGCCCGTAGAAGCTCGCTTCGCCGATGCCGATGAAGTATTTGATGCCCATGCGGTCGGCGGCCTCCTTCACATCCTTCTCGGCCTGGTCCCACACCTCGGCGGTGCCGCCGTACTTCGACTGGTTCTCCGGGTCGTGCAGCGACAGGCGGGTTTCGACCTCGTCGAAGCCGAGCGTGTTGAAGACGAAGCGGGTCAGGTCGATGGCGTTGCAGATTTCGTCAACGAGCTGGTCGGGACGGCAGTAGATGTGCGAATCGTCCTGCGTGAAGCCGCGGGCGCGCACCA
>JAAXWU010000084.1 GCA_013334855.1 Chlorobaculum sp. | reverse complement strand
GGCCACGCCTCGAAAAATGCCTTCGCGTACTGTCGGCTGGTATTGCCGATGTCGGCGCGTTTGGCATCCGCGATGCTCAGGCACTCCGGCGGAAGGGCTTGGAGCGTCGCTTCGAGATCGCGCATTCCGGCAAGTCCCCGCGATTCGTAGAACGCCGTGTTGACCTTGTAGGCGGCGGCATGAGCGGCAGTGGCCCTGATAACCGCCCGGTTGAATTCCAGCACCGGACGCTCCATTGAGCGGAAAAGATCGGGAATTTTCGATGCATCGCTGTCGAGACCGACGCAAAGCATCGACCGGAGCGACTCGATTCTGCAGTTCGCCTTGTTTCTTGCTGAACTCATAACTGATGGCAAAAAAACGAAAAATTATCGAATCAGAACACTCATATTTTCTCAATATAATTGATGGCGTCCGTTAGATGAACAGCGCTCGCTTCCCGGCGACCGGCGAGAGAGAAACTATTAGTCAAAACAATATATTAATCCAACAGAGTTATGTATCTTATAAATCCCAAAAATTGATGTACAATTTTCCTGTTCCGGCCCACCACTCTTTTGCCAAATTGTCAATTTGATGCAAATTACGGGTCTGAATACCGGCAACGATGTCGATGAATTTCTTTAATCATGAGCGTACTCGATGGCAAACAACCCATTCAAACTGAACAATCCATACAAGAACGAGCCTGATAACGGGCCTCGCAAACCCCGATTTTCAATATTTTACTACATAGCGGTCATTCTTCTGATCATTGGCTTTCAGCTCGCATTTTTCTGGTCAGGTTCACCCCGTGAGATGGCCTACAGTGAGTTCCGCCGCATGGTCGCCGAGAACAGGGTCGAATCGGTCAGGCTCGCCCCGGAAAAAATCTACGTCAAACTCAAGCAGGACGCGCTTTCCGGAACCGCAAACGCTCCGTCCGGGAAGAATACGCCCGCCTTCAGGATGCCTGGCAAAGACTCCCCGGCAAACGAGGTCATGGTCAATCCCGTGCGGGACGAACAGTTGATTCCTCTGCTTGAATCGAAGGGCATCCATTACGAGGCGACTCCAGGCAATGGCTGGATCAGCGAGCTTTTGCAGTGGCTCCTCCCCTTCGGCCTGCTCATCGGCATCTATTTCTTCATGTTCCGCAGAATGGGCGGTCCCGGCTCGCAGTTCATGAACATCGGCAAGAACAAGGCTGCGCTGTATGAGAATCTTGACGAGCACACCCGCATCACCTTCAAGGACGTGGCGGGTCTGGACGAAGCCAAGGCCGAGGTGATGGAGGTGGTCGATTTCCTCAAGGATCCGAAAAAATACACCAAGCTCGGCGGCAAGCTGCCGAAGGGCGTCCTCCTGGTCGGCCCTCCCGGCACAGGCAAGACGCTGCTCGCCAAGGCGGTCGCGGGCGAGGCCGACGTGCCGTTCTTCAGCATCAGCGGCTCGGACTTCGTCGAGATGTTCGTCGGCGTCGGCGCGGCTCGCGTGCGCGACCTTTTCAAGTCGGCCAAGGAGAAGGCCCCGTGCATCATCTTCATCGACGAGATCGACGCGGTCGGTCGCAGCCGAGGCAAGGGCTTCATGATGGGTGCCAACGACGAGCGCGAAAATACGCTGAACCAGCTCCTCGTCGAGATGGACGGTTTCGCCACCGACAAGGGGGTGATTCTCATGGCCGCGACCAACCGCGCCGACGTTCTCGACACGGCGCTGCTTCGACCTGGCCGCTTCGACCGACAGATCGTCGTTGACCGCCCCGACCTGAAGGGGCGCATCGACATTTTCACGGTACATACCAAGAATCTCTCGCTCTCGCCGGACGTGAACCTCAAGGCGCTCGCCTCGCAGACGCCTGGATTCGCGGGCGCGGAGATCGCAAACGCAGCCAACGAAGCGGCCCTGCTCGCGTCGCGTCGCGGCAAGCAAAGCATCGAGATGAAGGACTTCGAGGACGCCATCGAGCGCGTCATCGCCGGTCTGGAGAAAAAGAACAAGGTGATCAATCCACGCGAGAAGGAGATCGTCGCCTATCACGAAGCCGGTCACGCCATCATCAGCTGGATCATGCCGGAAAACGATCCGGTGCAGAAGATTTCAATCGTGCCCCGTGGCGTCAGCGCCCTCGGCTACACGCTGAACATTCCGCTCGAAGACCGCTATCTCATGACGAGGGGCGAACTTGTCGCCCGTATTTGCGGTCTGCTTGGCGGACGCATCGCCGAGGAGATCATCTTTGGCGAGATTTCGACCGGCGCACAGAACGACCTCGAACGGGTAACTGAAATCGCCTACAACATGGTGGT
The DNA here is from genome assembly GCA_013334855.1 of Chlorobaculum sp. Lineage (GTDB taxonomy): Bacteria > Bacteroidota > Chlorobiia > Chlorobiales > Chlorobiaceae > Chlorobaculum. Next base: position 6,742 of record JAAXWU010000084.1, on the reverse strand, counting down.
GGTCTACGGCATGAGCGAGAAGGTCGGCTACCTCTCGTTCCTCGAAAGCAACAATCCGTACACCGGCGGCCCCGGCATCGACAAGAAGTACGGCGACGAAACCGCCCGACTGATCGACAGCGAGGTCAAGGCCATCGTCGAAGAGGCTCGCAAGCAGGTGCACAAGATGCTTACGGACAACCGTGACAAGCTCGAAACTCTCGCAAAAGAGCTGCTCTCCAAGGAGATCGTGCAGTACTGCCAGATCGAGGCGATTCTCGGCAAGCGCACGGCAGGCAAGTTCACCGAGCACCTCGCTCACGACTGCCACAACGGCGTCGATATTGCGGCGTCACGCACGGTCGCACCAGAAGAGCCAGCGCAAGCATCTGGCTCAGAAGAGAATGACCCGCCAAGTCAGGAGCGCAAGGAGCTGGAAGAGGCGGTCGAAAAGCTCCGTCAGTCAAGAAATCTTTCGTCAAATTGATGAGAGGTGGCGGAAAAGCGCGTCAACATCATCGTCAGCGGCCTGGTGCAGTGCGTGGGTTTCCGTATGTTCATCCTGCGCGAAGCTGCCGCCCACAGCCTGTCGGGATGGACGCGGAACCGGCCGGACGGCACGGTCGAAGTCGAGGCTCAGGGCAACAGCGGACTGGTGGATGAACTGATACGGAAGGCACAAATCGGCCCTTCGCGCTCCCGGGTTACCTCGATCAAGGTCAGGGAGTTGGCTATTGATGCTGCCGAAACAGAGTTTCGCATCCTGACCTGAAGAGCATCCAAAGATCGGGCAAGAAAAGAGTAAATGAGGGGAGAAGAGTGGGTGGGTCTCGAGGGATTCGAACCCCCGACCTACTGGGTGTAAACCAGTCGCTCTAACCAGCTGAGCTAGAGACCCGCGTGAAAGGGCCAGCATTATAACACATTTTCAAAAGATAACAAACGAAATCCTGCGTTTCCACTCTACTGCGATGTGCTTTGTTTGTAAGGCCCGCTGAAAAAGCATAAATTCAGGCCGTCGAATTCAGGGCTTCTCTGCAAGATGTGACGATCCGTTCCCTGCAAGTCGGGAAAGGGGAAAACGTTTTCAGCGACGCATTTCATTCCTCTTCACGCCAATGTCTAAACCATGAAATCTTTATCCATTCTCGGCAGTACCGGTTCCATTGGACTCAGCACGCTCGACGTCGTGCGTCGTCATCCCGACAGGTTTTCGATTGCGGCTCTTGCCGAAGGCCACGATGTCGAAATGCTGCGCCAGCAGATCGATGAATTCAAACCATCCCTGGTTTCGGTGCGTGACGAGGCGTCGCGTGAGCGCCTGAAGGGGATGCTCGGCGAGCACAAACCCGAAATTCTCTGCGGCCTCGATGGAGCAGCAACCGTGGCCGCCGTCGATGGCGCCGATATGGTGGTCTCGGCCATCGTTGGCGCGGCTGGACTGGTGCCGACCGTGAGCGCCATCAAGGCTGGCAAGGACATCGCTCTGGCTAACAAGGAGACGCTCGTCGTCGCCGGTCAGCTCGTCTCCGACCTGGTCAAAAAGCATAACGTTGCCCTCCTGCCTGTGGACAGCGAGCACTCGGCGATCTTCCAGTCGCTCACCGGCCATCGCAAGGAGGATATTGAACGCATCATCCTGACCGCATCGGGCGGCCCGTTCCGCAAGACGCCCGCCGAGGAGCTGAAGAGCGTCAAGCCTGAGCAGGCGCTGAAGCACCCGCAGTGGTCGATGGGGGCCAAAATCACCATCGATTCGGCAACGCTGATGAACAAGGGACTCGAAGTGATCGAGGCGCACTGGCTCTTCGACATGCCCGCCGAGAAGATCGGCGTGGTGGTGCATCCGCAGAGCATCATCCACTCGATGGTGGAGTATATCGACGGCTGCGTCATCGCCCAGCTCGGCGTGCCCGACATGCGCGCCCCCATCGCCTACGCGCTGGCCTGGCCGGAGCGCTGCGAGACCGGCATCGGCAAGCTCGACCTCACCAAAGTCGCCACGCTCACCTTCGAGGAGCCGGACATGGAGCGCTTCCCGGCATTGCGCCTGGCCTTCGACGCCCTCAAGGCTGGCCAGACCTACCCTGCGGTGCTGAACGCTGCCAACGAGATCGCCGTCGCCGCGTTCCTCGACAGGAAAATCGGCTTCACCGACATTGCCGGTACTGTGGACAAAACGATGCAGGCGCACGAGGCCTGGACGCCGGTCGAACTGGAGGAGTACATCCAGGCAGACAAATGGGCGCGCGAAACGGCAAAACAGCTTATCGGATAAGCCAGACTCAAGGACAAGAAACGACTACTACAACCGATCGACCCGCATACTGACATGGAGTTACTGAGCACGATTTTCTACTTTATCATCGCCATTTTCATCCTCGTCACGGCCCACGAGTTCGGCCACTTCATCACGGCGAGGATGTTCGGCATGCGGGTTGACCGGTTTTTCATCGGCATGGACTTCTGGGGCATCAAGTTCTGGCACAAAAAGATTGGCGAAACGGAGTATGGCATTGGGGCCTTTCCGATAGGCGGTTACGTCAAGATCGCCGGCATGATCGACGAAAGCCTCGATACGGATTACGTCAATCACAAAATCGAACCCTGGGAGTTCAGGGGAAAACCGGTATGGCAGCGCCTCATCGTGATGGCTGGAGGCGTCGTCATGAACATGGTGCTCGCGGCGTTCATCTTCATCGGCATTACCACTGCGCTCGGTGAATCGCACACCCCCATCAGCACCCCGGCCTTTATCGAACCCAATTCAGCATTTTCATCGATAGGGCTGAAAAGCGGCGACCATCTGGTAGCCATTAACGGCCAGAAGCTCCGCTACTGGGAAGAGGCGCTCGATCCCGCGCATCTTACTTCAGGAAACCTGCAATACACCATCGAGCGTAATGGTGAGGCGCTGACGCTTCAGGCGCCGAACAACTTCATCAATCAGCTCAGCGACAACCAGCAGCTCGGCATCAGGCCAACGATGCCGCCGGTCATCGACCAGGTGCTCCACGGCGATCCGGCAGCCAAAGCTGGCATTTTGCCCGGTTCGCTGATCACCGCAATCGACGGCGCGCCGATCTCCGACTGGAGCGAAGTGGTTGACACCATCTCCAAAAGCCCGGGCAAAAAGCTCACCATCACCTGGATGCATCTGAAAACCGCGCCTGCCGAACCGTTGACCGCCAAAATTATCCGAGAAAACGGTCAGACCTTCACCACGGAGGTCGTGGCGAACATGTCTGGCAAAATCGGCATCGCCCTCAAGCAGACCGTCGAGACCGAACGGGTCAAGCTGTCGCTTCCGCAGTCAGTCACGAGCGGGCTGAACCAGACCTGGAAAACCACCGTGATGACCGTCAAGGGCTTCGGCCAGATATTCACCGGAAAGCAGGATTTCCGCAAGTCGGTCGGCGGGCCGATCAAGATTGCGCGTATCGCCAACCAGAGCGCCGAACAGGGGCCGGAGAGCTTCATGTACTTCGTCGCCGTGCTCTCGATCTCGCTGGCCTTCATCAACATCCTGCCCATACCGGCGCTGGATGGCGGACAGTTTTTGCTTAACGCAATCGAAGGCGTCATCGGCAGGGAGATTCCGTTCGAGATCAAGATGCGCATCCAGCAGGTCGGCATGACGATTCTTCTGATGCTTTTCGCCTATTTCATGATCAACGATCTCCTGAATTTCTGATTTCGCTTCCGGCCACTGACCATGTTTGACAAGCTCCAGTCCGTCAAGGACAAGTACATCACGATCGAGCAGCAGCTCTCCGACCCGGAGGTGATCTCGGATCAGGCGCGGTTCAGAAAGCTGAACAAGGAGTACAGCAGCCTCAAAGAGATCGTGCAGGCCTACGACGCATGGAGCCGCGCCAAAAAGCAGCTCGACGAGGCGATTGCGATGCAGAAGAGCGAGGATGATCCCGAGATGCGCGCCCTTGTCGAACAGGAGGCCGCCGAACTTCAGGAGCGCCTTCCGGAGCTGGAGCAGCAGCTCAAAATTCTGCTTCTGCCGAAGGACGAGGCCGACAGCCGCAACGCCATCATCGAAATCCGTGCCGGAACCGGCGGCGACGAAGCGGGTCTGTTCGCCGCCGATCTCATGCGCATGTACCAGCGCTACGCCGAGCGGCAAGGCTGGAGCTGCCAGCTCCTCGATGCGAACGAAGGCTCGACACCCGGCAGCCTCAAGGAGGCTGTGCTCGAAATTGGGGGCCACGACGTCTACGGCATCCTCAAGTTCGAGAGCGGCGTGCACCGCGTGCAGCGCGTCCCGGAGACCGAGACGCAGGGGCGCATCCACACCTCGGCGGCAAGCGTGGCCGTCCTGCCCGAAGCCGAAGAGGTGGACGTTGAAATCCGCAAGGATGACTTGCAGATGGACACCTTCCGCAGCGGCGGCAAGGGGGGGCAGAACGTCAACAAGGTCGAGACCGCCGTGCGCATCACGCACGTGCCGAGCGGCATTGTCGTCGCTTGCCAGGAGGAGCGCTCGCAACTCCAGAACCGCGAGCGGGCCATGAAGATGCTGCGCTCGAAGCTCTACGACATCCAGATCGCCGAGCAGCAGCAGAGCCGCGCCGACCTGCGCCGCTCGATGGTGACTACCGGCGACCGGAGCGCCAAGATCAGAACCTACAACTTTCCACAATCCAGAGTGACCGACCACCGCATCGGCTTCACCAGCCACGCCCTCCCACAGATCATGCAGGGCGAACTCGATCCGCTCATCGAAGCCTTGCGGATGCACGACCAGGCGGAGCGATTGCAGGCCGAGACAGCCTGATCGCGTTGGCCGCGATGCGTGGAGAATGTGCGAAATTTTGCCTCGGAGTCGCTATATTTTCAGGGAACCGCGCCGATAGCGGCCCGCGGAAGCGAATCCGGCCCAGTTGGCCACCTGACCTTTTTTTTACAACCAAAGGATATGACTATCGCTCATGCGCCACTGTTCGAGGCATGAGCCGGAGATACCGATATGCTGGAAATGACCGCCACAGGCAAAAGCAAGGGCCAATGGGTATTTTACAAAGACTTCGATAAAACGGTTGACTATCTTTCCGACCAACCGAGAATTCTCGCCTTCAACCCCTTCTGCCACAAAATCGAGGCGCTCGACCGGGATGAAGCGTACCGCTGGCACTTCCGGGTGACCGATCCGCAGAACAACCCGTTCGACGTCATCTTCAATATCCAGCAGGAGAGCGAAATCCTTATCGACCTGCCCGAAGAGGCCGCCTCGATGAACCCCGAAGAGATGAGCGACGAGATGATCCGTCAGTTCACGGTGGGGCGGAAAATCATCTGGCGTCCCTTGGCCGAAAACAAATCATTCACCATGCCCGAAAAGTACCTCTTCGAAGGCAAGGTGGCGGCGGAAATGCTGATCACGCCGATGCAGCCAGAGCGGACGCGGGTCGATTTCGACCTCAAGGTCAATGTCAAGTTTCTGCTCTATCCGGCGTTCCGCATCGTACCCGAGAAGGTCGTACGGACGATGGTCAGCACCGGCATGACGGTGATCATGCAGACGGCGACCAACCATATGTTCCAGAAAATCTCGAAAGATTTCTGCAAGATCCGCAAGCTCTGATTTCAGCTTCGTTAACGCCATGACGACCATCGCTTTTGACTAAAGAGTCGCAACAGTTCTCCACCCTTCGCCGGTTCTGGGTCTCGATTGTCAGCGTGGCGCTGCTCATCCTCACCGGCACGCTGGGCTACATATATATCGAGCGGATGAATACGCTCGATGCACTCTACATGACCGTCATCACCGTGGCGACGGTCGGCTTTCATGAAGTGCAACCGCTGTCGAATCCCGGCAAGATTTTCACGATGGCGCTTATCGTTGGCGGCACGGGCCTCTTTTTCTTCACCCTGACCAATGTCGCTGTCTTTCTGCTCTCGGGCGAATGGCGGACGCACTGGGAACATCAACGCAATGAACGAATGCTCCGGAAACTCAACGACCATTTCATCATCTGCGGTTACGGCCGCCTCGGGGGAAGCGTCGCCGAAGAGCTGCGGACGAAGGCGATCCCCTTCGTCATTATTGACAACATGATCGACAATGTGCTTCGCGCCCGGGACGAAGGGTTCCTGGCCATCAAGGGCAACGCCGCCGATGAAGAGGTGCTGGCCGACGCCGGTCTGCACCGGGCCAAAGGGCTGATCGCCGCCGCGGGCAACGACGCAGAGAATGTCTTCATCGTGCTGACCGCCCGCAACCTCAAGCCGAACCTCTACATCGTAGCCAGGGCGGATTGCGACGAGTCGGAAAGCAAGCTCCGCAGGGCGGGGGCCGAGAAAGTGGTGATGCTCTACCGCTCGGCGGGCAAGCGCATGGCCAATCTCCTGACCGAGCCGGAACTCGAAGAGTATCTCGACGAACTGAGCGACGCCAACAACCTCAACCTGAGGATCGCCCAGTATCTGGTCAACGAACACTCGCCCTTGGTCGGCAAATCGTTTCAGGAGGTCGATCTCTACAATAACCACCGCATCAACGTCGTCGGCTACAAGCTGCCGGGCGGCGAACTGCACACTACGCCACGCCCGGCGGAGATCATCCAGAAAAACGGCACGATCATCGCCATCGGCAAGGGGGGCGACCTCGAAATGCTCAGCCACCTCGCGCAGGGAGAGAAACCGGCATGACGAACTTTCACGACCTCGCCGCATCGCGCAAAAGCGTGCGCGGCTACGATGCTCATCGCCCCGTGCCACGCGAGATGCTCGACCGGGTGCTCGACGCCGG
>JAAXWU010000083.1 GCA_013334855.1 Chlorobaculum sp. | reverse complement strand
TGGTGCTGGGTCACGTCACCTCGTTCATCGGGGTCTTCTTCATCCCGTTCATTCCGGCAAATGCTCTCTTCACGACCGGCCTCGTCATCCTGCTCTTCTTCGCCATCGGCACGAGTCTGGTCAATCCTCTCAATATTTCGATGATCTCGCTCTACAGCTACAAGCAGAAACAGGGGCAGGTCATGGGGTTCGCCCAGTCGGTCAACGCGCTGGCCCGCATCCTCGGCCCCTTCAGCGGCAGCATCCTGTACGGCATGGATCACCGCTTTCCCTATTATCTGGCCGGGGCGCTGACCGTGGTCGGCACCTTCATTTCGATGAGCCTGTTCAAATACGAGATCGAGGCGCTCGAACCATCAGCCGGAATTGCAGAATAGAAAACCGCCGGAAATGAAAAGGAGAGAATCATGCGCATAGGCGTCGCAGGCGTCGGCAAGCTCGGCGAGTTCCATACGAATCTGTTGAAGCAGATTGCCGCCGAGAGCCACGATGTGGAGTTTTCCGGCGTGTTCGACCTGAACCCGGAGCGGTTGCAGGAGATCGGCAAAAAGTACGGGGTACGCTGCTTTTCCACGCTTGAGGAGATGGCCGCCTCGTGCGACGCCGCCGTCATTGCGACGACGACCAGCACGCACTACGCCATTGCGCGGCAACTGCTCGAAGCGGGGCTGCACCTCTTCATCGAGAAGCCCATCACGACGACGCTCGAAGAGGCCGACGAGCTGATCGGCATCGAAAAGGCGAAGGGGCTGACCATCCAGGTGGGCCACATCGAGCGCTTCAACCCGGCGCTGCTTGCCGTGGAGCCGTATATCGGCGAGCCGATGTACATCCAGGCCGAGCGGTTGAGCGGCTTTTCACGCCGCGTGACTGACGTCTCGGTGGTGCTCGATCTGATGATTCACGACATCGACCTGGTGCTCTCGCTGATCAAATCGGAGATTCGCAGCATCGCGGCTTCGGGGGTGAAGGTCTTCTCGAACGAACTCGACATGGCCACGGCACGCATCGAGTTCGAGAACGGGGCCATCGCCAACGTGACGGCGAGCCGCTTGAGCCGGAGCAAGATGCGCAAGATGCGCTTCTTCAGCCGCAACCCGAAAAGCTATGCGTCGCTCGACTTCACCAGCGGCAAGTCGGAGGTGTTCCGGCTGGTCAGGCCCGAAGAGCTTTCATCGAAAAACCCGATCAGGAATTTCGCGACGAAAAAAATTCTCGAACAGTTTGGCGAAATTCAGGAGTCGCTCAAGGATATGGCGCTCGATTACGTCAGCCCTGACGTACCGAAAGTCAACGCACTGAAGGTGGAGCTGGAGCAGTTCATCGACGCCATCCGCGCCGGACGGCCCGCGAAAGTGACCTCCGTGGAGGGACGCCGCGCTTTGATGGTGGCCGGGAGAATCACTGAAGAGATACGCAAGAACACCGCAGACCTTGACTGAATCCCGAACCGACGACGACGATACCGACGACCGAATGCTGACAACCGGGCACGAAGCCACTCCTGAAATCATGGAGCGCATCGGAGACCTCGCCGACGAGGCTGGACTCCCCTGCTACATCGTGGGCGGCTACGTCCGCGACCTCGTCATGCAGCGCCCCTGCACCGACATCGACATCATGGTGATCGGCGAGCCGGTTCCTTTCGCCCGCGCCATTGCCGAAAAGCTCGGCGGACGGAACTTCGTGCTCTTCGAGCGCTTCCGCACAGCGCAGCTCGAAATGGATGACCCGGAGGCCGGAACCTTCAAGCTCGAAATCGTCGGCGCTCGCAAGGAGAGCTACAACCCGGAGTCGCGCAAGCCGATCACGAGCATTGGCACGCTGGAGGATGATCTGTCGCGGCGCGACTTCACGATCAACGCGCTCGCCCTGCGCCTGAACCGTGATGAGCGCGGCGAGGTGGTCGACCTGTTCGACGGCCAGCGACACATCCGCGAAAAGCTGCTCAAGACGCCGCTCGATCCCGAAAAGACCTTTTCGGACGATCCGCTCCGCATGATGCGCGCCGCCCGGTTCGCCTGCCAGCTCGACTTCCGGCTCGACGCGGCCACGCTCGACGCGATGGCGGCAATGAGCGGGCGGATCGGGATCGTCTCGCGGGAGCGCGTCAGCCACGAATTCCTCAAGATCATGGAGGCCACCAAACCCTCCATCGGCCTGAAGATTCTCTACTCGACCGGCTTGTTGAAGGAGATCATCCCGGAGGTGACGGCGATGGCGGGCATCGAGCAGGTGGACGGTCTCGGCCACAAGGACACGCTCTTCCACACCTTCCAGGTGGTGGACAACCTCGCGGAGCACTCCGGCAAGCTCTGGCTGCGCGTCAGCGCCCTCTTTCACGACATCGCCAAGCCGGTCACGAAGCGCTTCCACCCCGGCAGCGGCTGGACCTTCCACGGCCACGAAGCGGTAGGCGTGAAGCTGGTGGCGCGGATTTTCAAGGCGATGAAGTGGCCGATGGAGCCGATGGAGTACGTGCAGAAGATGGTGCGCCTGCACCACCGCCCGATTCCGCTCTCGAAGGAGGAGATCACCGACTCGGCAGTGCGGCGACTGATGTTCGATGCCGGAGCCGATCTGGAGGAGCTGATGATGCTCTGCCGCGCCGACGTGACCAGCAAGAATCCGCACAAGGTGCAGCGCATCATGAAAAATTTCAACAACGTCGAGGAGAAGATCGCCGAGGTGGGCGAAAAAGATCTGCTCGCCAAATGGAGGCCGCCGATCAGCGGTGCCGACATCATGGAGCTGCTGAACCTCCCGCAGGGCCGCACGGTTGGCGTTATCAAGAGCCGCATGGAAAACGCCATCATCGACGGCGACATCCCCTACGACCGCCAGTCCGCGCTGGATTTTGTGAGTGCGGTGTACCGCGAAATGCAGGAAAAAGGAATAATTAATAATGGATAATGGATAATGGATAATGGATAATGGATAATGGATAATGGATAATGGATAATGGATAATGGATAATGGATAATTGGCTGAACGGTAACCAGAAAATTGCAGGGGGCACAAGGCGTGTGCCCTTCAACGACAAGAAAATCCCTAACATCTTCTCCCATAAGTCCCAAATGTCCCATGAGTCCCATTCTCCGTTACTTTGAGGAACCACGAACTATATTAACCCTGAACTGAAGACTAACAACCAAAACCGAACCATAGTGATACCACGTTACTCGCCGAAAGATATTTCGGCAATCTGGAGCGATGAGGCCAAATTCGAGCGCTGGCTGCAACTTGAAATCGCCGCCGTCGAGGCGCGTGTCGAGGCTGGCGTCGTTCCGTCCGACGCCCTTTCGACCATTAAAGAGCGGGCGAAGTTCAACGTCGAGGAGATTCTCGTCATCGAAAACGAGACCAAGCACGACGTCATCGCCTTCCTGACCAACGTCGCCGGTTACGTCGGCCCCGATTCGCGCTATATCCACGAGGGTCTCACCTCATCGGACGTGGTCGATACGTGCCTCGCCATGCAGATGCGCGACGCGGGCAAAATCATCGTGGCCGATATCGAGTCGCTCATCGAGGTGCTGGCGAAAAAGGCCGTCGAGCACAAGTACACCCTCCAGATGGGCCGTACGCACGGCATCCACGCCGAGCCGACCACCTTCGGCCTGAAGCTCTTGCTCTGGCACGAGGAGATGAAGCGCAACCTGGAGCGCATGAAGCGGGCGCTGGAGATCATTTCGGTGGGCAAGATTTCGGGCGCGGTCGGCACCTACCAGCACCTCTCGCCGGAGATCGAGGCCGTGGTCTGCCAGAAGCTTGGCCTCAAGCCATCGCCGATCTCGACGCAGATTCTCCAGCGCGACCGCCACGCCGAGTACGCCACCACGCTCGCCATCGTCGCCTCGTCGATCGAGAAGTTCTCGACCGAGCTGCGCCACATGCAACGCACTGAAGTTCGCGAAACCGAGGAGTTCTTCAGCAAGGGGCAGAAGGGCAGCTCCGCCATGCCGCACAAGCGCAACCCGATCACCTTCGAGCGCCTGACCGGCCTGGCTCGCGTGGTGCGCTCCAACTCCATCGCCGCCATGGAGAACGTCGCCCTGTGGCACGAGCGCGACATTTCGCACTCCTCGGTCGAGCGCGTCATCATGCCCGACTCGACCATCGCGCTCGTCTACATGCTTCGCACCTTCCGCGATTCAATCGAAACGCTGCTGGTCTACCCGGAGCGGATGGAGCAAAACTTCGACACCTCCTACGGCCTCACTCTCTCGCAGACGCTCTTGCTGGCGCTGACGGGCAAGGGGCTGACCCGCGAGGAGGCTTACCGGCTCGTACAGCGCAACGCCATGAAGAGCTGGGAAGAGAAGGTTCAGCTCAAAGAGCTGGTGCTTCAGGACGCCGAACTGCTCGAACACATCACCGCCGAGGAGATCAACAAGCTCTTCAGCCCGGAAACCATTCAGGGCAAGCTCAAGAACAGCGTGGATATTATTTTCTCGCGAAACGGGCTTTGAGGATGCTTGAAATTTTACCCCCGGCTTGAAAGCCGGGGCAATGTAAATGCAAGAGCGAGAATATCCGAAGGGTTAAAACCCTTCTGAATGTAAGACGTTTGTGGACTGAAAAGAGAAGAGAATAAAAGGCAGGCTGGCGTTGTTGAAATACCAGCCTGCTTTTTTGTTATTCAGAAAAGGGTGAGCTGGTCGGGTTCGGGCGGTTGCTGGCCCTTGCGGAATTGCCGGTAGCGGTTTACCAGCGCGTTGGTCGATGCGTCGTGGCTCTCGACCGCTTTGTCGGAATCGAACTCCGGCAGGATCGCCTTGGCGAGCTGCTTGCCGAGCTCCACCCCCCACTGGTCGAAGGAGTTGATGTTCCACACCACACCCTGCACGAACACCTTGTGCTCGTAAAGAGCGATAAGGCTGCCGAGATTGAAAGGCGTCAGCTCGTCGAGCACGATCGTGTTGGTCGGGCGGTTGCCGGGAAACAGCTTGTGCGGCAGCAGTTTCGTCAGCTCGTCGCCGGAGATGCCCGCCGCTTCGAGTTCTTCGCGAGCCTCCGCCTTGCTCTTTCCACGCATCAGCGCTTCGGACTGGGCAAAGCAATTGGCCAACAGCATATCGTGATGCTCCCCCATCGGGTTCTGGCTCTTGAGCGAAACGATGAAATCGACCGGAATGATCTCTGTGCCTTGGTGCAGGAGCTGGAAAAAGGCGTGCTGCGAATTGGTCCCCGGTTCGCCCCAGACCACCGGCCCGGTGGCGTAATCGGCCTCGCGTCCGGCGCTGTCCACGCGCTTGCCATTGCTCTCCATGTCGAGCTGCTGGAGGAAGGCTGGGAAACGGTGCAGATACTGATCGTAAGGGATGATCGCCTGCGAGTGCGAGCCGAAAAAGTTGTTGTACCAGATGCCGAGCATAGCGAGGATCACCGGCATGTTCTCTTCCATCGGCTCATTCAGGAAGTGCTCGTCCATGGCGTGCGCTCCTGCGAGCAGCTCGCTGAAGCGGTCAAAGCCGATGTACAGCGCGATGGAGAGACCGATGGCCGACCAAAGCGAGTAGCGCCCACCAACCCAATCCCAGAAGCGGAACATATTCGCCGGATCGATGCCGAACTCCTCGACCTTCTCGCGGTTGGTCGAGACCGCCACGAAGTGCTTCGCGACATGCGCGAGACTTCCGGTCTCGTCGAGAAACCACGCTCTGGCGCTCATGGCGTTGGCGAGCGTCTCCTGCGTTGTAAAGGTCTTCGAGGCAATGATGAAAAGCGTTGTTTGCGGGTTGAGTCCCTTGAGCGTCTCGGCAAGATGAGAGCCGTCAACGTTCGAGACAAAATGCGCCCGCAGATTGCCATGCGCAAACGGCTTCAGCGCTTCAGTGACCATATAGGGGCCGAGATCCGATCCGCCGATACCGATGTTGACGACGTCTGTGATGCGCTGCCCTGTGTAACCGCGCCACTCACCCGAGATTACTGTATGACAGAATGCCTTCATCTGCTGGAGTACGTCAGCCACTTCAGCGCTTACATCATCGCCATCGACCATCATGCTGTATCCCGGCGGACGGCGCAGAGCGGTATGCAGCACCGCACGCTGTTCGGTGAAGTTGATCCGCTCCCCTGCGAACATCTGCGTACGCTTCATCTCGATCTCCGAGCGACGCAGCAACTCCATGAGAAGCTCCATTGTTCGCGAAGTAATCCGGTTCTTGGAATAATCGAGATGAATCGCGCCGAATGTAAGGGAAAACCGTTCGTGCCGTTTCGGATCCGCGCTGAACAGATCGATCATCGCCTGGTGGCGGGTATCCTGATAGTGTGATTCGAGGGCGCTCCATTCGGCACTGCGAGGCAAATTCATGTTCAGCGGGTCGTTAAAACGTTAAAAAGTCTTCAGTTATTGATTAATAGGCAATATAGCGCATTACAACGACACAACCATCCGCAAGCTTCTCGATCCTGAAACTTTTTACGTAGTGATTGACAAGAAAAAGTCCTCGCCCGCCGGATTTTGGTTCTTCCCGACCTGAACAGATCGCGGCAACAGTTCGTTCGGGATCGAATCCCGCGCCGCAGTCCCGCACTCTGACCTCCAGATACCGCTCCTCCTCGCTTACGTCAGTCTCGAACACCAGAACAACCGGAAGAATTACATCATCATGATGAGCGTGAATCACGGCGTTGACGAAAATCTCGTGCACCGTAAGTTTGAGCACCTCAGTGAACGCCTCGCTATACCCTTCGATAAGCCCAATAGTTCCGATCCATAGCCGAAGCTGCGGGCAGCGATCGATCGACGATGGCAAACAGAGGCGATACAGGCTCATGATTTTAGCGCTTCAGCATGACGAATGATTGCAGAATTTAATGACGAGAACTGACGCCAGCAAAAACAGCCAGGCACAAAAGGCTTCATTTATTTAGACAGAACAGATGAATAAATTAAATTATTCTTACGATTTTGTATTTTTTTATGATTATTTTATATTAAGGGAGTTACAAGGATTAAACTTTAAGGATTAAACATTAAAGCACCTTATCTTTCAAAGACCAGACAAGAAAAAGAAATTATACTTTATTAACTCGCCATACAGGTCGAGTTTCGAAAAAAGTCTTTAATAAAAAAAAGATTTTACACATGTTCTTTCCGGTGCCACCAAAGGTTGGGGTACCCGTTTAAACACACACACAACCATAACACACACCTAAACAAGGAGTTAGTGTCAATGAAAAAGACAGCAAAACTGATCGCACTCGCCGTCGCCCTGGTTGCCGGTTTCGGCCCGAGCAATGCAAACGCCGCTGAAGGCTTCAAGCTCGGCGCGGATGTCGTCAGCAGCTATGTCTGGAGGGGTGGGGAGCTGGGCGATTCTCCTGCTATCCAGCCAAATCTCTCTTACACTTGCAAAAGCGGCCTTTCTATCGGAGCATGGGGTTCCTATGCACTCGAAAAATCTACTCCATCTCCGGTTGCTGGTCAATCAGATTATCGCTACAAAGAGGTTGACCTCACTGTCAGCATGCCTATCGGACCGGTCACCCTCGGTGTAACCGACTACTATATCCCTGTTGGAGAAGTCACCAACACTTTTAATTTCGGTAATGATAGCGCCAACACCGTCGAAGTCAGCGCCAGCTATGCCAAAGACAAACTTGGACTCATGGCCGGTGTGTTCGTCGGAGGCAATGACTACGACAATGCTGTTTATTGTGAAGCCAACTACCAGATATACAGCAAGGATGGATATACTGCCAAAGCAACTCTGGGACTTGGCAGCGAGGACTACTACGGTGATCAGTTCGGTGTCACCACAAGTGATAAAATCGCTCTCGTCAACACCGGTATCTCGGTCTCGAAAGACCGCTACACCGCTTCGGCCATCTACAACCCGGATACCGAAAAATCTTTCCTGGTCTTTATGGCCTCGTTCTAAGAGTGTGAATGTTCTTTTATTTCAGAGGTTAGGTTGAAGACAAAACGGCAAAAGGAGCTTTTCAGGGCTCCTTTTGTCGTTTATGGCTATCCGGTTTTGGGACAAATTTTCGAAATAACGACTCAGATCGCTTTTTCGTAAATCACATACTCCTTGTATGGTACCCCGCCGATGACCTTCGCGAGCTTGCTCATCGCTTCGTTGGATTTGAGAATCCAGCTCATCTCGCTGGCGAATACGCCATGCTTGCCGCCGTAATCGGCAATCTGCGCGTTCATGATGCTGTCGATGCCCTTGTTGCGATACTCCGGCAAGACGCCCATGACAATGGTTCTGACCATGGTGATGTTCCGTTTGTACCAGAGATATTTGACCAGCCCCCACGGCGTGAATGGATTGCCGTTGACATGCCTGAGCGCCTGGTTGATGTCAGGCAGGGAGAGCGAAAACCCTATGGTCTTGCCCTCTCTGTTCTCGACGAAATAGACATAGTGAGGATTGACGAGCGGCTTGAGGCTTTCGGCGAGAAAATCGAACTCTTTGTCGGTCATGGGCACGAAGCCCCAGTTCTTTTCCCAGGCTCCGTTATAGATCGTCCTCATCTTCTCGACTTCACTGTCAAAGTTCTTCAAGTCGAGAATCCGTATGCTCAACCCCTCTCTCTTCATGACGTGCTGCGCGATTCGCCGAAGCCGCTCGATGTCGATGAGCTTCTGGTCGATGTACCAGGCGAGCAGCTCCTGACCGATCTTGTGACCGCTGTTCAGGCAGAGATCGTTGTACCAGGGCGGATTGTAGAGCATCAGGAACACCGGCGGGCTGTCGTAACCCTTCGTAAGCATGCCGCACTGGTCGTTCATCGAAGGGCTTACCGGGCCGCGCATCGTATCGAGACCCTTGCTTTTGAGCCACATGGCGACGGCATCGAAGAGCGCATCGGCCACCTTCTGATCATTCAGACACTCGAAAAAGCCCCAGAAACCAACCTTGTCCTGGTGAATCTCGTTGTGTCGGCGGTTCTGGATCGCGGCAATCGTGCCGACCATGACGCCATCCTTCCATGCCGTGAACATCGCCAGATCGGCGTGGTCATAGAGCGGATAGCGCTCGGTGTCGAGCGTCTTCATGTAGTCCGAAATCA
>JAAXWU010000082.1 GCA_013334855.1 Chlorobaculum sp. | reverse complement strand
TGTCGCCCACCGAGGCGGCCATCGGCGGAGGCGCGATGATGTTCTCCAGCACGATCCTCGTCTTGAAGCTCATGCCGACCACAACGCTGCACCAGCAGCACATGGGCGCTATCGGCATCGCGGTGCTTATCATTCAGGATCTCATGGCGATCCTGCTCATCGCTTTCATCAAGGGCAAGGCGAATCTGTCGATAGCCGCCGGGTCGCTGGGCATTCTCAAAGGAATCATGCTCGTCGTCGCGGCGCTCGTCGCGCAACGCTACCTGCTCAGCCGCATCATCGAGCAGGTCGAGCGCTACCGGGAGCTGCTGAATCTGCTGGTGCTCGGCTGGTGCTTCGGCATCGCTCTCGGGGCGGAGGCGATTGGCCTGAGCCACGAAACCGGCGCGTTCATCGCGGGCATCGCTCTGGCCGACAACAGCATCGCCCGATTGATCGCCGAGGAGCTGAAGATGTTCCGCGACTTTTTTCTCGTGCTCTTCTTCTTCGCCCTCGGCGCGCAGCTCGATTTTTCGCTCATGAAAAGCATCGCCCTGCCTGCGATTCTGCTTTCGGCGCTCTTGCTCTTCATCAAGCCGCTGGTTTTCCGCCGGGCGCTGAAGCTGACGGGCGAAACGCCGAAATTCAGCAAGGAGTTGAGCGTCCGGCTCGGCCAGAACAGCGAGTTCACCTTCATCATCGCCGTCATCGCCGCAAAACAGGGACTCCTTAGCGCCACCGCATCGCAACTCCTGCATCTGGTGACCATTCTGACAATGGCGGTCTCATCGTATCTCCTCGTCTCGTACTACCCGTCGCCGCTGGCGTCGAAACCCTCACTGAAAATCGACTGACCCCGATAGAGGCCAATGCCGTCGTCAGGGCCGGGTTTCGCGCACCACCTGGCCTCGCGAGGTGAACGAGATGCCCTGCTGCATTCCCGTGCCGATCATCACGCTTTCGACGACGGGCGGCGCGGCCTTTTTGGACGACCTCCAGGTGACGAGGAAGCTCGCCCCGACGCCGCCGGTTTTGTCGGACTCGTCGATCACATAAACGAGCGTCGAGACGGGGCGGACGACGAGAGGCGTCTTCATCATGGCGCGGATGAAGCGCCCCGAAGCGTCGTAGTAGTCAACCCGCGTGACGGTGATCGGCGTTTCGGGATCGGAGTTCCGGATCGCCAGCGAGGTTGTCAGGTCAAAGGTTTTCAGCCGGTTGCCGACAAAGATATGCGAGTACGACGGCACATAGACCGTCTGCCCCATCGAGAAGGGCAACAGCTCGGCAACGGCTGCCGTCAACGGTGCGACGAGCAGCGCAAGGGCGACAAGAGCGGATGTGAAGAGCGGGAACTGGCGGACTTGTTTCATGGCGGTTGCGGCTAAGGTGACAATGATGCTCTGCCAGCTTCAAAGTAGCATTTTCAGCGGAGAGTGCGCAAATCGGGTGGAAAATGAGAGCGGGAACTGTGGATGTATCATGCAATTTACATTCCCTTTTTACCAGTCTATACGTTTTCTACAGAATAGCAAGGCATTTTCGTACACAGAAATACAATTAAAGGCAAGAAGGGATTAATTATGTATTAAATAATAGCATTTTTTTGCATCATCAAGTTTAATTCTTCCAGCCGTCTTTTAAAAAATAACTCAAGTTTTACATTTTTTGTTTGCGTCGCAAAAACAAGAACCTCGCGATGAAATGAGTTATGCACACTTTTACTCCCCAAAACACATAGCACCTCATCCAAGTTTATTGGAACTGATTGCTTCACGTTTAATGAAGCGACCCGATCAAGCTTTTTATGATCAATAAGAAGCAAATAACTTTCACTTAGCAGCCTTGAAACAATCAAATCAAATTTTCTCTGTGATAGAGACTCTAAATTAGCCCAAATCAACCTATTCAATAAAGGCATACCTTGATTCCAACTTTTTTCAAGTTCATCAGCAGGTATTTTCAGATATGTATCAACAAAAAATGAAACAAGCTCTGGATTTTTGGTATCATCTTTTTTAGAGAAAACTGACTGAACCTCGATAAAGCGGTGTTTAGCTAATTCTTCAGCCTTCCAAAGCATCACTTTTTTCTGATTTACTCTCAAACCATACCTATCCAATTTTCGGCATAGCAATAACAATAAAATCTCGACCTTTTGCGGATCATTTAATAGGATCATTTGATCGTCTGCATATCTAAAATACAAGGCATCAATCTTATTACATATTTTCGCAGCAAACTCATCATATTGCTGCAAATAATAATTTGCAAGTATTCTTGAACAATCTGCTAAAGCGTCTTGCGGCAAACCAACTATCTGTGGATGTAACCCTGTATTTCGGCGGTTCCAGTGATTTAAAAGGTAAAAAAGAAGCGCGATAATCCAACCCTTATCTGCCGGAGCATCTTCTCGCATATAACGTTCTAAAATATCAAGACGAATACAATCATAAAAATTTGAAAGATCAAACTGCAAAACATGTGAGTAATTTCCTTGATTAATTTGCGCATATAACAAAGAGTTGAATTCGCCAAATGCCTGAACCCAAGCTGATGGATTAAAAGAGTATCGACCGTATTCAGATAACTCACATTCAATCTCAACATTCTCTTTTTGTCGAAGCTTTCCGCCAAGAGTCCAACCCCCAAAAGTATTTTCAGTTCGCTTTGAACACAAAATATCTTCAAGTTCTTTTATGCAAAAGTAATAGATGCAATAATCTTTTATACTGAAAACAGGAACTATTCGAGAAACACCCATTCCTTTATTCATTACTATTTCAGCTTCTGGAACTGATGGTGCATATTGCGCAGATTCAATAGAAGCATACACTTCTAATATAATTTGATCTCTATCTTTTTTTGTTTGAGGTACCCAAACAGGAATCGCTTGATTTTTAAATGCCTTCCAAAAAGCATTATTAAACCATTTTTTAAAATCTTTCAGATTCATACTCTAAATGGTCACTACCAGACCCAATAATTACCCCTACCATTTTTCAATTCTTGATTTTTTTCGCCACCATGTAAAAGCGTCATGAACGAGTCTTTTAAACAAAGCTCTTCAACTTTGAGCATCGTCACGTCCTCCATTGCTCCGACGTTAAACAAGTCCTGCGCCATCTCGTGGGCAATATCAAGAATCTCACTCATTGCTTTTTACCTCCAAATTTTGTGCAACGATAATATACGCAGCATTACGTTTATTCCAGTACGCACAAATTCAGCTTCCTCCTCCCACAACGCAAAAAATCCCGCCGCCGGAGCACACATTCCGACAGCGGGATTCAGTATCGTAAACCGCGATAGCGGCTGAGGTTGCAGCTTTCAGTCCTTGAGCGACTGGATCAGTTTTTCGAAGGTGTCGTCGCTGTGGCGGACTATTTCTCCGGTGACGAGGTAGATCACCTCGTTGGCGATGCGGCTGCCGTCAACGGCGCGACGAGCAGCGCAAGGGCGACAAGAGCGGATGTGAAGAGCGGGAACTGGCGGACATGTTTCATGGCGGTTGCGGCTAAGGTGACAATGATGCTCTGCCAGCTTCAAGGTAGCATTTCCGGCTGAGAGTGTGCATATGACCCCGGTGACAAGCAGGTCGTCATACAGACAGTTCACGCCGAACGAACATTCCTGTTGCCGACGGAATTTTGTTGACCAATCCATAACAGCCGCGCTTGTCGCCGCATTCAGCGCTTCAGGCTCTGAACAACCGTTTATTGCTGTTTTGAAAATCCAAAATTCTATATATTTTATATATGCTTTAGGTGCATTATTTCACAAAATCAGTATACTACCATTTTTGCGCCCATTTACTTCAAAGACAGCTCCCTGATACAACACATCACATGCGGAAGCCATCAACGCGCTGTTTTTATAGCATGGATCGAAAGTAGTACATACCAAAATCTCAGGAGGGTTAGTAGTGCAAAAAACCCGTATGATTGCATTGGCAGCAGTGCTGATGTCAGGAAGTTCGCCGTCATGCTTTGCGGCTCCGGTCGAACTTGTTATGAATGGTGAATTTGAAAGTCCTCATTTTGATGGTGGCTGGACAACGTACTCGAATGCTTTGGTTCCGGGATGGTCGAGCACTGCCGATATTCTTGAATTTTGGGTTCAGGGCTATGAGGCTTCTCCCGAAAATGGCAGCGATGGTCTTCCCACGGGACAGCATTATGAATTGACCTATTACTCTCCCGCAGAAGTAACATCGCAAACCATGACCGTTACCGGATCAAATGGCACGGTTGATTTCAGTTTTGACTATTGGCACAGATCGGGTTCAGGAGTACAATATTCTTTAACAGGATCGGCTTCAGGCACGATTGTTTCTGGCAGCTATAATTATACTCCCGGTGTGGGCGATTTAAACTGGGCACCAATTTCCTACTCGAATCTGCCGGTCAAGGCCGGAGAAACGTTGACATTGTCGTTCAACGGCATTGGCGGCGACACTATGGGAGATCATATAGACCAGGTCTCTGTGCTGTATAATTCAGCTCCTGTGCCCGAGCCTTCAACGGCGATGCTTTTGGGTCTCGGTGGACTTGGCATGGCTGGCATAAAATACAGGACACGCCGAAAATCGGAGGATGTAGCGTAAAATCGACTGATTTTTCACACCGCATCAATCACCGTTCAGGCATGTTTCGACAAAAGTCTGTCACCGGATGCAAAGTCTCACGCACAAAAGAGCTACCCGAAAAGGTGGCTCTTTTGCGTTGCTCATGGAGGCAAATGCGGCCGCTGCAACGTCGGTTCTGTTTATATCTGCAAAGAAGACCCGGTCTTCACCGCCGCCGAAGCGCAAGCCATGCCGCAGGCGGATTTGAAACGATTACATTGACAGGGGTCGGGTTCATGCCCGACTGGCTACGTGTGGCGTAGACGCACATGGACGCACACTGTCACTATGGACAATGTGGTCAATATGGCAGGTCGTCGTGAATGCAAAAAGGATGCGTAGGGCGGGTGTTTTGCCTCAACTGGAAATGGAGAATCGGGCTTGCTGAGTTAGTTGGTTGATGGTGACTGCTATTGACGTAATTTTTTTAGCATCAAGGCTCGGCCTCATTTCCCGTCGATTTTGTTTGCGAGTCACTCTGGCGGCTTCGAGTTTTTGATTGCGCTCCTTTAAAATCGCTACATCCTGACCCTCCAGTTTATCCTTCGGAGCAATATAGCCAATCGCACCATGCAACCACGCTTCGTTGTAGCGCAGGCCATGCTCCGACATCCAGCTCCTGACCTCTTCCAGCGCTTGTTTCGCTTCGGCTTCACTTCGACACATGACCACAAAATCATCGGCGTACCGCACCATCCGGTAGCCGCCTTCTCGCATCTTCACATCCAGTTCGTGCAGAGAGAGGTTTGCCAGCAGCGGACTGATCACCGCTCCTTGCGGAGTGCCGCAGAGCGGCGTCCATTTCGACAGCCCATCGATGGCCTCCTGTTTCAGGTACATTTCCAGCAGTTTCAGCAGGTTGCCGTCACTGATGTGATCCTCTCTCTTCTCCATCATTCGTTCGTGTGAGATGCTGCCGAAGAAGTCTTCGATGTCGGCATCCACTACGGTGCTGTTGCCTTGTTTGAGCAACTGATCTACTTCACGCAACGCATCTTTGCAGCTTCGATTCGGTCGAAATCCATAACTCGTCGGTTCAAATACCTTCTCAAAGATCGGTTCGATCACTCGCTTGATGGCTGACTGCACGATCCGGTCTTTGACCGTCGGAATGCCTAACGGTCGCTTCTTGCCGTTGCCTTTCGGGATTTCCACCCGTTTGACCGGAGCCGGACGATACGCGCCACTTCTCAAGCTCGCTTCCAGTTCTTGTAGATACTGCTCCTCTTTCGCTGCAAATCGCTCGATGCTTTGGCCATCGACTCCGGCTCCGCCACGATTGCGTCTGACGTCCTGCCAGCCGTTTTCCAGCGTTTGCCGTCGCCACACCTTGTCCATCAAGCTGTACCACTTCGTTCCTTTGACGCCGTTGTCCAGCGCCGCCAACAGGCGATCGTTCCAGACCGAACGGTCGATCCATGTCGCTTCCGACTGGATCGACGAGCCTTGTTTAGCCGGACTTGCCGACACTGACGGTTATTAAGCAACGCAAATTTTCGGTAAGAATATGCATGTTCATGGAAAGAAGCGTCGCGACGCGGCAACGAAGATTCATGCGCCCCTGACGGAATGGACACATTGACCGATTATTTCAGCAGCCACACGAAAGTCTGAGTTGTATATTGACTTATTATGCACTATTCTTCACCATATATGTTTTCGCCGGTTAAACGGTCTTTCAGTGGCATTTGTACAGTATAGAAATTGTTGGGGTATGTCGATGTCAATATCACGCTTTTTACACTCGAACCCACAGGCAAGGACCTTCAGTGGGGATGCGGTCCCGTTGAGGGGCTGTGAGAATCGGGGGCTTATGCTTGACAGAAATGAAGAATACGATGATATTATACAGAAAACATATAAGCATTATTCGGCGGCAAACAACCGTCGCCGCGTCAGACATGAGAACGGGTTAAGCTGGCCGTGCTTCGCTGGCAAAGACGCTATAATCATTTGGTTTGGCTTGTTTTACTCCCACGCACGTCAAATAACTATTAATCTGGGAGCTAATCTTTGAAGTTACATTATGAAAAAGCTAAAAAAACCCTTCTGCATTACGTTTGCCCTGTCCATGCTTATGGCCACTCCCGTCATGGCTGAAAACGGCACAGTGAAATGGTTTAACGAAGAGAAAGGATTTGGATTTATCACTACCGAGAGTGGCAAAGATATATTCGTACACTTCTCAGAAATCAAAAAAGATGGCTTCAAAACTTTGAAAGAAGGAGAGGAGGTTACTTTTGAAATTGGCGAAGGCCAAAAAGGACCTCAAGCTGTTAATGTCACAGTTAAATAATTTATCAATAACTGAGCATTCGGCGGCAAACAACCGTCGCCGCGTCAGACATGAGAACGTTTTAAGCACGCCGTGCTTCGCTGGCTGGCAAAGTCGCTATAATCATTTGGTTTGGCATGTTTTACTCCCATGCATGTCAAATAATTATTAACCTGGGAGCTAATCCTGGAAGTTACATTATGAAAAAGCTAAAAAAACCCTTCTACATTACGTTTGCCCTGTCCATGCTTATGGCCACTCCCATCATGGCTGATACCGGCACAGTGAGGTGGTTTAATAAAATGAAAGGCTATGGATTTATCGACCCTGATAATGGCGGAGCTACTGTTTTTGTGCATATCAATGCTCTTGAAAAGAGCGGGCTTGCAACATTAAATGAAGAGGAAAAAGTCCAGTATGATCTGGTTGAAAATAAAGGCAAAGTGGCTGCCGAAAATATTAAAGTTCTGAAATAGTACCTGAGATACGGTGAGAAAATACCGCATCGATTGCGTAAATCTATTCATGGTCAAGGTACCATGCGTAGATTTACGCATGAAATTACAGTTATAAAGGCGCTACCTTTCGAGCCGCTTGTTCCGAATGCCGAAACAATCGAAGCGATCAAGGCCGCCCGACGCGGCGAGCATGAAACAGCAAATACCATGAAAAATCTGCTCGAAGAGTTGAATACGCACGATTAAACTCCCCAGCCGCTTCAGGCGGGATTAGCGGAGAAATAAATCGGGTAAAAACGGCAAAAAACTGGACGCGCTGTTTGATGAGATCGTCAACCTGCTGGCGGAGGATAAGGCTTTGCCGCCAAACGCAGTCGATCACTCTTTGACAGGAACATTGAACGATTGTCTTGATTGCTAACTGAAACCAGACCTCATCCTGATCTACCATAAAACCGATGACAATGCGCCTGAACAGATTCGCCCTGTTTAATTGTGTCAGTTGGTGACATTATTATCCAACAGGCTAATCCATTATAGAATGAAAAAATCCTATAACCCAATGACCCTCAAAAAGGTGCCTGCTATATGACAGAGAATAACAGGATGATCAAAAGCAAACATGAATAGGTAAGCAAAGTGTATAAAAAACAAGGTTTGTATTCATTGTTCTTGCATTTTTTCCAGGAAAGAATAACCCCAGCAACCGTCGGCACAGGATATGCAAGAAGAGCGTAATGCAGGGTCCATACCAGCCAGCTTTTTTCAGAACCGGGAGGATCGAAAATAAAATATGAAATCATGGCAAGAAACGGCCACAAAAGCACGCCGAGCAGAGGTGGTATATTGATGATCCAGAACCGGAGCATGGCTATTTTAATACCTCCAAATACACATTTCAGTCCGAAACAAGCTCAACGCCATCTTAAAGGCTTCACCTTCTCACGATCGCGACATAAAATCTACATGTTGACCGACATCACTTCCAGAGCCGTCTTGCACCATTTAAACTCATACCGGATATATTATTGCCAGTATATCACAACGCTAATCTCCAGCTACGTCGTTTTATTCAGCAATATTGCACCTACTCTGTTCAAATACATTTTTAAAGATAATACCTTTTTACTGTTTTTGTTCAGACTGTTCGATTTTTTTCGTTACAGAACAAAAAAAAACCGCCACCAGATCAGTTTTTAGACGGTGTCTTCGTTGTGAAGGACGATTTCGCCGGTGACGAGATAGAGCGCCTCGCTGGTGCTCCACTCGGCCTATTGCCGGTCAGCGCTGGTGTAGCTGATGAAACAACCGTTGTACCCTGAACCTTGCAACGAGGGGCAAGAGTTACTGGGCTGTGCTTTCGGGATGATAGCGGGTTTTTTCGGTAGCGCAAAGGGGGGAATAGCGTTTGCCTGGGCATTTGTGCGGTGTGGACGCAGTGGACTTTGTGGACGATGTGGACAAAACGGGTGGCGTTTCGGGGCATTCACAAATCATCATTCATCATTTCTCCCCGACCTTTTTATATTCCGGCACCTTTGAACACACTGAACACTTTCGACACGCGCATGAAACTCATCGTCGGCCTTGGCAATCCGGAACTTCGACACGCTACAACAAGGCACAATATCGGCTTCGACGTTATCGACCGGCTCGCCGGAAGCTCGTCATTCGCGTCGGGCAAGGGCAATTACCGCTACGCGAAAATCAATGCGCCGGGCGGGCCGCTGATTCTCGTCAA
>JAAXWU010000216.1 GCA_013334855.1 Chlorobaculum sp. | reverse complement strand
ATCCGCCGAAGAGAACCACCTCGAAAAGCCTGATCACCGGGTTGGTCGCCATGAAGGTTGCCGCCCCGGTAAACGCTCTTCCGCCGTCATCGGCCATAAGCAAGAGGTTGATGCCGAGGTGAACCAGGAGAAACACCACCAGGAATAATCCTGCGAGAGCCATGATAACCTTGCCGGTTATCGAGGAAAGCGTCCTGCGCTCTGATCTGTCCATAACTTATGAAAGTTTCAGAAAGAAAGAACAGTGAAGCGAAAGTTGAATTTGACACTACGGAAGGTAACGCACTGCGATTGAAATGACAAAAGAAAAAAGTTCACAATTGCAAAAATGATGGTAGTATACCCACGGCCCTGACCGGGGAGGCTTCAGCAGCAACGATGTTGAGCGGCAGGACGGAAAGAAAAAAATCGCTTCCGGCAAGGCGGTCGAGCGCGGTGAGATTTTCGATCAGGAGCAATCCCGCGCCGAGCAGTCGTTTGTGAACCGGCAGCGATTCGGAGTCCCAGACATCAAAGGATGGCGCGTCGATGCCGATGCCTTTCAGTCCTGCTTCGGCAAGCCACGCCGCCGCTTCGGCAGAGAGCGCCGGATAGCCGCGATTATACGCATCGCTTCCCCAGAAGCGGCTCCAGCCGGTATGCAGCAGCAGGAATTCCGCGTCGACAATCTGCGAACGACAGGACAGAAGCGCTTCGAGCGTAATGGAATCTTGACACGATTCCCGCAGATCGAGCACCATCCCTTTGCCGATGAAATGCTCGACCGGCAACTGGTCAATCGTCGCCGCGCCCTCGACGATGTGCGCCGGAGCGTCGAGGTGGGTGCCGGTGTGCGACGAGAGTTGCAGCCAGCGCTCGCCAAAACCGTCATGCGAGATCGTGTGGAGATCGGAAAATTCCGGCGCGGGCGTTCCCGGCCAGAGCGGCATCCCGGCCGTGATCGGATGGCTCAGATCGACGATGCGCATGGCAAAGCTCCGGTTGGCGAAAGTGCTCGCGATGACTCGTCAGTACAGCAGCGAGCAGCTCAGCACCACGGCATTGCTGTTGATGCCACGGTTCGGCTGGCTGGTCCCCGCGTTGGAAAGATGGCGGAACCGGTAGCCGACGGTGATCGCGCTGTTGCCGGAAACGGCGAACTGCGCGCCGAGGCCGAACTGGTTCAGAAAATTGAATCCCGCCTTGCCCTGCTCCACGCTGTCGATGCTCAGGTACATAGGCCCGGAGCCGATTTCAGAGACCAGCTTCACCGACGGCGCGATCGGGTGCAGGTAGCGGAAGATGACATTCAAACCGGTTTCGATGCCTGATTCTGGCTTCGAGACAGGATTGCAGAACGGTTCGAGTGCAAGCTGAAGCGTACTTTTGCACTCCTTCATGCCAACGGCTGAACTCATGTCGAATCCGATGCGCACAAAGATCGGCACGGCATTTAAATTGGATTCAGTGAATTTCATGTGCCCCCATGCGTAACCGGAACCGATGGCGATTTCATCGAGATGGACACTCTCGTGCGTAACGACAGGCGCGGCCTGGAGCCTGCTGGGAATGAAAACGCCGACGAGCAGAAGAGGCCTGAATAAACGGAAGAACTGTTTTTTCATGACGTTACGGGTTTGCGGGTTGATGCTCTACGCGACTGGCGACAAACCGGACAGCGGCTTCGACGGCCTCCTTGCGCTCGCAGTCGCAGAAAATCTGGTGATCGGATTTTTCGAACCAGACGATGGATTTCTTCTCCGGCTGCGTCGCAATGGAGCGCAACAGAAGCTCGGCGCTCTCGGGCAGCACGATGCTTTCGCGTCGGCAGTGGAGGATAAGCGCCGGAGCGCGGACGCGATCCGTGATCCGCGTCGTCTCCTCCAGGAGTTCGAACATCGAGAGAATCGCTCTGGTCGGCGCCCACTCGTACTGTTTCGGCATGATGGCGCTGCCGGGATCGGCATATTTCGACTCCATGTTCCACCGGTCAACCACATAGCTGATAAGCGGCGCGAGGAAGTGGAGCGGGCGTCCGGGGGCGAGCGGCGAAGCCAGCCTGACCGGCGGCGTGGCGAGTATGAGCGAATCGACCAGCTCTGGACGCCGTGCGGCAAGTTGCAGCGCGAGCAGCGCCCCCATGCTGTGGCCGATGACGACCGCCTTGCCTCCGAGGCCCGTCAGCGCTACGAGCGCCCGTTCGGCATCTTCGAGCCACTCCTTCCAGGTCACGCCGCGCAGATCATCCGGCGAAGCGGCTCCATGACCGCGCAAGAGCGGGGCGTCAATCCTGAGATCGAAACGGCCAAGCGGGCCGAACAGCTCCCGGACGCTTTCGAGGTTCGCCGTAAACCCGTGAAGAATCACTACTCCCGTTAAACGCCTCTGTGGAGGTTCGTGTGAAACTCGATTCGTCATTCGCCAAGATTGCTGTTGACTGCTTAACGATGTACTGCAACAGCGTTTGCAGACATACAGCAGAAAATCTGGATACAGGAAATATACAAGGGGTTCAGGAATAATATTCGGGTCTGTTCAACAAACTGTGTAAACGGCCATTTTCAAATGGGAA
>JAAXWU010000081.1:2065-9115 GCA_013334855.1 Chlorobaculum sp. | reverse complement strand
ATCCCCTTCTACAAAAATCCTTCAAGCCCCGGCTCTCTCCGCATCATCTCCACCGCCTTGACCACCTTCTGCGACTCGCCCGCCTTGCAGATGAGGAGCGCATCGGGCGTATCGACCACGATAATGTCATCGACGCCTACCGTCACCACCGCCTTGCCGTGAGGCTTGCGAACGAACACATCTTCCGAGTCGATCATGATCACCTCCTGGCCATCCGTGTCGCGCCCTTCGAGACCGAGGCCGATTTTGATCACCTCGTCCCAGCTTCCGAGGTCTGTCCAGCCGAAATTTCCGGCGAGCATGAAAACCTTTTCGGCCTTCTCCATGATACCGTAGGCAATCGAGACCGGGTGAATCCAGCTATACACATCCTCGATGACCGACTCCTGCCGCTCCGTGCTGATGAAAGCGTGAACGTTCTCCATATCCTCGTACAGATCGGGTAGCGAGCGGCGATACTCACGGGTGATGTCATCGACATGCCAGATGAACACGCCGCTGTTCCACCAGAAATCGCGGCTTTGCAAGAATTGTTCAGCGGTTGCGAGATCAGGCTTCTCGGCAAAGGTTTTCACGCGGAACAACGAAATGTCATCGTCTTCAGGATCGTCGTTCTCGTCACCGATCATAACCGACGGTTCCACCTGGATATAGCCATATCGCGTCTCGGGCCGGTCGGGATGGATGCCGACGGTGATGAGTCCACGCTGCTCCCGAGCGAGTCCGACCCCCTTGGCGATGGTCTTCAGAAACTGCTCCTCGTCGAGCACGAGATGGTCGGCGGGCAACACGATGGTTACGGCGTCGGGATCGCGCTTGCGTATGAAGGTAGTCGCCAGCGCAATGCAGGTAGCCGTGTCCCTGATCGTTGGCTCGATGATAATGTTGTCTGGATCGAAATCGGGAAGCGAATCGCTGACCAGGAGCCAGTGCTGCTTGCCGGTAATGATGAGAATATTCTCCATCCGGACTGCTCCGGCGATTCGTTCGACCGTTTTACGGATCATCGTACCGCCATCGAAGAAATGGAGAAACTGCTTGGGAGACTTTTTTCTCGACAGCGGCCAGAGTTTGCTCCCTAATCCCCCCGCCATGATCACGGCATAAACATGCTTATCGACAATCTGCTTCATTACAATCGGTATCTTTCTGAACTTACTACGATTGAACAACTGTACCCATGTCAGGAATTTACAACTTTTCCGCCATAGCCTGCGAGCTTTTCTGAAGAGCGCGGAACATTTGCCATTGGCGTTAAAATGTCGTTTTTTCCTGTTGTACGCATCTCTTCACCATCGCAGCCGAATGATTTTTCATGCCGAATGACCTGCACCTGATCGAGGGACTCTGCCGCCAGCACGGCATCCCAGCCACTGATAAAGCACTGAAACTTCTGGTGCGTTACGCCGACCTTCTCGATGAGTGGAACCGCAAGGTGAACCTCGTCAGCCGCAAGGAGCATGCGCCTGTCGTCGTCAAGCATGTGTTTCACTCGCTTCTCGTCAGCCGTGTCCACGACTTCAGGCCCGGTGAAAAGGTGCTCGACCTCGGCACCGGCGGCGGCTTGCCCGGTATTCCACTGGCGATACTCTTTCCTGAAACCTCATTCCTGCTCGTGGACTCCACAGGAAAAAAGATCGCGGCGTGCAAGGAGATGATTAAAGCGCTAGGACTTGAGAATGTCATCGCCCTGCATACGAGGGTCGAGGAGCTGAAAGGGGTGATCTTCGATACGGTACTCAGCCGTCAGGTCGCGCCTCTCGAAGAGTTGTGCGCCTACAGCGCGAGGCTGCTCAAAAAGAGAGGCGTGCTGATCTGCCTCAAGGGTGGAATTCTCGACGAGGAGATCGCGCAGGCCGTGCAGTCGCGGGAGAAGCATCTGGGCTTCCCGGCCACGGTCGAACAGTTGCCGATTGGTGATATCGATCCGATGTTCTCTGAAAAGCAGATAGTCATCGCCCGCTGGTGATCGTGATGATCGAGCGAACGATGACTAACGTGTTGCTTTTCTATCCCGGAGGAGAGGCTGTTATTCCGCTGCTTCGCCGCCCTCTTTCTCCTGCGATTCAGACTCGGCTTTCTTGGAGCCTTTGACGCGCCTGGAGCGATCCTGCTTCGCGGCTACCGGCGTTGCTGACGGAGCCTCGGTATAATCAACCAGCTCTATGACCGCCATCTTGGCCGCATCGCCATAACGGGGTGCGAGTTTGATGATACGGGTGTATCCGCCGTTACGCGAACCGATTTTGGCTACGATCTCTTCGAAAAGCTCGCGAACCGCTTCTTTATCACGCAGGGCGCTGAAAATTTCGCGCTGCGCGTGGTGGGTGCCTTTGCGCGCTTTGGTGATTATTTTTTCGACAACCTTGCGGGTTTCCTTGGCTTTCGCTTCGGTGGTCTCGATACGCTTGTGAATCAGCAACTGCGTCGAGAGGTTCGACAGGGTTGCTTTTCTATGGGCGGCCGTTCTCCCGAGTTTCCTTGCTGGCTTGACTTTACGCATTTCTTGTTTCCGCTCTCATTGATGTTCAATAAAACAATAGACCTTTCTCAACCCTTCATCTGGTAACGGGTAATATCCATCCCGAACTTGAGGTTGAACTTGTCGAGCTGCTCCTTCAGTTCCGTCAGCGACTTCTTGCCAAAGTTCTTGTAGTTCAGCAGCTCATCCTCTTTTCTGGAGACCAGATCACCGAGAGTATCGATTTCAGCCAGTCTCAGGCAGTTGTGCGAACGAACCGAAAGGTCGAGATCCTCGATCTTTGTGTGCAGGAGTTTGCGCATGCTCTCGAACTCGTCGTCGAGCTGCTTGTACTCCTCCTCGGAAAACTCCTCCTCGGTCGGAGAGAAGTTGGCAAAAAAGGTGACGTGGTCAGTGATGATCTTGCCGGCCATGCTGATCGCATCGTCGGGCGAGATCGAACCGTCGGTCTCGACATCGAGAATCATCTTCTCGTAGTCGGTTCTCTGACCAACGCGGGTATTTTCCACGGTCAGCTTGACGTTTCTGATCGGGGTGAAGATCGAATCGATCGCGATGAAGCCGATCGGCATTCCCTCGCTGCGATTCTCCTCGGCAGGCACGTAACCGCGACCGCGACCGACATAAATGTCGATGGATACGGTGGCGTCAGCATTGATCGTGGCAATATGCAAATCCTTGTTGAGCACCTCGAATTCGCCATCCTGGGCCACGATATCGCCAGCAACAAACTCTTTCGGACCGACGAGCGTCAGCGACGCTTTGCAACTGCGCTTGCAGTTCGTTCTGAAACGAACCTTTTTCAGGTTCAGCACAATCTCGGGCACATCTTCACGAACGCCCTCGATGGTCGAGAACTCGTGATACACTCCATCTATCTTGATACCGGAGATCGCGGCTCCGGGCAGAGAGGCAAGCAGAACCCTTCTCATGGCGTTGCCCAGCGTAACTCCGTATCCCCTCTCCAGCGGCTGGGCGATGAAGCGCCCGAAACTGCCGGTGTGGGTTGTTTCATCCACATCGATCTTTGCAGGCATCTGCATCTGGTATATCATAGTCTTGCTACCTTAAGGATTCAAAAAAATCACTTGGAGTACAACTCGACAACAAGCTGTTCGTTATATGGCTCCTGTACATCTTCGCGCTCTGGTACTGCAAGAAAAACCGCCTTTTTATTCGCTTTGTCCACCTGAATCCATGCCGGAATTCTCGACTCGGCGGCTTTGTTCAGCGAATCGGCCACGGCGTCGAGGTTGCGGCTCTTCTGCTTGAACTCGATCTGGTCGCCGGGAGAAACGAGAAATGAAGGAATGTTGACCTTCTTGCCGTTGACGAGGAGATGACCGTGAGAAACGAGCTGACGGGCACCTGCGCGCGACGGAGAGAATCCGCAACGGAAGACGACGTTATCGAAGCGTCTTTCGAGCAGTTTGACCAGGTTATCGCCGGTAACGCCACGCTGCGCAACCGCTTTCTGGTAGTAGTTTCTGAACTGCTTTTCGAGGATGCCGTAGAGATATTTCATCTTCTGCTTTTCCCTCAACTGGAGGGCATATTCCGACACCTTGCCTTTGCGGGACTGGCCGTGCTCGCCTGGAGCGTACGGACGTCTTTCGAGATATTTTTCCGCCTTGGGAGACAGCGCTATCCCTAACCTGCGTGATACTTTGGTAATTGACCCTCTGAATCGTGCCATAGCAATTGCTTCATTGATAATTCTTGATATAAACCGTCAGACCCTTCTGCGCTTGGGTGGCCTGCAGCCGTTGTGAGGCAGGGGCGTGATATCGCGGATAGTCTTAACCTCCAGACCTGCGCCCTGAAGCGCTCTGATAGCAGCATCGCGACCTGCGCCGGGGCCTTTGATGAACACATCGACGTGACGCATACCAAGATCGAATGCCTCCTTGGCTGCCGCCTCGGATGTCACCTGCGATGCGTACGGGGTATTTTTCTTGGAACCCTTGAAGCCGTTCTTGCCGGCGCTCGACCATGAGACGGTGTTACCGAGTGTATCGGTAATGGTCACCATGACGTTGTTGAACGAAGCCTTGATATGGACGGTACCTTCGGGGGTAACCTTGACTTTCTTTTTTTTCCTGCTCGCTGTTGCCATGAGTCTGTCGGTGTTTTATCTCTCTTGTTGCTTGTTTGCTCCAGACCTTACTTCTTACCTGCCTTCTTCTTGCCGGCGACCGTCTTGCGCTTGCCTTTTCTGGTACGGGCGTTTGTGCTGGTGCGCTGACCGCGGACGGGAAGCGACCGGCGGTGGCGCAGACCACGATAGCACCCGATATCCATCAGGCGCTTGATGGAGAGCTGCTGCTCAGCGCGAGCTTCACCCTCGACCGTGTATTCGTTGCCGATAATTTCCCTGATAGCGTGCGCCTCGGCGTCGCTCAGCTCGGAGATTTTCTTTTCAGGAGCAATTCCGGCTTTGGCGAGTATGTTCTTGGCGGATGTTTTCCCGATGCCATAAACATAGGTCAAGCCGATGACCGCATGCTTGTTCAATGGCAAATTAACTCCAGCTAACCTCATATGTTTTTCTCAAATCTGTTGATTGTTCCTGAAGATCACCCCTGGCGCTGCTTGTGGCTTGGATTCACCTTGCAGATCACAAATCGTTTTCCTTTGCGCTTGATAATCCTGCAGTGTTCGCAACGTTTTTTGATAGACGAAAATATTTTCATGGTAAACCCCACATGCTATGGTTGTCCGGTCTGTCCAAAATATGAAAAGGCTTGTAATGTAATAAATACAAACCTAATAATCAACCGGTTAATGGACAATTATTACTGTTTTTTACTTGTACCGATAGGTAATCCGGCCTTTCGTCAAGTCATACGGAGAAATCTGAACCTTGACCTTGTCGCCTGGAAGGATTCTGATATAGTGCATCCTGATTTTCCCCGAAACGTGAGCGAGCACTTCAAGGCTGTTTTCAAGCTTGACCCTGAACTGTGCATTGGGAAGCGCTTCCAGAATTTCGCCTTCCACCTCTATTGATTCTTCCTTGGCCAATGTATCTCCGCTGTCTGATCGTTATGTTAGAATAGTGATGCTAATCCTCCTGGCGTCACTTCGTGAGAATCTCCGCCGACCCTTTCGTGATGGCGATGGTATGCTCGAAATGCGCTGAGTGCCGCCCGTCTTCCGTTACCGCGACCCATGCGCCTCGCTTGCTGACCGCTCGTCTCGAACGTCCGATGGCGATCATCGGCTCGATGGCGAGGGTCATACCCGAGCGAAGCCTGACACCGGTATGCGGTCTGCCATAGTTGGGCACCGCCGGCTCTTCATGCAGTTCACTGCCGATGCCGTGACCGACCATGTTCTCGATGACGCTGTAGCCGAAGGAGCGTGCGTGCTTTTCGATGGCTGCCGAGATGTCATGCAGGCGATTTCCTTCAACAGCCTCTTTGATGCCGAGATAGAGACACTCGCGGGTTACATCGACCAGTTTGCGAACCGCCGGATCGACCTCGCCGATGATGTAGGTGCGTGCGGCATCGCCATGATAGCCGCTCTTGTACACTCCGCAATCGACCGAAACAATTTCGCCCTCGTGAACGATCCGCTTCGCGCTCGGTACGCCGTGCACGACCTCCTCGTCTATCGAGACGCAGAGCGTCGCCGGATAAGGCGTCACTCCCTGCTCGCCTTTCGGCACGTAATTCAGAAAACTCGGTACAGCATGATGATCCCGGATGAACTGCTCGGCCAGCTCGTCGAGCCGCCTGGTTGAGATGCCAGGTGCGATCTCACGCTCGAGCATGTCGAGCACGCGGGCGACCAGTCCACCGGCCTCCCGCATCAGCTCTATCTCCCGCTCGCTCTTGATGGTGATCATGATCCAGCCTTGCTTATCGGCGACCTTTCGCCTTGGCCGTCTTCATGAAGCCGTCGTAGTGACGCATCATCAGATGACTCTCGACCTGCTGAAGCGTATCGAGTCCGACGCTGACGACAATCAGCAAGCTGGTGCCGCCAAAGAATTGAGCGAAGCCCGGCGTCACGTTGGCGAATTTGGTCAGAAATGTCGGTAAAATCGCGATGATCGCCAGTGTGATCGCGCCCGGAAGCGTGATGCGAGTCAGAATGTTGTCGATGAACTCCTCGGTGTTCTTGCCGGGTCGAACGCCCGGAATGAAGCCGCCCTGACGGCGCATGGTGTCGGCCACCTCCTTCGGATTGAAGGCGATCGCCGTATAGAAATAGGTGAAGAAGACAATCATCAAACCGAACACAACCGCATAAAACCACGAATCGTAGGCGAATGCCGCCGCGACCTTCTGCATCGCCTCGCTCTCGGGAAAAAAGGAGAGGAAGGTGCTGGGCAGAAACATGATCGACTGGGCGAAAATGATCGGCATGACGCCCGCCGTGTTGATCTTCATCGGGATGTACTGCGTACCGCCGCCGTAAACCTTGCGGCCAACGACGCGCTTGGCGTGCTGAACAGGAATCCTTCTCGTGGCGACCGTCAGCAAAACGACCAGCGCGACGATGCCCGCCATGATCGCCATGATGACGATCTCGACGATCCAGTTCTTGCTGCCGAGCGA
>JAAXWU010000081.1:0-1965 GCA_013334855.1 Chlorobaculum sp. | reverse complement strand
GAGGGTATACACGATACGCTGCCTTAACTCCGGGATCTTGTTGATATTCCTGATGCTCTCAGTAAGCTTCATGGCAGCTCATTCCCTGGTTCAAGACTTGACCGATTTTTTTGCTTTCTTGACCTTTACCAACTTGGCTTTCGGGGTCAGGAGAGCCTCTTCGAACGGCAAACCGTTAACCTTGGCAGCCTCTTCGAGGGTGCGATAGGCCGTAACGATCTTTCCGCCAGCCTTGGTGATCTTCTCTTCGGCGCTCTTGCTGAAAGCGTGCGCCGTGATGGTAACAGCGGAAGTAAGCTCACCGTTGCCAAGCACCTTGAAGTACTCCTGGTTGCTGGCGTTGCAGAGGTGCTTGAGATCGAGCACGCTGATCTCTTCACCGACAAGCCCCTTCTCGATCCACATCTGGATCTGGGCGACGTTGACGCAAGCCACGGCCTTCTGGTTGGGCGGAGTGAAACCGAATTTCGGAAGTCTGCGGTAAATCGGCATCTGACCACCCTCGGCGATCGGACGCTGATAGCCGCTTCTTGCCTGCTGACCCTTGTTGCCCTTTCCCGCTGTCGTACCATTGCCTGATCCGGGGCCGCGCCCGACCCTCTTTCTTTCCTTGACTGCACCTTTGGCAGGGCGGAGTGAACTTAAATCCATTGCTGTGATTCCCGACTTTCTTTATTGATTCTGTTAAAGCTCTTCAACCTTGACCAGGTGCTGAACGACTCGAATCTGACCTCTGGTGCAGGCGTTGTCCTTCAGTTCAACCTTGTGGTTCGGCCTTCCCAGACCGAGAGCCTTGATCGTTGCTTTCTGCTTTTTGGTGCCGCCGATAACGCTGCGCACCTGTGTTACCTTTATCGTTTTGTCGCTCATGGTCGCCTTGTTTCCTGTTTAGCTTTCAAATACCTCTTTCAGGCTCTTCGAACGGCGCTCTGCAACATCGTTGGCGTCAGAGATGCTCTGAAGACCCTTGATGGCCGCCTTCACCACGTTGTGCGGGTTGGAGGAGCCAAGAGACTTGGTCAGGATGTCGTGAATGCCAGCCATTTCAAGCACGGCCCTGACTGCGCCGCCCGCGATAAGACCGGTACCGGGGGTAGCCGGCTTCATCAGCACTTTGGCTGAACCATATTTGGCGACGATCTGGTGAGGAATCGTTCCCTTGATGATCGGCACCTTGATGACGTTCTTCTTGCCGTCCTCGACGCCCTTGGCGATAGCATCCTGAACTTCGTTCGCTTTTCCGAGCCCGTATCCAACATGACCTTCCTTGTCACCGACAACCACAATAGCGTTGAAACCGAAGCGCTTGCCACCCTTGACCACCTTGGCGGTTCTGTTGATGTGCACCAGCTTCTCTTTCAGATTCAACTCACCGGGCTTTATACTCCTGGCAGATTTTTTCGACATGTACGTTCTCTTTGAAAAGTTTTAAAAGATCAGGCCTGCTTCACGAGCGCCATCGGCCAGAGCCTTGATGCGACCGTGGTAGCGGAATCCGTTTCTGTCGAAAACGACCTTGGTGATTCCCTGGGCGAGAGCCTTCTCGGCGATCTGCTTGCCGACGGCGGCGCTCACTTCCGATTTGGTACCGGCGAGAGCGGCATTCTCTTTTGTCATGGTCGAAGCCGCCATGAGGGTCTTGCCGTTCACGTCGTCGATCA
Organism: Chlorobaculum sp.; assembly: GCA_013334855.1. Lineage (GTDB taxonomy): Bacteria > Bacteroidota > Chlorobiia > Chlorobiales > Chlorobiaceae > Chlorobaculum. The sequence goes on along the minus strand of JAAXWU010000081.1, from coordinate 304 downwards.
ACTGCGCATAGATCTGTGAAAGACTCCTGAACACGCACAATCTTGGCCTTTCCTGGGTGCCACGCACGACAGCCCTGCTGCGTGCCTTGATTTTCTGCCTGCTGGCAGCTTTATCTGCTTGGCTCATTATCTCTAACCGTATAAATGTTTTTTACCTTACTTGTTTCGCTCATGCGGCGGCGCGGCTTACTTGCCGGCAGCCTTGCCTTCCTTGCGGCGGATGACTTCGCCTTCGTACTTGATACCCTTGCCGCGATACGGTTCCGGCTTCCTGAAGGAGCGAATCTTGGCGGCGATCTGGCCT
>JAAXWU010000215.1 GCA_013334855.1 Chlorobaculum sp. | reverse complement strand
ACCGTTCCGAGCGAGACCGAGATCAGCACGACCAGAAAGCCGATAGAGAGCGAGATGCGCGAGCCGTAGAGTACGCGGCTGAAGATGTCGCGCCCGTACTGGTCGGTGCCGAGCAGGAAGGTTTTGGTGACGGCGTACTCCGGTTTGCCGCTGATGCCGGAAACGGTGACGAGATCGGTAACCGGAATGCTTTTCTCCCTCATGCCCTGCCGGTACAACACCTCGCTGCCCTCGACGCGGTAGCTGTTGACGAACTTCAGGCTGTGCGTCAGGTTTCGCGCACGGAGCCTCTGGCTGTCGAGAATCAGGGTGTTGGCCGCTCTGGAGGCCATGTCGCCGCCGGTTCTCAACGGGATGACCATCATTTTCTGTTGGCGCAAGACGAGCGCGTCGAGGCGGGTCAGCGGCGCCTGATAGGCGGTGACGAGAAAGTCCTGCTGGTCGAACGGGCTGAATGGCGAGAGCAGCGGCGCGAGAAAAGCGACCGAGTAGAGCACGAAGATCACCATCGAGGCGGCCACCGAAATGCCGTTGCGCTTGAAGGACAACATGCCGAGCTGCCAGAGGCTTGCCTCGCCAGACTGAGACTCCTCGTTCTCCCGGAGCGCTTTGCGGTACGAGCGGACAGAAAAACGAAGCAGCAGAAACGGCACGATGAGCAGGTAGAGCGCGGCGATCCAGAATTCAAGGGTTTCGAGCGTGAATATCTGACTCAGATCGGTGCGTGACAGGAAGAGAAGCGCCACGCCAGCCGCCATCGAGCGGAAGCTGATGACGACGAGGTCGAATCGCGCAGCCAGGAGGGCGATGAAGCCGAGCGTCGAGAGCAGGTAAAAGAGGCCCGTCGAGCGTTTGCCCGCGCTCAGGAGGCCGAGTCCCGGCACGATGCGGTACAGCGCCGGTATGGAGGAGTCGTTCGTTCGTTGCGCAACCATCGGGAATGGATGAATGGATCAGTCTCAAAGTATTTCTCAAAGTACCCTGAAAAAACGACACTTGCCGCACGATTACAAACAGCAAGACGAAAAAAAAGCCGCCTTCTCGAAAAAAGGCGGCTCATGTTCATTTCAGAAACCGTTCGACGGAGAATCAGGCCTGAGCGGCAGCTCCCTCGGTGGCGGCTTCTGCTTCTTTCCTCGGGGCCATGATCGAAACCACGGAGGCGTCGGCATCGCCAAGAATCTGGATGCCCTCCGGGGCCATTTTCTGCAGGTCGCGGATATGCAACGTCTGGCCAAGTTCGAGAACCGAAATATCGACGGTGAAGTGTTCCGGCATAGCTTCCGGCTTGCCTTTCAGGGTCAGCGTATGCACGTTGATCTGGATTTTGCCTCCGCCGATCTTGACGCCGGGGCACTCGCCCTCAAGGTGAATCGGCACCTCCATCTCGACCACTTCATCAGCCGAAAAGAGCTGGAAGTCGGCGTGAATGATACGGTCGCTCACCGGGTCGAACTGCACGTCCTTGATGAAAGAACGGACGCTATTGCCATCCGGGTACTGAAGGTCGATCATGTGCGATTCAGACGAGTGGACAAGCTTGTCCAGGTTGATTTCCTCGACGCTGATCGCAACGGTGGCTTCTCCTTTATGGTAAACGACGGCTGGCACCAGGCCCTGACGGCGCAGTTTTGCAGCCTCGTTTTTCTTGACTTCGCGAAGGTTGACAGACAATGCTCTTGTTTCCATGCTCTTCCTCTGGCTCCTTTAACTGTTAACGCTTATAATTATTAGTGATGATTGGTAATCTTGCGGGTAATGTTCTTGCTGTCGAACAGATAGCTGACCGACTCGCCGTCATAGATTCTCTTGATGGCTTCGCCGAACAGGTTGCTGATGGTGACGGTCTCGATCTTCGGGCAGAAGTCGTGCACCGAGACCAGCGAATCGGTGACGATCACCTTCTCGAACACCGAGTCGTTGATGCGCTGCACCGCCGGTCCGGAAAGAATCGGATGAGTAGCGGCGGCGTAAATTTTCAGGCCGCCCGCCTCCTTGATCGCCTTGGCGGCGTTGACGATGGTGCCCGCCGTGTCGATCATGTCATCGACGAGCAGCACGTTCTTGCCGCTCACGTCGCCGATGATGTTCATCACTTCGGCCACGTTGGCTCTCGGACGGCGCTTGTCGACGATCACCAGCTCGGTGCCAAGTTCCGAAGCGAACTTGCGGGCGAGTTTCACGCCGCCTACGTCCGGCGAAGCCACGACGAGGTTGTCGGCGATGTCCATGTTCTTGACATGGTCGATCAGCACCACGCTCGAATAGAGGTGGTCGAACGGAATATCGAAAAAGCCCTGAATCTGCGGCGCGTGCAGATCCATGGTGAGAATCCTGTCGGCGCCGGCCTGCGTGAGCAGATTGGCCACGAGTTTTGCGGTGATGGCCACGCGCGGCTTGTCCTTCCTGTCCTGGCGGGCATAGCCGTAGTAAGGCAGAACGGCGGTGATCCGGTGCGCCGAAGAGCGCTTGGCGGCGTCGATCATGATGAGCAACTCCATCAGATTGTCAGCCGGGGGATTGGTGGACTGGATAATGAACATATCCGAGCCACGGATCGATT
>JAAXWU010000080.1 GCA_013334855.1 Chlorobaculum sp. | reverse complement strand
TGGCGAGTGGAATAGCGTGAACTTCGATTACCGCAACCGCGGGATGCGGCAGGATCGCCCTTCGCAGTATATCGAGAACGGCTCGATCTACCTTTTTACGCCATCGGTGCTGCGTAGTTTCGGCAATCGCATTGGCCAGAAGCTCTCGGTTTACCCGATGGAGTTCTGGCAGACCTGGGAGATCGATACCATCGAGGAGGTCGATCTCGTTGAATTTTACCTGACGAAGAAAGGGCTCGACCGCTCGTTCATCCGATCCTGAAATCCAAAGAACCAACAGAATCCAATCAGTATGAATTTCTTCCTCTCCACCGACCTCGCCATCGGGGTCAACGAAGCGCTCTCGGTTCACGAGCACCTTCAGTCGCTCGGCATCACCAAGCCGGGCATCATCTACGATGCGAGTCTTTCGGGCAACCTCTATTTCCAGGATGTGCTGCGCAATATCAATGCCTGCTACACCAACGGCGTTGTCTACTGCAACGAGTTCAAGGGCGAGCCGACCTACCGGCATCTCGAAAATGTCGCGGAGTTTTTCCGCCGCGAGCTGCCCGACGGCCTCGTAGCCATCGGCGGAGGCAGCACCATCGATCTCGGCAAAGGCGTGGCGCTGCTCTTGACCAACGAGGTTCCGGCGCTCTCGCTCAAAGGCTTCCCGAAGGATGTCAGCGATCCGGTGCCGCTCGTGACCGTGCCGTCGCTGCTCGGCAGTGGGGCGGAGGTGAGCTACAACGCGGTCTTCATCGACGAGGCCGAAGGGCGCAAGCTCGGCATCAACAGCCGCAAGAACTTCCCGAAAAAGTCGGTCATCGATCCGAAGCTCTCGATGAGCGCTCCGATGGAGAGCGTCATCGCCTCGGCGATGGACAGCCTCGTGCACTGCGTGGACAGCTTCGGCTCGGTGAAGCACACCGCTCTCAGCCGAATCTTCTCCATCGAGGGCTTCCAGCGCACCTTCTACGCCCTGCAGCAGGGTCAGCTCGACCGGGCCGAAGCGCGGCTCGATCTGGCGCTCGGCAGCATCTGCGGCGTCACGGCGCTGATGAACTCCGGCGACGGCCCGACCAACGGCTTCGCCTACTACGTCGGCGTGAAGCACCAGGTGCCGCACGGACTGGCGGGCGCGATCTTCCTCAAGGAGGTAATGCGCTACAACGTCACCAAAGGGTACGACAAATATGCGCTGCTCAATCCCGCCCGGAAAGAGGGGGCGTCGGCAAGGGCGTCTGCGCTCGAACTGCTCGAACAGATGGACGATCTCTATCGCCAGCTCGACATCCCGAACCTCGTGCCCTACGGCTACGGCAAAGGCAACGTCGCCGAACTTGCCGCCAAAGCCTCGGGAGCGCTCTCTGGATCGTTCGGCGGCAACCCGGTAGAGTTCAATGAAGAATCAGCACGAGTTGTCATTGACGCTCTGACCTGAGGCGAATTTATTTTTGACCTATACGTCCTATAAGACCTATAAGTCCTATTGTTACAATATTTTGGTTATTCAACCCAACTATTAAACTACTACAACACTATGGCGGGAGCCGAGCTTATTGGCCGCGAGGAGCTGGCTGAAATACAGGAATTGTTCAGCAGAGAGAAAACCGTTCTGTACCGGTACGCGCCGGGCAACTACAAGGCGCGGGAGCTGGAGGAGAAGTTCGCCGCGTACATGGGCGTGAAGTACGCACACGCAGTGTCCTCCGGCACGGCGGCGATTCACTGCGCTCTTGCGGGCGCGGGCGTCGGCCCCGGCGACGAGGTGATCACCACCGCGTGGACCTTCATCGCGCCGGTCGAAGCCGCCGCCGCCCTTGGCGCGGTGCCGGTGCCGGTGGAGATCGACGAAACCTACCACCTCGATCCGCTTGAGGTCGAAAAGGCGATCACGCCGAAAACCAAAGCCGTCGTGGCCATCCCGATGTGGGCCGCCCCGAAGATGGACGAAATCGCCGCCATCTGCGACCGCCACGGCATCACGCTCATCGAGGACGCCGCCCAGTCGCTCGGCGCGACCTACAAGGGGCGCAAGCTCGGCACCATCGGCAAAGTCGGCTCCTTCTCGTTCGACGCGGGCAAGACCCTGCACGTCGGCGAGGGCGGCATGATTATCACCGACGACAAGGAGATTTACGACCGCGTTGCCGAGTTCAGCGACCACGGCCACATGCACGTGCCCGGCCTGCCGCGAGGCAAGGATCCGCGCCGCGCCAAAGGGCTGAACTACCGCCTGAGCGAAGTGACCGCCGCCATCGGCATCGCCCAGCTCGGCAAGATCGACTACATCCTCTCGAAGGCGAGGGAGAACAAGTACAAGATCAAGGAGCGCATCAGCCACCTCGACAACCTCCTGATGCGCCCCTTCACCGACGAAGCCGGAGCGCAGGGCGACACGCTGATCTTCAAGGTTCGCGACCCCCAGACTGCCTTGCAGTTCGAGGCGCACCTGTTGGAGCACGGCTTCGGCACCAAGATTCTGCCCGAAGCGATCGACTGGCACTACGCCTCCATCTGGGGCCACCTGCTCAAGGCGTACGACCGCTACCGCGACCTGAACCTCGAAGAGCTGTGGCCGAAGACCGGCGAACTGCTCCAGAGCAGCATTTGCCTGAACATCCCGGTGCTGATGGACGACGCCACCATAGACAAGCTGGTCGCCGCCATCATCTCCGGCGCGGAGAAGATCGGATAAGCACGAAGCACGGAAATCCGTCAACGAAAAAAGCCTGTCCCAAAGCAGGCTTTTTTCGTTTGGCGGAAAATTCTCCGGCAGAGGTCTGTCCCTCCAGTCCCTGAAGTCCTTTCCGTCCTTTTTGCAGAACGCAACGCGCCAACCCGGATTTTCTCAGCTACGCGAAATGTTTGTTACATTGAAATTGAGCATTTTCTCGTCAATCGAGATTATCCGCAATGAATCCATGAACCCTTTTGCCGACCCCATATCCCCAGCCGAAGCGCCGTCAGGCGATACGGGCCGTATCGTCATCAAAGTCTTCGACGCCCGCAATTGCGATGGCGATCTCGGTATCGCGCTGTTCAATGAAAAGGAGGGATTTCCTGGAAAGGTGGAACATGCGTACAGAAAGGGCGGACTGAATGAGATAGGGGAGTCGAATCTCTATGTTTTCGAGGATGTTCCGTACGGCACATACGCGGTGTCAGTCATTCACGACGAAACCCGCACCGGCGAGCTGCACAACAATTTTTTCGGCATCCCAAAGGAAGGCGTCGGCACCTCTAACAACCCCCAGTTCTTCCTCGGCCCACCGTCTTTTGATTGCGCCAGTTTCGAGCTGATGAGCGAGGAGGCGGAAATCGAAGTGCGGCTCAAGTATTTGTGCGGGTGAGGGTGTGGGCGGATGATTTGAGGATTGGAGATGAGAACACTCCGAGCTTTCTCTTGCCTTAAGCCAACCACATAATTATATTTTTTTAATTAATAATAAAATGGTAATCGCATTATATGCGTTGCCTATAGAATCTTTCCTTTATCGGTATTGAATTAACTCGTTATTTGATTGTGAGTTCCTTAGAAATATGCGCATTTATTATGTTGCGCAAGGGAAAAGATTTAATATAATGTTATATAAATTCTTTTTATATCTTTATTAAGATTTGTTGTGGTGATAGATGATTAGTATGCATGATGATGGGAGTGCATACTTGTGATATTGATATGCTTGTTTTATAGCGAGTTGATCAAAAATAATTTTTTTGATTATTCGAGAATTTTATATTTATTAAATCCATAAGAGTATTTCTGTTTGTTGTTTGTGGCTTTCAGTTTCGGTTGTGTCGGAATCTTGAAAAGTTAACACAATGAATCATTTTGTGTTATTTTATTTGTTTTATCATTGAATTATAAAGTGTTATCCTTGTAGGATTATTTCTTTTTATGAAATGATTTATAACAAAAGGAGGTGATTCAATATGTGTCTTTTGGTATAAGATTACTGAAAAATTAAATGGAGATAATCATGAAAATCAAATTTATTCTCTCTCTTATAGCTACAGGTATGCTATGTTTTTCAAATAATGCATTTTCTGAAAAATTGGTTCTTCGCGGAATTTCGTGGAGAGTGTTTTCGGGATTACGTCATCGTTCGATAGCCATGTTGAGTTTGCCGCAGTAAAACAGAATGCGGGTACGGTAACTCTCGAAACGGTGAAATCCTCTGGCTGAGGCCTTGACGATCTGAATCTTGCTGTTCAAGCCTTCGGATACCGCATTGGTGATGGCGTGTTTAAAATACGTCAAAATGTTGTCGAAATGTCGCTGGAGCAGCTCTTTGACCTTGATCAACGGACTCAACCCAACCGCATCGACCCGTTTCGACCAGTACTCGAAAAAGAAGCTCGCCGCGTCGGCGCATCCAAGCTGCCAGAAAACCCGAAACATGTTTTTTAACGCCCATGCCTGTCCGGTTTTGAACTCGTCGGCCATCAGCTCGCGCCACTCCTCCTGCTGCTCCTGGCGCATACGCTCCGGATTACGCAGCCAAAGATACTTCGAGCCGACCAGGCGCTTGTCGCCAGACTCATCCAGTTCGCGGGACTCCTTGCGGCGCACCGCATCGACGGCCTCGTTGAGATACTTGCTGATATGAAAGCGGTCATGCACCAGGTCGGCCTTCGGCAACAGCTCCTGAACCGCGCTGGCAAAGGGTTTCCACATGTCCATCGCAACCGCTTTGACCGATTCTTTTTGCTTCTGGTTCAACGTTTCGAGCGCCTTTTTGGCCGCATCGGTGGTCCGATGTTCGACCACTTCGAGCACACGACCTTGCTCCAGATCGTTCAACGCCGTGACGTAATGATGGCCTGACTTGAAGCTTTTTTCGTCAATCCCCAAATACGTCATCTCATCATTTTCACGCCGTTTCAGCCCGCGTTCGACGGCTCGTTTCATGATCTGATTGAGCGCATGCCAGTCCAATCTGAGCATTTGGGCAGCCGCTTTGATGCTGGCACAGTGCTGCAAAAGTTCGATAGCAAAGCTCTCGAACAGCAGCGTGAAGCGTGAGTGCCTTGCCGCCCACGGTGGCTGAGCGGTTTTGATGCCGTGTTCCTTGCATTGACAACGCGGCAGCCGAGCCACCAGAATCGTCTCAAACTGCATGGTATCCAGATGCCGCCACCGTTGCTCGGCGGTATGATCGTAGAGGTTGCCGACCTGACCACAGACAGGACAATCGACCTGTTTGCCCTCATAAACCAGTCGAATTTCGACCTGCTTGCCCGTCACTGACAAATTGACATTTTCGACTTTCCAGTTTGACGGAAGGCCTATGAGTTGGTGGTAGTGGTGTGACAGACTCTGCATGGGAGATTTCAGCGAGAAGGTTCGAAAAAGGCTTACAATTACGCCAAGTTACCTGTTATTCACCTTCTTTCCACGAAATTCTGCGAAGAACCAAAAAATTAAATTCTGGCTATCAGGAACCCAAGGTGTCAATATCTCCAACGATTCCTGATTTGCCTGTAATTCCAATACGGAACTGCCCTAATCCTGTTTATACTGTTACACAAACCCATACAAACGCAACACCCTATCCTGCTGATTTTCCCTCCGGGTTACCTCTTACGAATTATAATGGAAATCAAAGAAATAAATTTATGGAGGATACATTCAGATGGGATCTTAAAAAATGTTGTCAGTTCTTACGAGGCACGCTTACTATTACGTATATTCCGCTTCAGGGAGGGCATGGAGATAATGGCTCCACTGCTGGCGATGCAGGTAATGACATGGAGGCTGTTCTTAAAAATGGTAATGGGATTGGAATAGCCGGTGTGCCATATCTTTATGGCGGCACAAATCCGCCTTATACCTTTTCTGCAGGTTCAGGGCCTTACACAAGGGTAATAAATCTAACTCCGGCCATGCTAACCGGTCATCGGTTGAGCTTTTGGGTTCAGGATGATACGAAAGTTATCAGTGCAAAGATAGATATATCTTACTGCTGTGTAGATCCTGAATAATAATAGTTATTCATAACGTCAAAATGCGCTATGATTGAAGAGCCTCGCAAAAAGGAGCGGGGTTCTTCAATATAATATTTAAAAATATTATAAAATCTGAATAATTTGATAACACGCTTTTAGGCTTATGTTTACTTGAATATGTGCTATGCTTTATAGCAGGAGATTTGTTATGTTTTCTAAAGTGAATATGATGAAGTTTGAATAATACAGCTCAATCATATTGCTCACAGAATGAATAATACAGCATCAATCTCGCCCATAATCCTCTCCGTTTCCGTGAGCGCGATGATGATTCGCTGGTAGTGTTTTACTGCATCGTAAGTTAGCGTTCTCCCTTTTCTGTCCTTCAGCCATTTTTGGGCGGGTTGGTAGCCGCCGATGTAGAATTCCCAGGCGGATTGCGGAACGCCGTCAATGATCGACGCCAGCAGCCGTGCTTTGGCGGCCATCATCTTCGAGAGCTTCGAGGCCGATCTGATTGTTTGCCCCTCGTAGTTGCCAAACTCCCGAATCAGCTCCGCGAAGCCGTCGATGTTCCCGGCCCGCGCAACCACCTTGCCGTCGCGAATCTCCGCCAGTGAGAGCGTCGAGACGTGCTCGCCGTCGCGGAAGAGGCGGAATTCGAGGTAATCGGTGATGATCAGGTTCCGCAGCGAGGTGCGGTAGCGCTCGAACTGCTCGCGAAACTGCCGTCCGTCGAGCGGCTTGCCAATATCCTTCGCCTCGATGTAGCCGACCGGCACGCCCTTGCGGGTGAGAATGAAATCCGGTGCGCCGCAATCGATCCGCTGCGGCTCGTTGGTCACCTCCACGCCCGGCAACAACTCTGCCAGCAACCCCTGAAGCAGCGGGCGATAGCTGTGCTCGGTAGAAAGGCCGGTCTTGAACTGCCGGTTCAAAGCCTCGATGTACTCCAGAATCGTCATATCGGAGATGCGAAAAGTTAGCGTGGACGGAATCGAAAGACTACGGGAAAGATACGAAATGTTTGGGGGAATTGTGATGGCGTAATGGAATTATTTAACGAGAGCGGGAGTGATTTTGTGGAGTTGGAGAATATTTTTATCATCGGACATTAATCCATAATATGTTTAATTCCGTATTTCGTTAACAATAATATAATCACTGAAAAGCAAAGGAGAGTAAGCGTCATATAATAAACATTTACCATAAAAAGCAATGGGTATGTTGCGATGGTTAAAAGAAATAATAATATCAATAATTTGTCTCTCCAGAAATATAACGAAAGAGGAAGTCCAATTGCGATAGCAACAAGTATTGGTATACCTAAGGGAAAGAAAACTCCAAAACCGAGAATACCTGCCACTCCACTAAGATTTTTTTCCGGCCATGCAGTTATTAATTCTGGTGTGAGAATAATAACTGTATAGGCGGCAACTATTCCAAGAAAACGGAAACAATTATAAGCAAGCCGATGAAGCTTCTCTTTTTGCCCTCTTGAAATTAACATATGATTCCTCCATTGCTTTTTTCTGTAGAAGTCTCAATAGCTCTAAATCAAAAATAGCATCCATCAGATAGAGCTTCGGGTTGTATTGGTGGCTCGGGTGCTGATAGTAAGACTTCGGGAAAGATACGGATTATTTTTGAAAAAGTATTGATGCCGAGCGACGAAAAATCTTCTCGGCGTGGCGAACGGGCTTGCGCGTCTTGGCTCTGCATTGTACATTAGTGGCGCTATTTACAATCAGTTACACCGTAGTACCATCATGAAGAAGTTATTGTCCGCAACGCTGCTTTGCTCCGCCCTGCTGTCGCTCTCACCTGCTCACGCCTCCGCTGCTCCAATCAAATCAACCGGCACGGTCGATGTCTATTTCTCGCCGCGAGGCGGTTGCACGGAGGCTGTTGTTCGGGAGATCGATGGCGCGAGGCGGGAAGTTCTCGTCCAGGCATACTCGTTCACCTCGAAGCCAATCGCGCAGGCCATCGTGAACGCAGGTAAGCGAGGCGTCAGGATTGTGGCGGTGCTCGACAGGAGCCAGCGTAGCGAGAGGTACACGGAAGCGGATTTCCTGGCCCATATGCGCATTCCGACCCTCATCGACGACAAGCACGCCATCGCGCACAACAAGATCATCATTATCGACCGCTCAACCTTGATCACCGGGTCGTTCAACTTTACAAAATCCGCCGAAGAAAAGAATGCTGAAAACCTTCTCGTCATCAAAGGAAATCAGCCTCTGGTGACACGGTATATCCAGAATTTCGAGCTGCATCGGGCGCACTCTGTTCGATATGTCGGAAAGTGAGAGGTAAGATATAGGAAAACGACTCGACAGCCGCGCCTTTGTTCGATGCTTTTAGGGAAACTTGCAGACGAAGGCGTAGCTGTGTCATTTATTGTTCAATATCTTTTTTCTTCTCCTCGAACTCTTCCTTTCCGATTTCACCTTTCGCGTAACGCTTTTTGAGGATATCCAGAGCGCTTTCAGGTTCGCTCCGGCTACTCCAGCTCAACGGTGATCCATCCGTGCGGTAATATTTGGTGTACAGAACAGCGATAACGATCACGAGAATCAGCAGAATCAGCATCATGGCATATCTCCTTTTTATTCATCATATCATTTCGAAATCCTGCATGACTTTTATATCTCAGATGCCTGCAAGCCTTCTGGATATTCCGGTTATTGTATATCTATTTTCATCTGTTCATAGGTCTCTTTGTCGATCTCTCCTTTTGCGTAACGCTCATCGAGAATCTGTCGCGCCGTGCGTGATTCATGTTTTGTACCGGTATTTCCGGATATTCCCATGCGCATCATAAAAAAGATGAGCACAATGCCCGCGATGATCAGAATTGCGTGGATCGCCATCAATAACGCCGGATTTCCCCAGCCGTAACTCCAATCTTTGTAATATTCCCACATCATAATCACCATCCTGAGTTATCGGTTTTCATCAATGCAACACATAGCTCATCTCAACGGTTATTCAAACAACCGAGTTTTGTGGGCAATCAATTCCTCGCATGAACAATAGCTCTGTGGACGTGGTGGACGGAAGAGGGAAAAAGAAAGAGGCTGGCCCGAAGATTTCCGGGACAGCCTCTTGTGTGTTGCGGGCTTGGTCGCCTTATGCTTTGCCGTTCGAGCCGAGCACGTTGACGATTTTGTGGATGTAGAGCTGCTTGAGCGCGTCACGGGCCGGGCCGAGGTACTTGCGCGGGTCGAACTCCTCCGGTTTTTCATCGAGCACCTTGCGTATGGCGGCGGTCATGGCGAGTCGGCCATCCGAGTCGATGTTGATCTTGCAGACTGCCGAGCGTGCGGCCTCGCGGAGCTGATCTTCGCCGATGCCGATGGCATCCTTGAGCTTGCCGCCGTGGGCGTTGATCATCGCCACCAGATCCTGCGGCACCGAGGAAGCGCCATGCAGCACGATCGGGAAGCCGGGAATGCGCTTTTCGATCT
>JAAXWU010000079.1 GCA_013334855.1 Chlorobaculum sp. | reverse complement strand
CCAAAACCTTCCTGCTCGGCACCGACCAGTACGGGCGCGACATCTTCAGCCGCGTACTCTACGGCTCGCGCATCTCGCTCTCTATCGGCTTTCTGGTCGTGCTGATCTCGGTCTCGCTCGGAACGGTGATCGGCATCTCGTCGGGTTACTTCGGTGGCTGGGTGGACGGTACACTCATGAGGATCGTCGATGTGCTCATCGCCTTCCCGGCGCTCTTTCTGATCCTCATCATCATCGCCACCTTCGGCAACTCGATCTACCTGATCGTCATCACCCTGTCGTTCACCGGCTGGATGGGGGTGGCCCGCATCGTGCGCGGCCAGGTGCTCTCGCTCAAGGAGCAGGAGTTCATCCTCGCGGCCAGGTCGCTCGGCCTGTCGAACCTGCGCATTATCTTCCGCCACCTGCTGCCCAACACCCTGACGCCGGTGATCGTGGCCGCCACGCTCCGCATCGGCAGCATTATCCTGACGGAGGCCGGACTCTCCTTCCTCGGCCTCGGCGTCCAGCCGCCCACTCCAAGCTGGGGTAACATCATCAACGAAGGGCGTGACAGCCTGCTCAACCACTGGTGGATTTCAACCTTTCCCGGCGTGGCGATCCTCTCCACCGTGGTCTGCTTCAACCTCATCGGCGACGGCATTCGCGACGCCCTCGATCCGAGGATGCGCGGATGAGCGGGCGAGTCGACAACGATCCGGCTCGATGGGAGCTGCTCGAATCGATCTACCTGCACCGGAGGCCCTGGCTCACCGTGCGTCAGGATCGCGTGCGGCTCGCCAGCGGGCGAACCATCGACGACTACTACGTGCAGGAGTTTCCTCACTGGGTGAACGTGCTCGCCATCACTGCGGATCGTAATGCGGTGCTGATCCGGCAGTACCGCCACGGCCTCGGCGAGGTGTCGTGGGAGCTTCCGGCAGGCGTGCTCGATGAGGGGGAATCGCTGCTCGACGGCGCGAAACGCGAACTCTTCGAAGAGACCGGCTACTGCGGCGGCGTATGGACGCCACTCATGGAGCTGAGTGCGAATCCGGCGATCCAGAACAACATCTGCTACTCGTTTCTCGCCGAAGGGGTGAGCCTGGCTGGCTTGCAACAACTCGACGCAACCGAGGAGATCACCGTGCACCTGATGCAGCTCGACCGCCTCCGCGAGATTGTTTGCGACGGCGGGATGATTCAGTCGCTGCATGTGGCTCCGATACTCAAGTACCTGTTGCAACGCGGGTAAGATGAAAAAACAGAAACAGCTCGATCTGCTCGAAGAGGCCATCGCTTCGACCGGGCACAAAGTGCGGTACGAGAAGGGGAGTTTCATCGGCGGCGACTGCCGGGTGAAGGAGAACAAGATTGTCGTCGTCAACAAATTCCTGCCCATCGAGGGCAAAATCGCCACGCTGGCCGCCGTGCTCCGCAAAATCAACCCGCCCGGGCTCTCGCCGGATGTGGTCAAAATCCTCGACACCCTCGCCGTCCCTGACCTGTTCAGCAGCGACAAGGTGTAGCGCTGTTCATCCTCTTACTCGAAACAGGACAAGAGATGGATTGCTACGTCGCTGCCGGAAGAGTACGCATCAGGCGCAATTCATCCTGGCGTTTCGTCACTGACATACGGAATGCGATGAGATTCCGTATGTCAGCGGCGAGCGTCGTTTTCTGACGCTGAAAAATATCAATCATCTTTCAGCCGGGCGTGTGAATCTGGTTCGACCGGCAATAACAGCAAATCCAAGACCGATCAGCGACAGAGAGGTGGGCTCTGGAATTGCTGTGGGCATCACGTCAGCATAGGTCGTGCCCACCCGGATTTCATCAATAGTATAATATCCGTAATTGTTAAATTGAAAGGTCGTGCCAATCAGAGGGTTAGCGGGATCGAAATTAGTTTTGCTTGCCGAAGGCGTGGCAGACTCCACTCCGTCAAGAGCCGGATTGACGAAGATCGAATAGATATCGTTACCGGCCAGAAACTGTGACTTCAGGACAATAAAAGCGGTTTCACCTGATGTAACCGGCACGCTCGATGAATCGATGACGTTCAGCGGGCCTTCAAGGCCATAGTTATTGTATCCATCAGCTCCCGACTTGCCGACATAAATTCCGTTTCCGTAATCATCGGTGAGGTTCACGCCTCCGTAAACGCCAAATCCCGGCTCGGGTCGAAACAGAAAACTTACATACAAGGTCGTTCCCTCCTGTCCGAACTGCGGAAGGTTCCTCCAATAGATCGCCGATGAGGATAATGTAGGCCCCGGCGTCGTGGCGGTAGTCAGCGCATTGCCTTGAATGGCGAGGCTTCCATAGGAGAGGCTGGATGAGGTGACAATTCCCGGCCACGTGTAATTCGGATCATACCCGCTCCAACTGCTGCCTGCCGCCCAGCCCGTACCGCCGCTTTGCCCCCGGATGTCGATTCCTGAAGCATAATCGAAGCCTTCATAGGCGATTAACGCAGCTTGTGCCGGAGTAGCCGCCAGCAATCCGGCCAGAACTCCAGAAGCGAGTAATGGCGCTTTTCTGCTCTTGTTCTTCATGGTACTGTTCCTTATCGAAAAAGTTTGAAAAACCATTCTGTAAAACGGAGCGCGAATCAGGACTCTCTGTGATGAAACCGGGCAAGCCTTTCCATAAGCATTTACTATAAAAGCTCAGACGTATGATTTACATTTTATATGTACGAAAAGTACGCCTTGTTTTCAAGGAAATACTCTGAAGTATTTCAGAAAAATCGGTTTGCTAACTGATTTTGCAGGAAATGATTCATGCGCAGGGAAGTTCCTGCCGGAATGTCACATTCCTGCGCGGCCGCCGCCGTCATCCGGATTACGATGAGATTCCGGATGGCGACGGCGGGATGGATAATTCAGATGTTGAGCGCTCGTTTGTCGATGGCGAGGGCGGCTTCACGCATCACTTCCGAGAGGCTCGGGTGGGGATGGCAGGTTCTGGCGATGTCTTCGGAGGCTGCGCGGAACTCCATGGCGAGCGCGGCTTCAGCAATCAGATCGGAGGCGTCTGCGCCGATGATGTGCACGCCGAGAATCTCGTCGGTTTGCGCGTCAGCCAGCATCTTGATGAACCCTTGCGTATCACCGAGTCCGAGCGCCCGGCCGTTCGCGGAGAAAGGGCACTGCCCGGCTTTGTAGTCGCGACCTTCCGAGCGCAATTGCTGTTCGGTCTTGCCGACCCAGGCGATTTCAGGCGTGGTGTAGATGACCCACGGCATGGTTTCGTAGTTGACATGCGGCTTCTGCCCGGCGAGCAGTTCGGCGACCATGACCCCTTCATCTTCGGCCTTGTGCGCCAGCATGGGGCCACGGACGACGTCGCCGATCGCGTAGATGCCCGGAGCCGCCGTCGCGCACTGGGCGTTGACGGGAATGAAGCCGCGCTCGTCGGTTTGCAGGCCGACCGTTTCGAGATCGAGCTGTTCGGTGTTCGGCACGCGCCCGACCGAGACGATGAGCTTGTCGCATTCGAGCAGATGTTCGGCTCCCTGGTCGTCGGTATAGGCTACCGTCACGCCGCTGTCGGTGACTTTCGCCTGGCCGATCCTGACGCCGAGCTTGATGTGCAGCCCCTGCTTCTGGAAGAGCTTCGAGGCTTCGCGTGAAACGCTCTCGTCGGCGCTGGCGAGAAACGAAGGCATCATTTCGAGGACGGTGACGTCCGCGCCGAGCCTGCGCCAGACGGAGCCGAGTTCGAGGCCGATGACCCCCGCGCCGATGACGCCGAGCTTTTTCGGCGCTTCGGTGAATTTCAGCGCCCCTTCGTTGTCGCAGATCGATACATTATCGACCTTGACATTCGGTATCTGCCGCGGTTTCGAGCCGGTGGCGATGATGACTTTCTGGGCGATCACCTCCTCCTGCTCCTCTTTTCCGCGTATGGTGATTCTGAACCCCTCTTCTGTTTTCCCGGCGAAAGATGCGCGCCCCTTGAGCAGCGTGATCCGGTTTTTCCTGAACAGAAACTGAATGCCCGAGGTCATTTTGGTGACGATATCCTCTTTGCGCTGCTGCATCCGTGCGATGTCGATGCTCACATCGCCGACGTTGATGCCGTGGCTGGCGTAGTTGTGGGTCACCTGCTCGAAGGCTTCCGAGGAGGCGACCAGTGCCTTGAGGGGAATGCACCCCGCGTTGAGGCAGGTGCCGCCGAGGCGCGGGTCGCCGTCGGAGCTGTCGTAAGCATTGAATTCGCAGCAGGCTACCGAAAAGCCGAGCTGGGCGGCGCGGATCGCCGCGATATAGCCGCCGGGTCCGGCGCCGATGACAAGTACGTCAAATTGCATGGTCATAAGTGTTTCTTTCTTGCTTAAAGGTCAAGTAACAGACGCGCCGGATCTTCGAGCGCATCCTTCATGGCAACGAGGCCGAGCACGGCTTCACGACCGTCGATGATACGGTGGTCGTACGAGAGAGCGAGGTAGTTCATCGGGCGGATCACGATCTGGCCGTTTTCAACGACGGGACGCTCCTTGGTGGCGTGAATGCCGAGAATCGCCGACTGGGGCGGGTTGATGATCGGCGTCGAGAGCATCGAGCCGAAGACGCCGCCGTTCGAGATCGAGAAGGTGCCGCCGGTCAGCTCTTCGAGCGAGAGCACGCCGAGCTTGGCCTTGGCCGAGTAGTCCGCGACTTTCCGCTCGATGTCGGCGATGCTCATCTGGTCGGCGTTGCGCAGGATCGGCACGACCAGCCCCCTCGGCGAGCTGACGGCGATGCCGATATCGAAGTAGCCGTGGTAGATAATATCCTTGCCATCGACCGAGGCGTTCAGTACCGGATACTTGCGCAGCGCCTGCACCGCGGCTTTGACGAAGAAGGACATGAAGCCGAGCTTGACGCCATGCTCTTTTTCAAAGGTCTCCTTGTAGCGGTTCCGCAGGGTCATGACCGGCTGCATGTTCACTTCGTTGAAGGTCGTGAGGATGGCGTTGGTCGCCTGCGATTGCAGGAGCCGCTCGGCGATCCGCGCCCGGAGCCGGGTCATCGGCACGCGCTGTTCCGGGCGCTCCGTCAGCAGCGGCGCTTCGAGGTGCGCCTCGACCGGCTTCGGTTTTGGCGGCTGCGACGGCGTCGGCGTCGGAGCGCCGCTTTCCGCTTCCGCGGCGATGGCCGAGAGCACGTCCCCTTTGGTGATGCGACCGCTCTTTCCGGTGCCGGTGATTTGGCCGGGATCGAGTCCCGTTTCAGCTATGAGTCGCGCCGCCGAGGGCATGGCGGGCGACGCTTCCCGAGGCTCGCCCTCTCCGGCGGCGGATTGCCGGGAGGCTTGCGGTTTGGATTCCGGGGCCGGAGGCGCGGCGGCCGGAGATGGCGCGGCGACCCCCTCGCTGTCGATTCTCGCCAGCACTTGCCCGGCGGTGACCGTGCTGCCGTTACCGGCAAGAATCTCGAACAGGATGCCCGACGATGGTGACGGGACATCGAAAATCACTTTGTCCGTTTCGATTTCAAAAAGAATCTCGTCTTCGGCTACGGCATCTCCGGCTTGCTTGTGCCAGTTGACCAGCGTGGCTTCGGCGACCGATTCCGACAACTGGGATATGGTGACGTCAATGATTGCCATTGGTGGATATTATTTGTTGAAAAAAACGGCGAAATCACCGAAAGCCTGATCGAGCAGCGCCTGCTGCTGCATGGCGTGTTTCGATGCGTAACCGCATGCGGTCGAAGCCGATGCGAAACGGCCTGCATAACCGAAAATCTGCCCGCTCTTCATGGCTCTCATGAAAAAGCGCTGGAAGAAACGCCAGTACCCCTGGTTTTTCGGTTCGTCCTGGCACCAGACAATATCGCGGAGGTGGGGATAACGTTGCAGCTCACTGGCGAGCTCCTCCTCAGGAAACGGATAGAGCTGCTCGACGCGAAAGATGGCCACGTGCTCCGCGCCCGTCTCCCTCCGCCGGTTCACGAGATCGTAATACACCCTTCCCGAGCAGGCCAGTACTCTGGTAATTTTATCGGGATCGGCGACCGGATCGTCGATGAGGTTGCGGAACCCGCCCACGGCAAGCTCGTCGAGCCGCGAAACCGCCTCCTTGTGACGTAACAGCGATTTCGGCGTGAGAATCACCAGCGGCTTGCGCATCATCGAGGTCATCTGCCGCCGGAGCAGGTGGAAAATCTGCGCCGGCGTGGTTGGCTGGCAGACCTGGATGTTGTTTTCGGCGCACAGTTGCAGGTAACGCTCAGGCCGCGCCGACGAGTGCTCCGGCCCCTGACCCTCGTAGCCGTGCGGCAGCATCAGGGTGATGCCCGAAGCGAGTCCCCATTTGACCTCTCCCGAGGTGATGAACTGGTCGATGAGCACCTGCGCGCCGTTGGCGAAGTCGCCGAACTGCGCCTCCCAGATCACCAGCGTATCGGGCGCGGAGATGGAGTAGCCGTACTCGAAACCGAGCACAGCCTCCTCCGAAAGCACCGAATCGATCACCGTGAACGGGGCCTGCTTCTCCGTGATGTTCTGCAACGGCACATAGATGCCGGAATCCCAGCGCTCGCGCTTTTGGTCGTGCAAGACAGCATGGCGATGCGAGAATGTACCGCGCCCGCTGTCCTGGCCGGTGATGCGGATGGAATAGCCGCCAGCGACGAGCGAGGCGAAGGCGAGATGTTCGCCCATGCCCCAGTCGAGCAACTGCTCGCCACGCCCCATGCGGGCGCGGTCGTTCAGCACCTTCTCGACCAGCGGGTGCAGTTTGAACGATTCCGGCACCTTTGTGATCCGCTCCGATAAGCGTTGCAGCTCGGCGACCGGCACGCCGGTGTCGGACGATTCCGGCGGCACGGAGGAGGGTTCGGTAGTGAAGAGGGTTTTGTTGACCAGCATGGGATTCGGGGTGTAGCGCCCCTCGTCGAGCTCCTTGCGGAACTGCTTGCTCATGGCATCGGCAAACTCCGGCTTGATGACCCCTTGGGAGACGAGCTTGTCGGCATAGAGCCTGCGGGTGCCGGGATGCTTGTCGATCTTCTTGTACATCAGTGGCTGCGTCAGCGCCGGAGTGTCCTGCTCGTTGTGCCCGAGCTTTCTGAAGCAGACGATGTCGAGCACGACGTCGTGCCGGAACGCCTGCCGGTAGTCGAGCGCCATCTGCGCGGCCAGCACCACCGCTTCGGGATCGTCGCCGTTGACGTGCAGCACCGGCGCTTCGATCATCTTGACCACGTCGGTACAATAGGTCGTCGAGCGGCTGTCACGCGGGTCGGAGGTGGTGAAGCCGATCTGGTTGTTGATGACGATATGCACCGTGCCGCCCGTGCCGTATCCCCTCGTCATAGCGAGATTAAGCGTCTCCATGACCACGCCCTGGCCGGCGAAAGCCGCATCGCCATGCACGAGAATCGGCAGCACCTGCGAGCCGTCGCGGTCGTCGCGCCTGATCTGTCGCGCCTTGACGGCCCCTTCGACCACGGGATTGACGATTTCGAGATGCGAGGGATTGAAGGCGAGCGAGAGGTTGACCGGCCCGCCCGGCGTGGAGATGTCGCTCGTGAAGCCCTGATGGTACTTCACGTCGCCCGACGGCAAATCCCCGGCGTGCTTGCCCTCGAACTCCGCGAACAGATCGACCGGATTTTTGCCCATGATGTTGACGAGCACGTTCAAGCGGCCACGGTGCGCCATGCCGATCACGATCTCCTGCACCCCGGCCTTTCCCGCACGCTGGATTATTTCATCCATTGCGGGAATGAAACTGTCGCCTCCTTCGAGAGAGAAGCGTTTCTGGCCGATGAAGCGCGTGTGGAGATAGCGCTCGAACCCCTCGGCAGCTGTCAGCCGTTCGAGGATGTGCTTCTTTTTCGGAGGATCGAAATTGGGTTTTGCCCGGATGGTCTCGAATTTGGCCTGCCACCACCGCTTTTCGCTCTGGTCGGTGATGTACATGAACTCGATGGCGAGGGTGCCGCAGTAGGTTTCACGAAGGTTCTGGAGGAGTTCCCGGAGAGGCATGCTTTCACTGCCGAAACGGGTGTTGCTCGTGTTGAAGACCGTGCCCATGTCGGTGTCGGAGAATCCGTAGAAGGAGGGATCGAGGTCGGGCAGCGGAGGTCGTTCCTGGCGTTTCAGCGGATCGAGGTCGGCCCGGCGGGAGCCGATGTTCCGGTATGCCGAGATAAGCTGCTGGACGGCAACGCGCTTTCGTCCGAGTTCGGCGTCAGGACTTGCCACGACGCGCCGGATCGGTCCGAGCCGGGCCTGTTCGGCAAAAGCAGCCTGAACAGGCCCGTGAGCAATGTCAGGCCGGTCGCGTCCGCCTTCCGCCGGAACATACTGCATTGCATCGAAATAGGTTCGCCAGTTTTCCGGCACCGAAGCCGGATTGTCGAGGTAAGCTTCGTAAAGCTCTTCGATATAGGGAGCGTTCCCGCCGAAAAGGTACGAATTGATCTTGTACTCCTGCATCACGATGAGGGTTTCTTGCCTTTGATGGTTCTATGGTTTTGAAGGTCGATCGATGTGGCGTAATCTGGGTGCGAAGAACGGGGAAGCGGCTGTCGATGGACAGCGGAGGAGGTATGTGGACGTGTATCGATCATGTTTTTCTCTGCCCGTCAGCCAAATCGGGCTGAACTACGGCACTCAGTATATACTCAAATTTCCAGAAATTCTCGACAGAAAAATCACAATTGTTAATGCCTTTTATCAAAATAAAACTACGCAGATGTAAAGGTTGGGCTGGATACCACGAAGATCGAACACCGTTCAGGCAACACCAACGCTGGGCAGAAGGTGTTCGGGATGAGGTTTGTGATCAGAATGCGGACGACGGGATGTAAGGAATTGATCTCTTTTATCTGGAAAAATATAACCTTCTGATCACGGTAATGACCATATTGCAGCGCGAGGCGTTTTCACTGCAAGTCTTGATATAAAAGAAAATCTTCGTTAGCTTTTCCGGAGATTTATACTAACAGGTTTAAGTTATTTTTATAAATAATTATTCATAGTTTTAAATCATTTATAAATAAGTAATTGACGGCTTTGTGAATATGATACTGAAGTTATTTTATACAGAAAGAAACTGTATGCCTTTCCTGATTTAGATAGATCAGTATTAACTTTGTTCGGTTTACAAAGGCCTCCGTCCGTGCAGAGCGGTTCTCAGCATATCACATTGGAGAAACAAAATGAAACGAGCAGTCTTTTTTGTTGCAGGTATCTTGTTCACGAATACAGCACTCGCAGACCACTACGTTCAGGGCTACACTCGAAAAGACGGGACGTATGTTCAAGGTCACACAGCCAGTGACCCCGATCCGTATCGTTACAACAACCACAGCTCGCAGACTTACGGTGGCACTCAACGAGATGAATTCAGCTCTGGAACGGGTGCAACCAACAAAAGCAATTCCAGCTATCGCTGGCGCGACAACGACAGCGACGGCGTGAGCAATATAGTGGACCCCGATTTTCAGACAGCGGTTTAAGGTGGTAACTTGCCCGAAAAGAGGGTCAAGTTATGAGCGAAAAGAAACGCAACAAATTCACGGCGCAGTTCAAAGCCAAAGTGGCGCTGGAG
>JAAXWU010000078.1 GCA_013334855.1 Chlorobaculum sp. | reverse complement strand
GGGGATGGGTCGGATCGAAGTCGATCACGGTCTTTCTGTTGATCTCGGCGCGCTGCACGAAGTTGTCGCGGGGCACGAAGTGGATCATCTGGGTGCCGATTCTGCGGGCGAGTTCTTCGATCATCTCGCGCTCGTTGTCAACCTTGCGGCTGTTGCAGATCAGGCCACCGAGGCGCACACCGCCTGCATCGGCGTATTTCAGGATACCTTTGCAGATGTTGTTTGCCGCGTACATAGCCATCATTTCGCCAGAGCAAACGATGTAAATCTCTTCGGCCTTACCGTCGCGGATCGGCATGGCGAAGCCGCCGCACACAACGTCACCGAGCACATCGTAGAACACATAGTCGAGTTCCCACTCTTCATCGTAAGCGCCGAGCTGTTCGAGCAGGTTGACCGAGGTGATGATACCGCGACCAGCGCAACCGACGCCAGGCTCAGGACCGCCGGACTCGGTGCAGCGGGTGTTTTTGTAACCTTCTTTAATGATGTCTTCGAGTTCGACCTCTTCGCCCTCCTCGCGCAGGGTGTCGAGCACAGTTTTCTGCTGAAGACCGCCGAGCAGGAGGCGGGTGGAGTCAGCCTTCGGGTCGCAACCTACGACCATCACTTTTTTGCCTGCTTCCGCGAGACCGGCAACCGTGTTCTGGGTGGTTGTGGATTTGCCGATACCGCCTTTGCCATAAATCGCGACTTTTCTCATGATTGTACTTTTTTGTGGGTTGTTCCTCTTGTCGTTTAAAATATTCAGGTCAGTGTTGCTGGCGTCCTGAATAATTAAAGATTATTGAGCAATAGCCGTGCCAAAGTGAGGCAGGAGGCCGCTTTTATTTGAAATTATTTTGAGCGATATTCTTAACTCGTTGATTGGTAATGCGTTATCGTTTCGATGCCGGGATATAGGGCGCTAACGCAGAGCTTGCATTATTATTGTGAGGAGGAAAATCATACGAGAAGGAACCCTACATTCGTGTAGGAAGAGGCCTGGGACTACAATTATGTAGGATTCTCTTTCCGGGGAAGGAACGCTGGCGCGGAACCCGAAAAGGCCCTTCCAAAGCGCTTTTCCGGAAGCCGCTCTGTGTTTGATCCGTCAGGTAACAGGCAAATCGGGTGTTTTGAGGAGGAATTCCTGATGAGGCTACAAAAATGTAGGAAACAGCGTTTTTCGTATCTTTTAGATGAGGAACCGTTGGATTAGCGCAGGTGTTGGAGTTGAAAAGGCGGCGGTTGGCGCTATATCTTATAATAAGAGTGGCCAACCGCACCGGAGAGGAAACATCCACGAACCGAAAAACACCGGTACCATGAAAACCTTCCTTCATCGCCGCCCAACGATTGGCGGCAAGTATCGTCAATGGATGTCCGGAAAAAACCGTGAAGCTTCATGCTCCAGTCGCGAACCGATGGCGATTCCGGCAGTTGCTTCCGGCGCAGCAGCCGTTGGCGCGTTCGCCATCGGCGCACTCAGCATCGGAGCGCTCGCGATTGGCGCAGTATCCATCGCCCGTATGGTCATAGGTCGCCTGTTCGTGAAAAAGGCCAGGATTGGGACGCTCGAAATCGGAACGCTGAAAGTCGGCAAGCTTGAGGTGGCGGAGAGAGCCGGAGGTGAGGCGTGAGGTGTTCGATTGTCATGCTGATTCCGACTGTCGAGAACGCACGGAAAGGCTGGCGAAGCTGTAAAGTCGGAGACTTATCCTCGCCTGAAAAAAACTTCTCACTATATTACAGTATGTTTTTTCAGCAACGACAACGGCCTAACTGTTAGCTATAACACATGATACTTGAACTGGAAAGCCTCGTTGCCGCGCTGTCCGCTCTGGAAAAATCCATCACAACCTGGCACAAGCTGTCACAGGCGACGGGCCTCACCTCCGATGATCTGCAAACCATCAAGTCGGGAGTCATCCAGAATTTCGAGGTGGCCTATGAACAGTGCTGGAAATTCATGAAGCGTTGGCTGGAAATCAATGTCAGTCCCGATATTGCCGATGGCGTTCCGAGGCGTGAGCTGTTCCGGCTCAGCGCTGAAAATCGCCTGATTGACAACGTCGATCTCTGGATGGAGTTTCACAAGGCGCGAAATCTCACGGCTCACACCTACCATGCGGGCAATGCCGAGCAGGCGTTTCAGGCCGCCGTCATGTTGCCGGAACCGGGAGCGCTCCTGCTTGAAAGACTGAGAGCGCGAAATGCTTGACCTCAAACCACATGAACTCGAAACGGTGCGAGCCATTCTGAACCGTTTCGTACCGGAAGCTGAAATCATCGTCTTCGGTTCAAGGATTCACGGTACGGCCAAACCCTGGTCAGACCTCGATCTTGCCATAAAAGCAGAATCAGCGCTCGACTGGAAAATGCTGGAAGAGATTAAAGAGGCATTTCAGGAATCCGAATTGCCGTTCAGGGTAGATATTTTGGATTGGAACGATATAACAGCTGCGTTCCGTAGGGCGATAGAGGGGAGTGGGTATGAAATGTTGGGGTGAGTCAGCTTGATATTCAACTCCAGACCATTGACTAATACTAACGCGCTGCTAAGCCGACCACCGTAGCGGGGCTTGTTTTGTGCGAATTTGCACAAAACAAGTGCCGTGGAGGCGGGTCGGCTTGAGCTGATTGTTAAATGCTAGATTCACGCCCCGGTTCCTTTATTAGCATGTTAATTAGTGTCAGGCTGATAAACGCGCCACCAAAACCAAATACCCAACTAAGGAGTGACTGCAGGAAAGTGGCGCCAATTAACTTTAATAAAGCCCAATAGATAACACCATAAGTTGGCATGATTATACTTAGGCCGACTGTAAACCATGTGCCAGCATCCCATGCTGCAACCCAGCTAAGTGGGCATGCAATTATGAAAATGAGTGTTGCAGCAATATATCTGATGAATTTCATGATTAGCTTCACTTTGGCATTTAACGTGAAAGCTCAGAGGCGCGCCGCATGCGGCGCGTCAACTGGAGCGACGGGTTAGACATCTCTGGCTATCTCCGGAAGTGGATAGCCATTTGCAACGTGTTCCGCGATGTCCGCACGGACTTTTTCCATCTTGATGATCCGTGCACCTACAGACTTGGATGACGCTGCGAAGAACGCAATCTGGGCTGCACTGCGCCCAGGCCCAAGATTGAACATGACCTCTGACAGCATTGCCGCTGCTCCGGCCAGAGCTTGGAAATAGGGCAACGATGAGAAGTGAACACTGTAGATCAGGTAGAACTCTTCCGGCGGTTTTCGATAGTCGATTTCCGGTGTTACCGCAGCTCGCAAATAGACCTCAGCAGCGGACTTGATGCCCAGCATGAGAGTCATAGCAGCTTCCTCCTTCTTCATCCACGAATCAAACGCCTTCAGCACATCTTCAGCGTCCGTCGACTCAAGCATGGGTTTCAATTCCGCGAAGTGCATGTACTCGGTGACAAGCTCACCAATGGATGAGACCTTTCCGTTTACTTCGATCGCTCGACGCTCGGCACGTTCGAGAATGTCTTTCGCAACCACTAGCGCGTCGCGACGGCTCGACTCTTGCAGAAACTGAAACTGCACCGCGAACTGCTTGCGTTGCTCCTCAAGCTGGGTCGCTTGGTATCTGAGACTTGCGGAGAACCAAAGCACCGCAAGCAAGCTTCCAGCTCCGGAAAGGATGCCTCCGAACGCGGACAATCGCTCGGGATCGAGGAATCTGATCGAGACCCCCACCACGGCAGCCACCGCAAGTGTCAGAGCAATAAGAAGGCGAGTGGGCATGCTGGAACTTGGAAACGTCTAACATTGTTCATACTGATCCGCCTAATTCCGGAAAAGCAGAAAGCTGCTTTCTGTATAAGACAATTTCAAACTAAGGCTCTCAGATCAGCTAATTGGTTAATTATAAGTGAATTAATGAAATTAACAGTCATTTATACCTGTCGGCTTATACAGGTCAGTCTAAACCGGCAATACACACTGATTAACTCAAAGGACGCTTCACGTAGAATCAAATCACCTATCGCCAATTCCGTCGCTCGTGTTACATCGGGTCTGTACTGCTCATTCGGAAGGCAGTCTCGGGAGGGGTACTGAATAAGCCCGATGGCGAGGCTTACGATTTCTATGTACGAAGTTTACGGGATTTTCAAAAGCGCAAAATCCTGACCCCAACAGAAAACGCCATTCAACTGATTTAGCGCATGAGCGCGGAGTAAAATCAATCGAATGGCGTTCCTTGTTCGATTCCGATGCAGATCACCTCAACTCAACTTTTTCTATCCCATCCCTTCAATCCAGCCCCTCCCCTCATGCCCGGAACTTGCGGTAGTCGATGTTGAACTTCTTCATCCTCAATCCCATGATCCTGTCTGACAGGCCGAGCTGCGTGGCGGCTTTGGTCATGTTGCCTTTGGTGCGCTTGAGCGCTTCGATGATCATCTCCTGTTCGATGGCGTCGAGCTTTTGCTGCAAGTCGCCGGTGTAGGGCGTGCCGCTTGATTCCGCGGTCTGGAGTGACGGCGGCAGATGGTAGCCGTGGATGACGTTGTCCTCGCTCAGAATCACCGCCCGCTCGATGCAGTTCTGCAACTCGCGCACGTTGCCTGGCCAGTGGTAGCGCATCAGCATGTCGATGGAGGTGGTCGAAATCCGGCGCACCCCTTTATGGTTGGCCTTGTTGAACCTCTCGACGAAGTAATCCGCCAGCAAGAGAATGTCGGTCTTGCGCTCGCGAAGCGGCGGCACGGTGATCGGGAAGATGTTGAGTCGGTAGAACAAGTCTTCGCGGAAGCTCCCTTCGCGAATCTGCTCTTCGAGGTTCCGGTTGGTGGCGGCGATAATGCGCACGTCGGTCTTGATGGTCTTCGATCCGCCGAGCCGCTCGAACTCCTTCTCCTGAATGATCCGCAGCAGTTTGGCCTGGATCGGCAGGCTCAGTTCACCGACCTCGTCGAGGAAGATCGAACCGCCATCGGCCAGCTCGAAGCGTCCGCGCCGCTGGGCGCTCGCGCCGGTGAACGCGCCCCGCTCGTGGCCGAACAGCTCACTCTCGACGATGCTCTCCGGCAGCGCCGCGCAGTTGAACTTGATGAAGGGCTTGCCGTTCCTCATACTCTTGAAGTGAATCGCGTTGGCCACCAGCTCCTTGCCGACGCCGCTCTCGCCGAGAATCAGCGCGGTGGCGCTGGTCTTGGCGATCTTGTCGATCATCCTGAAGAGCGAAAGCATCGGCTTGGCGTTGCCGATGATGTTGGCGGGCCGCTCAACCTCGGGTATCTCTGCGCCGTCGCTCTCGCCATCGATGAGCTGGAAGCCAGCCTGCGCTGGGCGTCCTGCCCGTTCGTGCACGCCATTGACGCCCTGTTCGTCGTCGAGCTGCTTGAGGCGCACCGCCTGCGAGATCATGGCCGCGATGATGGAGAGCAGATCGACGTAGTATTGCAGAAGGTCGATCCGGTCGCTTTTACGCCGGAGCTTCTTGTCACCATGCTCGTCGGAAACGGCAATCCGCCGGTCTGCGCTCAGGGTGCCAATCACCTCGACGCCCGCCTTGATCGGCACGCAGATGAAGCAAAGCTCCTCCTTGTTCTCCTTCGATCTCGAACGGGTGCGGTCGAGAAACAGCGGCTCCTCGTCGATGCGCGGCACCACCGCCGGTTTGCCGGTCTTGACCACCTGGCCGATGATCCCCTCGCCAACCTTGTAGCGGGCAAGCTGGCGCTGCTCGTCGGTCAGGCCGAACGATTCGTTGATGACCATCTCGCCGGTGGTGCGGTTCAGAATCGTGACCATGCCCCGGAGCATGTTCATGTGTTCCGACAAGATGAAAAGCACCAGCCGGAGCACCTTGCTGATGTCCTCCTCGTTGTTGACCGTCCTGCTGACTTCGGCAAGAAGACTGATGCTGCTCTGTTCCTGTTCCTGCGCTATGAGCATGAAAGAAATTCGATGGTTAAGCGTGTTTTACGGAATTTTGTCTGCGGATCGCCTCGATCTCATCGGCCCGGAGCGCCCGTTTCAGGCGGTCGGAGTGGCTGCGAATCGATTCGAGCATTTCGCGGGCCTCATCTTTCGAAACCGAGACTCCCCTTCTCTTGAAATGGGCCATGATCGCCGCCGTGCCCGAGTGCTTGCCGATGACCATTTCGAAATCGTTGCGGCCAACCCGCGACGGCAGAAATGGCTGGTAGGAGAGCGGATTCTGCAACAGCGCCGCGCAATGGATCCCCGATTCGTGCTGGAAGGCCGAGCGACCGACCACCGGCTTCTGCTCCTGAATCGCTCGCCCGGAGGCTGAAGCCACGGCATCGCACAACCGCGAGAGCGTCGTCGTGTCGAGATGCGTCTCGAAGCCGCCGCTCATGGCGAGCGCCATCGCCAGCTCTTCGAGCGCCGCATTGCCCGCCCGTTCGCCGAGGCCGGTTACCGACACGCTGACCGCTTCGAATCCCGCGCCAAGCGCCGTGAAGGCGTTGGCGGTCGCCATGCCGAGATCGTTGTGCGCGTGGAACTCCAGCGGCAAGGGCGAGCACTCGCGCAACGCCGCGCCGAGCGCCATCACCGACACCGGCGTGGCGATGCCGACCGTATCGGCGATCCTGAGCCGCTCGGCTCCTGCGGCTTCGGCATCGAGCATGAAGCGCCGGAGAAACCCGACATCGCTCCTCGTGGCATCCTGCCCGCCGACGCTGACGAAATCGAACAGCGCTCGCGCTCTCGAAACCAGCAGATGGAGCTGCTCCTGAATCCAGCCATACTCCCGGTTCATCAGCTCCATGTAGAGCCGCGAAGCCGGAAAGCTGATGTGCACTGCATCGGTGCCGCACGACGCAGCCAGCTCGATGTCCGCCATGTTGGCCCGCGCCCACGCGGTCAGGCGCACCGGCAGCTTCATGGCGGCGATCTCGCTGATCACCTCCCGCTCTGCCTGGCTGATGGCCGGGTATCCCACCTCGATCTCGTCGATGCCGGTTTCGGCAAGGAGTTGCGCGATGCGCTTTTTTTCGTGCGGATTGAAGACCACGCCGGGTGCCTGCTCACCATCCCGGAGGGTCGTATCGATGATCCACGGCTTGCGGATCGCCTCCTGGCTTGATGTGGACGGAACTTGCATCGGCGTCGTTTTTTCTGGCTTATTGAGCGTTTCCGCTCTTTTGATTAAGGTGAATATAAAACAATTCCTAAAAATATTAGGAAAATAATGGCCATTCTGACCAAAAAGCAGACATAATTGTAAGTATGCCGGTTGCATCCACCCGCAAGATACGGGCGTGGGGTGAGGATGCGAACAGATAGCGGCTTGGTCGCAGAGACGGGCCGCCGTGAGGGGAGGAGGATTGCATCAGGCGTTCAGCGTGGCGACGTACGGCAGCTCGCGGTACCTGCCAGCGGCATCGAGTCCGTAACCGACGACGAAAACATCCGGTATGGTGAAGCCGGTATACTCCGCGCTGGCGGGCGTTGCGCGAGCCGAAGGCTTGTCGAGCAGCGCGCAGACACGCAACGAGGCAGGATTGTGGCCACGCAGCTCTTCGAGGATGCGGGTGACGGTCAGCCCGGTATCGAGAATGTCTTCGAGGAGGAGCACATGCTTGCCCTCGACATGCCAATCGTGATGATGATCGAGCATCACCCTGCCGGATGAAGAGCGGTGCGTGCCATAGCTCGATGCGCGGATGAACTCGATCCGGCAGGGAACGGTGAGGTTGCGCACCAGATCGGCGGCGAAAATGAACGCACCTTTCAGCACGCAAACCACGGTCAGTTCAACGATACCAACGAGGTCGCGAGAAATCTCCGCCCCCAACTCCGCAACCCGCACCGCAATCTTCTCCGCCGGAATAAGCGTCGTAAGGCCTTCTGTAGTCATATGTTCGTTATCCTTGTGATGGTGAAAAAAGTGTGAGAAATATACGCCATTTTCCTTTTTCCATCGCATGGACGTTCTGTTGCTACCCCAGCAATCCACCGGGAATTTGTGGCAGATCGAAATATTTTGCGCATTTCTCGTAGAGTCCGGCAAGCTTCGCGGCTTTTTCGGCTCCTTTCGAAACGAGGTTGATGCCTTGACGCAGCCTTGATTCTGGATTGGACAGGTTGTCGATGAACTCGCCGAGGCGTTCTTTGACGGATGGCTTCAGCTCTTTTTTCCCGCTCGACACGGCGGTTTCCATTTCGATAATCGCGTTTTCAGCCAGTTCGAGTTCACTCGCCAGCCGTTTTCTCTCTTTCGGGTCGTCGATGTCAAGCTCGGCTTCCCGGAGAATATCCGCTTTGAGGTTTTCGAAAACGCCTTGCAGGTTCTGGACATGCTGGACGATTTCTTGTTTAACGTTTACCTTGACATGCTGGTTGGTTTTCTGATCGACTGTCACGGTCGGATTGCCGATGTCTTTCAGATGGATGTTGATGTCGCCCATACGGTTCTCCTTGTTACGTTCTTCTTTTCTCTCTTCAGGACTAATAACGCTATCCAACATTTTCGAGACAGGAAATACTTTTCCGATTTTTCCTGAAACATACTCGTCTCGTCCCATTTTTTCGAGTCCCAGCAGTTCCTTGTATTCTACGAGTTCATCAGGATAATCGGGTAAAGGAATGAACTCTTTTACTTCGAGGTTCGTGAAGTTTGCATTGATCTTTTTGATTTCGTGCCGGATGATGGAGAAGTACTCCCGTTTGCGTCGCGGTTCGCCTTGAATTTCAATGGTAATGGTTGAATCCTTTGTATCGGCAACCACTTTGGCGAGCGCTTCTTCGAGGTCTTCGCTTTTCAGCACCATACCATAGCGCCATTGCATTCCATCGAGAATGTGGTGCTGCATGGCGATCATCAGGCGCGGGATTATGGTCGAAGGCAAATAGTCATATTTCATGATGAACCTCAGTGGTTCGCCTTCGGTGATTTCCGGTTCGTTGTCGATCTCTTTGGGCAGGTTCGAGGGGATGATGAACGATCCATTATGTTCAACGTAGCAAAGATCGAATTGCTTCATGATGTCGAGCAGGTAGCGTTGCTCCGGCGGTATGTAGGTGAAATTGTTTTTCTTTGCGGGATCGTATTCCTCAGTACTAATCTTCTCTTGATTCAGGATAAAGTCAAGATCGCTAATGTTAAGATGGCCATTTTTCGTTTTGGAAGAATTGATAATCCTGTATACCCCGATAGTAACCCAATGTGGATCGAGTACATAGATTTCGGATAGATCGAGCGCTTCGAAATAGAGCACAATGCCGAGGGAGTTTAGATAGCTGAGAAGAGTTTTTCTTTCGCTGGAATTGGTGACTTCAGAATCATTGCATATCTTTTCGAATTGCGTCCGGCTGAGGTATCGTTGCACTCCAGTCTCCTTGACTAGATTTTCCTTGATAGCGATCCAGCTCGGAGCGAAAGGCGTTCCATAGATGGAATGCTCATGGAACACGGCGTTTTTAAGGCTTTGCGCAATACTTTTTACTCCTTCTCCGTTTTTGCAAGAAATCCGGTGGAATCGGTTCTTGATTGACGGAAATTGTTTATTTATTTGGTTCTTCGCGGAATTTCGTGGAGAGTGTTTTCTTGGATTACGTCATCGTTCGATAGCCATGTTGAGTTTGCCGCAGTAAAACAGAATGCGGGTACGGTAACTCTCGAACCGACGAAATCCTCTGG
>JAAXWU010000003.1 GCA_013334855.1 Chlorobaculum sp. | reverse complement strand
TCAAGTTTCTTGAATATATACGCACCACGAAGGGCATCGCCTTCAACGGCCACATAGACCTCGTGCTCAAAAAAAACCTGCCACTCTCCAGCGGCATGGGCAGCAGCGCGGCCAGCGCGGCGGCGGCATTGATTGCAGCCAACGAACTCTTCGATTCGCCCTGCTCCAAGATGGAACTGGTGCACTTCGCCATCGAGGGTGAACGGGTCGCCTGCGGCTCGGCCCACGCCGACAACGCCGCTCCGGCCATGCTCGGCAATTTCATCCTGATCCGCAGCTACCATCCGCTCGATCTGATCACCATCAAGCCGCCGACGAACCTCTTCTGCACGCTCGTGCATCCGCATACCGAACTCAAGACCTCGTTCGCCCGCTCAGTGCTGCCCAAATCGATTCCGCTGCCGACCGCCATCCAGCAGTGGGGCAACGTCGGCGCGCTGGTCGCTGGCCTGTTGATGGAGGATTACGATCTGATCGGGCGGGCGCTGGTTGATGTGGTCGCCGAACCGAAACGTGCGCCGCTCATCCCGGGATTCCTCGAAGTCAAGCGGGCCGCGCTCGACGCAGGGGCACTCGGTTGCAGCATCGCCGGATCGGGACCATCGGTCTTCGCCTTCTCGGCTTCCCGGCAGAGCGCCGAAACGGTGGGCGCGGCCATGCAGCAGGCGTTCCTCTGCTCGAAGGCCGCGCTCGCTTCCGATATGTGGGTCTCTCCCATTTGCAGCGAGGGCGCACGCATCATCAGCACAACTCCTTGAACTGTTTCGCGATATGATATTTTACAGCACCACGAAAGCCTCCGCTCCCGTCTCGATGAAAAAAGCCACTCTCGAAGGACTCGCTCCCGATGGTGGCCTCTACGTTCCCTCGGTCATGCCCCGCTTTTCGCCTGAGGAGATCGGGCTGCTTCAGAGCGGTTCGTTCAACGATATCGCTTTCGCCATTGCAAAAAAATTCGCCGGTGATGAAATTCCGCTCGACCGGCTTTCGGGGCTGATCGACGAGTGCTTCACCTTTGAGACGCCACTGCACCAGCTCGATGACGACACCTACGTCGAGGAGCTGTTTCACGGCCCGACGCTCGCTTTCAAGGATTACGGCGCTCGATTCCTTGCGCGGATGACCGGTTACTTCGCCGCCGAGGAGAGCCGCCTCATCACGGTGCTTGTCGCCACTTCGGGTGACACCGGCAGCGCGGTGGCTTACGGCTTCCACGGCATTCCGAACACCCGCGTGGTACTGCTCTACCCGTCCGGCAAAGTCAGCCGCCTCCAGGAGCAGCAGCTCACCACGGCGGGCGACAACGTTCATGCCCTCGAAGTACAGGGCGATTTCGACGACTGCCAGCGGCTCGTCAAGCAGGCCTTCGTCGATCCGACGCTCCGCCAGAAGCTCACCCTGACATCGGCCAACTCCATCAACATCTCGCGCCTGATCCCGCAGTCGTTCTACTACGCCTGGGCCGCCTTGCAGCTCCGCGAGCGCCAGCCGGAGGCGCTGCCGCTCTTCTCTGTACCGAGCGGCAACTACGGCAACCTGACCGCCGGGGTGATGGCGAAGATGATGGGCTTCCCGATTGGCCACTTCATCGCCGCCTCGAACGCCAACGACAGCGTCACGCGCTACCTCGACGAAGGGCGTTACGAACCGAAGCCAACCGTCCGCACGCTGACGACCGCCATGGACGTCGGCAATCCGAGCAACTTCGCCCGCCTGCGCTACTTCTTTGACGACGATTTCCGCAAGATGGGCCAGGAGATCAGCGGTATCGCGGTTTCGGATGAGGAGACCGTCGAGACAATCCGCTCGGTTTATGAGCGATATAATTATATCATGGACCCGCACACCGCCGTCGGCTGCCGGGCTCTCGACCGTTTCCGCACGGAACATGCCGATGCAGGCAAGCCGGGCGTGGTGCTTTCGACAGCCCATCCGGTAAAGTTCGACGAAGCGATCATGACCGCCACAGGAAAAGCCGTGCCGCTGCCGGAATCGATGAACGAGATCATGAGCAAGCCGAAAAGGGCCACCCTGATCGGCAGCAAGTACGACGAGCTGGCGAATTTCCTCGAAGAACTCGACCGTTAAGTATCAGACCCAAGGGCTTATGAATCTCCAGACACTTCTTTTCTTCCTGGTGCTGATGCCGGTCATGTTCTTCGGGCTGCTCTGGTCGCTCGTCCTGAACCTGTTCGACAAGTCTGGTGACCGTTTTCACGGGGTTGCTGCCTGGTGGGGAAGGTTTGCTGCCCGGCTGCTCGGTATTGGCATCGAAGTGCAGGGAGAGGAGAACTACCAGCCGGACCAAAACTATCTGGTCGTCAGCAACCATGCTGGCATGGCGGACATTCCGCTGATTCTCGGCGCGATGAAGCTCAATATCAGATTCATGGCAAAGGAGGAGCTTGGCAAGATTCCCGTGTTTGGCTGGGCGCTGAAGACGGGCGGATATGTGATGGTCAAGCGGGGCCAGAACCGCGAAGCGCTGCAAAGTATGCTGCAAGCGGTCGATACGCTCAAGAGCGGCAAATCGATTCATATTTTTCCCGAGGGAACCAGATCACAGACTGGCCAGATACTACCCTTCAAACGGGGGGCGTTCATCATCGCGCAGAAAGCCGGAGTGCCGGTGCTGCCGGTCACGATTGTCGGCAGCCACCTGATCACCCCGAAAAAAAGCCTGAAGATCAACAAAGGCACGATCCGCCTGATCATCGGAAAACCGATCCCCGCAAACCCCAGCGCGGAAACGCTGATGGAGCGCTCATACGAAGTCATCAAGGATAATCTGGAGAAAAGCGCCGCGTAGAGAGTCAGGGCGGCCACAAGAGCCGCCCCTGCAAGTTCATATCAGGAAATCAGCTACCCCTCACAACTGCTTGTAGAGATTGGCCATCTCGATGGCGGTCATGGCGGCGTCGAACCCCTTGTTGCCCGCCTTGGTGCCTGCCCGCTCGATAGCCTGCTCCAGATTTTCGGTGGTCAGCACGCCGAACGATACCGGAATGCCCGACTCCATGCCCACATGCGCGATCCCCTTGGTCGCCTCGGCAGCGATCACGTCGAAATGAGGCGTCGAGCCGCGAATGATCGCGCCAAGCGTCACAATCGCATCGTATTTGCCCGACAGTGCAGCTTTTTTCGTGACCGACGGCAACTCGAACGCGCCGGGGCAGCGGATGATGGTGATCTCGTCAGCCGATCCGCCGTGACGCACGATGCAGTCAATCGCCCCCTCGACAAGCTTCTGACCGATAAAATCGTTGAATCGCGAAACCACGAGCGCAAACCTGATGCCCGAGGCGTTGAGTGAACCTTCTATGTTTTGAATCGGCATGGTGTTGGTTGGGTTGGTTTAGGTTTTGTGGACGAAGTGGACTTGGTGGACTTGGTGGACTTGGTGGACAGAAAACGAGCCAACATTATCAATTATCAACTATCCATTATCCATTAATCAAAGCCCATCATTTTTTCGACGAGTTCCACGATGACGTGGCCTATGGCGATGTGGCACTCCTGGACTCTGTCGGCGCTTCCGGTGTGAGGCACCACCACCGAGAGGTTGGCGTATTGCTTTATTGCACCGCCATCGCCGCCGAGCAGGGCGAGCGTCTTCAGCTTGCGCTTGCGGGCGTATTGAAGCGCATGAAGCACGTTGGTGCTGTTGCCGCTGGTTGAAAGCCCAATAAGAATATCTCCGGGACGTCCGTAGGCTTCGGTGAGGCGAACGAACACTTCGTCGAAGCCGAAGTCGTTGCTCCCTGCCGTCAGGGCCGAGGTGTCGGTCGAGAGCGCGATGGCCGGTAGCGCCGGGCGATCCACGGAGCTTCGATAGCGGATAGTCAGCTCGGCGGCCAGATGCTGCGCGTCGGCGGCGCTTCCGCCGTTGCCGCACAGGAGCACTTTGCCCCCCTCTTTGAAGGTATCGGCGATCATCGTCGCCATCGCCACGATGACGTCATTGTCGCGCCGCGCCACGCTCTCCTTGAGCCGTGCGCTGTACAGAAGCCGTTCGAGCACCAGCTCTTCGTACCGGGTGCCGCCACAGCTTCCCTCCGAACACTTGCACTGCTGCGTCATGGTGTAACTGCTTTGTTGAAAATTTCTTCCAATGTAAGAAAAAAGATCGGACTGATCCGACCGATCAAAAAAAAGGCCGGCCCGAGGAGTTCCCGGGTCGGCCTTGAATGCTGTCAGCAGTCTGAAAAGCGCTTAGTGGTACTGGGCGCTCTCCTCCTTGACGAACTCGACGAGGCACTTCAGGTTGGCTGGATCGACGTCGGGCAGGATGCCGTGGCCGAGGTTGAAGACGTGGCCGGAGTGGTCGTTGTGCTGACCAAACTGGCGGAGAACCTTGGCGGCTTCGGACTTGATCTTCTCGGGCGTGCCGTAGAGCACCGTCGGATCCATATTGCCCTGGAGGCAGACGCGATCGTTGAGCTCCTTGCGGGCCTTGGCGATATCGATGTTCCAGCCGAGACCGACTGCATCGGCGCCGCAATCGGCGATGTCGGTGAGAATGGTGTTCATGTCCTTGGCGAAGGCGATGACCGGAATTTCCGGATAGACAGCCTTCACGGCGGCGACGTTCTGCTTGATGTAGGGCAGAGCGAATTCGCGGTAGTCATCCTCGGAGAGCGCGCTTGCCCAGGAGTCGAAAATCTGGATGGCGTCCGCGCCAGCTTCGACCTGCTTGATGAGGTAGGCGCTGATGCAGTCGGTGATCTTCTGGAGAAGCTGGTGCGCCATCTGCGGCTCGCGGTACATCATCTTCTTGGCGAAAGCGTAGTTCTTCGAGCCGCCTCCTTCGACGGCGTAGGTGAAGAGCGTCCATGCCGCGCCGGAGAAGCCGATGAGCGGCACGCGGTCGTTCAGCTCTTTCTTGGTGAGACGGATCGCGTCGAGCACGTAGCCGAGCTTCTCGTCAACATCCGGGTTGATGAGCTTGTCGATGTCGGCCTGCGAGCGGATCGGAGGGGTCAGCTTGATGCCCTTGGTCTCGATGATCTCGACATTCATGCCCATCGCTTCGTTGACGACAAGGATGTCGGAGAAGATGATCGCGGCATCCACGCCCATCAGATCGACCGGCTGGATGGTGACTTCACAAGCCAGTTCAGGGGTTTTGCAAAGGGTCAGGAAGTCGGTTTTCTCCCTGACGGCGCGATATTCCGGGAGGTAACGGCCTGCCTGGCGCATGACCCAGATTGGAGTACGAGGGGTCGCCTGCCTTTTCAACGCCCTGATAAAAAGATCATTTTTGAGCATGGAGTGCGAGTGGTTATTGATGTTGGGAAAAGAGCTGTCCCGGAAATAATGCTGGACATTAAATAAATCTGGTGCAAAGGTACGCTTTTTCAGCCAGATTTTAAAACGTGAGGGCGCCCTTCAGAGACGCCCTTCACAGTTATTCGTTCAGACCGTTACAATATGCCGCTTGATGCCGAGCTGACGGTCAGAGTAACCGAGCGCGAGACCCACCACTTCGGAGAGATGAAGCACCGGAATCGAGCCTTTGAGGCCGTTCTGCTTGAGCGCCTTGCCCTGGTAGCCGTCGAGCACGGTGTGGCAGAGCGGGCATGGGGTGACGATGCAGTCGGCCTTCTCGTCCATAGCCTCCTTCAGCGCTTCGGCGGCCACGTTCAGCGATTCCTCCTCGGCGACCAGCAGCGTGTGGAAGCCGCAGCAGCGGTTCTTGTGCTCGTAGGAGATCGTTTTGCCGCCCAGCGCGTCGAGCAACTGGTCGAGCGAGGTCGGTTCGAGCGGATTGTCCTTGCCGAGCACGGTGGAGGGACGAAGGATATGGCAGCCGTAGAAGGGGGCGATGCGGAGCTTCGAGAGCGGATTTTTCACCTTCTTGCGGATGACGTCGAGACCGACGTCGTCGATGAGCACCCAGAGCAGGTGGCGCACCTGTGACGTGCCGCGATATTCGAGTCCCTCCTTGCGCAGTATCTCGTTGACCTCGTTGCGCAGCTCGGCGGACTCGTCGAGCTTCTTCTTGGCGCTCCGGATGGTCATCAGGCAGGTGTTGCAGGAGACCACCAGGTCGAGTCCCTGCTTTTCGGCGGTGGCGATATTGCGACCATTGACGAGAGCGAAATGCTTCGGACTCACGTAATCGAGGTTGCTGCCTCCGCAACAGGCGCTCTCGTGCA
Organism: Chlorobaculum sp.; assembly: GCA_013334855.1. GTDB lineage: Bacteria > Bacteroidota > Chlorobiia > Chlorobiales > Chlorobiaceae > Chlorobaculum. The sequence continues at coordinate 42,448 of JAAXWU010000003.1, read as the reverse complement.
TCTTGACCATCTCGATGCCGAGGTCGTGCTGCCACAGCTCGATGGAGCGATCGACCTCCTTGGTCATCGATTCGTTTATACAGCTCTGATAGTAGGCGTAACGCTTCATACGGCTTATTCTCCGGATTTTTTTTCGTGATCCTTGCCCACATGGCTGGTCATCTCCTTGAACTCCTTGCGCAGGGCGTCGATGCCCTTGGAGGCCTTCACCAGCGGCGGCGGCGGCGGCGTGCGGCGCTTGATCACCATCTTGACGGCCATCGGCAAGAGGTTCTTGAGCGTCCAGACGACGCCATTGGTTCTGATCGGCAGGGTCGCCTCGACCAGCTTGCCCTTCTTCTCGATATCGTCCATGAAGGCCTCGGCATGGCGTGCGCCACTGGTGTCCTTCGAGCCACGGCTGGCGTAGGCGTCCTCACGGATGCCGTGAATGGCGTCCATGATCGGAATATTCTTGACGCAGGTCTCCTGGCAGCGATAGCAGTGGGTGCAATCCCACACGCCGTGATCCTGCACCAGGCCAGCCAGACGCTGGTCGTGCATCGCGTCACGGCTGTCTACATTCATGCGGTATGACTTGAGCAGCACCGCTGGCGACACATACTCCTTGTGCGCCCGGAGAATGGTGCACTCCGACACGCACGACGCGCAGAGAATGCAGTCGGTCGCCTTGTCGTAGGCGAGGAACTCCTCCTCGGAGACGAGGAACTCCTTCTTGCCCCACTGCTCCTCGGGCATCTTTGAATCGACCCAGTTGGAGTATTTCTGCATCTTGCCGACCAGCGGATCCATCTCGACCACCAGATCCTTGATGTGCGGCAGATTGCGAAGCGGCTCGACCTTGATGACCCCCGGTTCACGGGCTTTGTCGAGTTCGTCCCACACCTGCGTGGTGCAGGCGAGCTTGGACATGTTGTTGATCCGCATGGCGCACGAACCGCAGATGCCTGCCTGGCAGAAAGCCCGGAAGGTCAGGCTCGAATCGACATGCTCCTTGATATAGTTGATAGCCCTGAGCACGGTGATACCCTTTTCGAGCCTGATCGTGTAGTCGTCGAAATAGGGCTTGCTGTCAACCTGTGGATTGAACCGGTGAACCCTGAAGGTCACATCGCGGCTCTCCTCGTGATGCTGTATCGTTGAATCGCTCATTGAAAGTCCTTCGGATTAATAGGTTCGTTCCTGAAGCTCGTAGCGTCCCATCGTGACCGGCTTGTAGCCGATCTTCGGATGCCCGCCCTCCATCGTATAGATGGTGTGCTTGTGCCACTTCTCGTCGTTGCGCGTCGGGAAGTCGGTCCGGGTGTGCGAACCGCGGCTCTCCTCCCTGACGAGTGCGCCCGCGGCCACGGTTTCGGCCAGGTCGAGCATGTTCTTCAGTTCGAGCACTTGGAGCAGATTGGTATTGTATATATCGCCGGTATCGAAGACCCTGACGTGCTCGAAGCGCTCCTTGAGGCTTTCGATCTCCTTGATGCCAAGCTTGATTTTCGATGCTTCGCGGAAGATGCCGACGTTCATGCCAAGCGTGTGACCCAGCTCCTCGCGCAGAGCGCCGTAGCGCTCGTAATGCCCTTTGGGCTGCATGAAGCTGCGCAGCTCATGCTCCTTTTCAGCCAGTTCGCCTTCAGGAATGGAGGTCGGATTGAACTTCTGGCACTCTTCGGCAGCGGCCCTTCCGGCGATGCGACCGAAGACGAGAATGTCGAGCAGCGAGTTGCCGCCGAGACGGTTCGCGCCATGCACCGAAACGCAGCCGCACTCGCCGGCGGCGTAGACCCCCTGCATGACCGTGCGTCCGAGGTTGTCGGTATCGATACCGCCCATCGAGTAGTGCGCCGTCGGCCTGACCGGCACAGGATCGTCGATCGGATCGACACCCTCGAAGTACATGCACATCTCGCGAATCTGCGGCAGACGCGATTTGATGATGTCCGCGCCGAGATGGCGAAGGTCGAGATGCAGGTATTTGCCAGCCGGGCTGTCGAAGCCGCGCCCTTCGAGAATCTCGGTTTCAAGCGAGCGGGAAACGAGATCACGCGGCCCAAGCTCCATCTTTTCAGGAGCGTAGCGCGACATGAAGCGCTCGCCGAGCGCGTTGGTCAGGTAGCCGCCCTCGCCGCGCGCCCCCTCGGTCACGAGCAGACCGCTCTTGCGCAGGCCGGTCGGGTGGAACTGCACGAACTCCATATCCTTGAGCGGAATGCCCGCACGGTAGGTGATCGCCTGCCCGTCGCCGGTATTGCCCGCCGCGTTGCTGGAGCGGTTCCAGTACATCTTGGCGTAACCGCCGGTGGCGAAAATCACCGTCTTTGCCGGGAACGCCTCGATCTTGCCGGTCTTGATATTCATGGCGATGAGGCCGCGCGAACGGCTGCCATCGACGGAAAGGTCGAGCGCGAAATATTCGTTGAAAAAAATCACCCCTTTGCGCAGGCACTGTTCGTAAAGCGTCTGGAGGATGGTGTGGCCAGTCTTGTCGGCGCAGTAGCAGCAGCGCGGACGGCCCGCGCCGCCGAAGGGGCGCTGGGCGATGGTCTTGTCATCCATCCTCGACCACGGCGTGCCCATGTTGTCGAGTTCGCGGATGATCTTCGGCGCTTCGGAGCAGAGCACCTCGACGGCATCCTGGTCGGCGAGGTAGTCGCTGCCCTTGATGGTATCGAAAATGTGCATCTCGACCGTGTCGTCCTTGGCCTTGTTGGCCAGCGCCGCATTCGCGCCGCCTTGGGCCGCCGAGGTGTGGGAGCGGTTCGGATAAATTTTCGAAAGCACGGCGATATTCAGCCCCGGATTGGTCTTCATGGCCTCCATGGCCGCATAAAGTCCGGCACCGCCACCGCCGACGATGACGATATCAAATGGTTTCATAGACAATCGGAATTCCTTGCATGTCTGCCGCCTGACAGACATGCTGGTTGGAAAAAGGGCTGATCGCTTTGCGCGACGCCCGTGCGTTCTTGATGGTATTGCCCCGGCTAAACCCGGTCGATGAAAGGGCTTGCTTACAGCGCGATATGGTTGTCGTGAACCGGAAGTTCCTCGACAGCGTGCAGAACATCGGACATGTTCAGCACTCCAATCACCTTGTTGCCATCCATGATGGTGAGCCGCCGGACGTTGGTGCGCTTCATCAGGCGCAGAGCGTACTTGATCCTCATGCTCGGATTGACGCTGATGATCGGCTTGCTCATGATCTGGAATACCGGGGTGTTCCACGGATCGCGATGCAGGTCTTCGCCCGGATCGATCACCTTTTCGAGAATGTCCTTTTCGGTCACGATACCGTAGCAGTCATCCTCGTTGCGAGGTTCCACCACGAGACCGCTCTCGCCGGTTTTTTTCATGAGCTGCAGCGCTTCGGCAACCGTCGAACTGCCCTTGATGGTATGGAAATCCTTCTGCATGAGGGCGGAAACCGGAAGGGTCCGTAAGGTGATGAGCTGATCCATATCGATGTTCTCTCGTTTAAAAAAAGGACAGACTGTCCCATTACTATTGCTTGAAAACTAATAGCGTCGTTGCTATGTCAGACTAATATCACGGAAGGAAGGGCTGCTTTTCGGGAGAAAAACCCGCAAAAAGCATAATCATTCAAGTAAAGCAAAGAAGAATCAAAAATCAAGAGCCTGACAAAAAAATCAGCCGATTCCGTGCGTTTTTTTGTAGGCCGCCCAGTTTTTTTTCAAGTCGAGGAACGATTCTACATCGGGCTGAAGCAAAAACGGATTTGTATTTTTTTCCTGACCGATGGTCGACGCTGGCGCAACGCCGTAATCGTGGCCGGGATATACGCCAACCGTCTCCGGCAGCGTCATCAAGCGCTCGTGCAGGGAACGGAACTCCTGCCGGGCATCCGCGTCGCTCCATGTGCCGCCGACCTTGCCCACGAAGAGCGTGTCACCGGTGAAGAGCGCCTCGCCCGCCAGAATGCAGATCGAGTCCGGCGTGTGGCCGGGAGTGTGGATGACGGAGATGCTGCCCTCGCCGAGCGGAAAGCTCGCGCCGTCCGCGACCTCGATGCCCGTGCGGGCGCAGCGGTCGCCGAAAAGCAGCACGCGGAGGCCTGTCAGACGCTCGAACTCCGCGTTGCCGTTGGTGTGGTCGCTGTGGCCGTGGGTGCAGAAGGCCTGGACGAGCCGCCAGCCGTGCTGACGGGCGGCCTCGACCAGCGCCTCGGGCGAGTTCGAGGGATCGAGCGCGAACGCCTCGCCGGTCGCCTCGTCCGAGCAGAGATAGCCGAAATTGCGATCTCCGCCCGTCCTGATCTGTTCTACCTTCACTCCCATGGCTGCGCTCCTCAGATCATCTTTTCGACATTCATCATGAAGACCTTCGCCGGAAAAGCGGGATCGGCGGCGACGGGATTCTTCTCGATCTCGTTCATGATCCTGTCGGCCTTCTCGTCTTCGAGAATCGCGAAGCAGAGCGACGAGTAGGTGCTCGGAATATCCTTGCCCGCGGGCCACCATGCGCGTGACTCTCCGCCCGACTCGCATGAGCATCCCCGGATGGCGATGCTGCTGAACAGGCTGACCTGGTTGGCAGTGAACATTTTGCGAATCAGCGGACGGGTCTCTTCGTCACCGATGATGGCGATCATTTTCATCAGATGTATCTGTTTGAGGTTATGCCGACTTCATGTTTTCGAGCCTCTTTTTCTCGCCCTTCTTCTCGCTCAGGTAGTAGACCAGCGGAACGACCACCAGCGTCAGGATCGTCGAGAGCACGCCACCCCAGATGAGCGAGATGGCCAGTCCCTGAAATATAGGATCGAAAAGCATCACAATCGAACCGATAACCACCGCGCCCGAGGTGAGAATGATGGGCCGTGTCCGGACAGCCGCTGATTCGATGACCGACTGCTTCAGGTCAATCCCCTCCTCGCGGCGAATCTGGATGAAGTCGATCAAGAGCACCGCGTTCCTCACCATGATGCCCGCCAGCGCGATCATGCCGATCATGCTCGTAGCCGTGAAGAAGGCGTGGTGAATAAAGTGGCCGGGAATGATGCCCACCAGGCTCAGCGGAATTGAAATCATCATGATCAGCGGCGTCTTGAAGGACTGGAACCAGCCGATGATGAGCATGTAAATGATCACCAGCACCACCGCGAACGCCGTGCCGAGATCGCGGAACACCTCGAAGGTGATCTGCCACTCGCCGTCCCACTTCATGGCGAGCTTGTTCTGGTTTTTCGGCGGCGCGGTGTAAAGCGGGCTGACCTTGTAGCCGCCGGGCAGCTTGAGCGCCTCGATCTTCTTGTCGAGTTCGAGCATCGCGTAAACCGGGCTTTCAGTCACGACCGCTACGTCGGCAGTCACGTAGACCACATCCTTCAGGTCTTTGCGGAACAGGCTCTTGTCCTGCACCTTCTCCTGAATCGTCACCAGCTCGGAGAGCGGAATCTGCATTCCCGGGCGCAGCCTCGAAGTCAGCGAGTTCATCCCCTGCGACTGCACGAAGATGTTGGAAAGATCTCGGAGCGAAGTGCGGTCAGCCTTCGGCAGGCGAAGCTGGATCGTGACCGGTTCGCGCTCGTCCGGCAGATGGACGAGACCCACATCGACGCCAGCGAGCGACATGCGCAGCGTCTGGGCGATCTGCTCGGCGGTCACGCCACGGAAGGCTGCCCGTTCCTTGTTGATCACCAGATCGTACACCTTCTGGTCGGCCTCGACCATCCAGTCCACGTCAACCACGCCGGGGGTCGAGGCGAAAGCCTTCTTGACCTCTTTGGCCAGCGCGATACGCGACGCCTGATCCGGGCCGTAAATCTCGGCCACGATGGTGGAGAGCACCGGCGGGCCTGGAGGAATCTCGACGATCTTGGCGTTCGCGCCATACTTCATGGCGATCTTCTGCACCTCGGGACGCACGCGCTCGGCGATGTCGTGGCTCTGCGTGCTGCGCTCGCCCTTGTGAATCAGGTTCACCTGGATGTCGGCCTTGTTGTCGCCGCGCCTGAGATAGTAGTGACGCACCAGACCGTTGAAGTTGATCGGCGCGTTGACGCCAACATAGTACTGGCTGCTCTGCACCTCCTGCACGGTCTTGAGGTAGCCCGAAATCTCCTTTGCCACCTGCGCCGTCCGTTCGAGTCCCGTGCCCTCCGGCATGTCGATGATCACCTGGAACTCGTTCTTGTTGTCGAATGGCAACATCTTCATCTGTACCATCTTGAGCGGAACCATCGCGATAGCGCCAACCAGCATCAGACCGACCACGCCAAAGGCGAGCCAGGTCTTGAAGGTGCTGTCGATGAAGGGGGTGAGCACCTTGTCGAACATCTTGTAGTAACCGGTCTTGCGGATGTCGTACTCCTCGTGGTGCCCCTCGTCCGTCTTCAGCAGGCGGAAGGAGAGCCAGGGAGTGGCGATGAGCGCGACCAGCAGCGAGAAGATCATGGCCATCGACGCGCCAATCGGCATCGGGCTCATGTAAGGCCCCATCAGGCCGGAGACGAAGACCATCGGCAGCACCGCCGCGATAACCGTGAAGGTGGCCAGGATCGTCGGGTTGCCGACTTCGCTGATTGCCGTGATGGCCGCCATCAGCTTCGGCTGCCGCTTCATGGCGAAGTGGCGGTGAATGTTCTCGGCGATGATGATCGAGTCATCGACCACGATGCCGGTCACGAAGATGAGCGCGAAAAGCGTCACCCGGTTGAGCGTATAATCGAGCAGGAAATACACCAGCAGCGTGAGCGCGAAGGTGATCGGCACCGACATGAAGACCACCAGAGCGCCACGCCAGCCGAGGAAGAAGCCGACGACAATCGTCACGGCGACCACCGCCATGATGAGGTGTTCGAGCAGGGTAAACACTTTTTCCGAAGCGGTCTCGCCATAGTTCCTCGTCTCGGTCACGGTGACATCCGCCGGAATGACCGAACCCTTCATCCCCTCGACCTTCTCCATCACCTTGTTGGCCAGCATGGTGGCGTCCGCCCCCTGCCGCTTGGCAACCGTGAGGGTCACGGCGGGATAGTCAGCCTTGTCTTTCTGGCCGGAAGCCGCGCCCCAGCCGAATTCGGTATAGTTGTTGACCTCTTCGGGGCCATCGGTGACTTCGGCCACATCCTTCAGCATCACCGGCGCAGCGCCATAGATGCCGACCACGATGTTGCCGACATCCTCCTTGCTTTGCAGGAACTTGCCCGACTTGACGACGATAGCTTCGTTCATATCCTTGAAATCACCCGAGGTCATCTGGCTGTTGGTGCTCTGAATCTGGCGGGCGATCTGCAACGGCGTGATATTGAAACGCATGAGCTTGCCCTTGTCGAGCATCACCCTGACCTGACGCTTCAGGCCGCCCTTGATCTCGACATCACCGATGCTCTCGGTCTGCTTGACCTGGTCGGCCACGCTGACGGCGATCCGGCGAAGCTCGTACGGACTCTTGTCCTTGCTCCAGAAGGTGAGGTTGAGCACCGGCACGTCATCGATGGAGACCTTCTTGATGAGCGGCATCTGCACGCCGGGCGGCATCTTGTCCATGTATTTCATGAGCGTCGCCCAGAGCTTGACCATGCTCTCCTCGGCGCTGTCGCCAACCTTGTAGCGGACGGTGACGAGCGCGAAATCGGGCATCGCGGTCGAGTAGACGTAATCGACTCCCTTGATTTCGGTCACGGCGCGTTCGATCGGCTTGGCCACGCGCTCCTGCACCTCGGCGGCACTCGCGCCGGGATAGGGGATATAAATATCGACCATCGGCACGACGATCTGCGGCTCCTCTTCGCGCGGCGTCATGAACGTCGCCATGATACCGACCAGAAGAGAGGCCAGCATGAGAAGCGGCGTTATCTTCGAGTTGATGAACTGCTTTGCAAGCCTGCCGGCTATACCTTCATTCATTAGTGTTGAGCCTCCTTCGCTCTGTCTTGCGTGTGCTTGTCTGTTGAAACTTTTGTGCCCTCGCGCAGCTCTGCCGCGGGAGAGACGACGACCGTCTCTCCCTTTTCAAGGCCGCCGAGCACGATGGTGCTTGCACCCAGTGCGTGGCCTGTGCTGACCCACCGGAGCGCAACGATGCTGTCCGGGCCAACAACGAAAACCTGATCGGAACCGACTCTGCTGATGACCGACGAAGTCGGTACAAGCAACATCTTCCGGCCCGCGCCGTCCACGAATTCTTTCACCGTCTCGACTTTGGCCGTCGCGACGGGAGCCGTGACTGCGGCGGATGGCGATGCCGCCTGCTCATTTTTCTGGCCGCCACATGCGCCGAGCAGCGCGGAAAGCATCCAGAAGAGCAGTACTGTGATTCGATGGTTCATGCGATTCATGATTTTCCGTTTGGCTCAAATGCCCGAAACCGGATTCAGTGAGCGCTGTAATATTCGAGTTCGCTTCTGGCGATGCAGTAATCGTACTTCGCCTGGTTGAGGCGCATCTTCGCCCAGGTCCAGGCCTGTTCGCGCATGAGCAGTTCGAAGCTCATGGCCATGCCGGTTCGAAACTGCTCGCCGATGAAGTCGAAACTGACTTTGGCCGCTTCGAGCGATTTCCCTGCCACGGCGATGCGCTCGCGGGAGGTGACAAGCGAGCGGCGAGCCATGTCGATCTCCATATCGCTCTGCTGCCTGGCCGCCTCGTAGTTGTACCGGGCCTCCATCGCCTGCGCCCTCGCCTCCTCCACCTTGCCTTTGGTGGCCATGCCGTCGAAAATATTCCACTGCACGTTCAGACCAATCGTCCAGCTCGACCCCTCGGTGCCGAAAATGGAGTTGTCGTGCCAGTTCTGCTGCGCGAAGGCGTTCACCCTCGGCATGTACTGCGCGCGAGCCATGTCGTGCTGGTAGCCGGTCACCTCCTGAAACGCCGCGAGCGCCTTGAGGTCGCTGCGCCCCTCAGCGCTGGCCTTCGAAGCCGAAAGCTTCGCATCGACCGTCAGATCGCCAACCGGCTGGACGGTATCGTCCGGGCCGAGAGAGAGCATCGTGCGGAGCGCATCCTCGGCGTTGCGGATGGCGTCCTGAATCTGAAGCTTCTGGTCACGCAGTTCGGCCAGCCGGACCTCGGTGGAGAGCTTGTCGGACTTGGTCACCAAGCCTGCGGCGTAACCGCGTGCGGCTTCGCTGCTGTAGCCCTGCATGATGCGGATCGACTGCTCGGTGGCGTCGAGATTCTTCTTGGCAAGAATGAGGCCGTAATAGGCCTTCTTGACATTCAGATCGATGGTCTCCACGGCGCGGTCGGTCATGAACCCCTGCGCCTTGCGGGCGCTCCGGGCCATCGAACGGCCGATAGTGGCGTCCTTGTTGAAGATCGGCTGCATCACCTGAAGCGAGGTCTGGAAATCGGTGATCGCCCCGGGGTGGTTGAGATTCTTCAGCGAGAAGTCACCCAGGTCGTTCGGCAGATTGTAGTAGGCGGACTCCTGCTGAAGCTTGCCCACGAGCACCGCGCCGGGATCGTTGGTTTGCAGCACGGTTTCGGAGAGCGTCACCTTCGGCAGGAAACCCTGACGAGTCTGCTCGATCCGGGCGTCAGCCTGGTCGATTTTGGCTCGGGCCGCCTTGAGCATCGTATTCCGTTCATGCGCCATCTTCAACGCGTCGTCGAGCGAGAGCTTCATGGTTGCCGCGTCGGCCTGCGAACAGGTCACGAGACCCGCCGCGATCAGCGCCAAAAACCTTCTGGTTGCCATCTTGGTCATCTACTGTTTCGATATGAGTTTGATAATCTTTTCCACGCTTGGCGCATCCTGCCGGTTCAGGCAGTTCTGGAGATTCCGGTTCAGCACCAGGGAGTAGGTATTGTCGAGCGCCGCCTTGGCCGCGAGGAACTGGGTCAGCACCTTGTCGCACTCCTCACCACCCTCGATCATTCTCATCAACGCCTGAACCTGTCCGTTCACCTTTTTGAGCCGGACGATCACATCGTCCATTCTGCAATCTTCGTTCATCACTTCTGTCCTGCTCCGCCGAGCGGAAAAAACGTTTGATTCGCCTTTACGCCATTAACTACCTATACCCCCTTAGGGTATAAAGGTAAAAAAAAACAAATCCCTGTGCAACTATTGAAATCAGCCGCGCAGGGATTTTTGGATAGCCGGTATCAGTGCTCGATCTTGCCGCCCGAAGCGTTCAGCTCGGAGGCGATGCAGCACAGATCGTTCTGCACCTGGCAGAGCATACTCTCGGTCGCCTGCTGCATGATCTTGGACATGATCGCCTCAGTCATGAATTTCAGGATGCCCTCCGGCATGAGGTTGAGCGGAAAGGAGAGTTCGAAGTCGAGCGTGATGTCGGTTTCGAAATGCACCTCGGTGCGCTGACTGTCGAGATGATAGAGGCAAATCCTCGTATTGGCCTGCCCGACGAAGGTATTCTTGGCGTTCAACGGCACGTCGGGCACGTTCGAGGCGTTGACCCACCTGATGCAGCGGCCCGACACGGTTCCTTCAGGGATCGGCTCTTCCGGCGCGGCTGGTCCGGCGGGCACGATGCCGGAGCTATCGAGATGCTCCTCGTTCTGCGTCACGAAAAACACCGCCGTGATGGGATTTTCACGCGGATCGTTCACCTGGAAAATCCACTGATAGACGCCATGCTCCTTCAGGTAGGTAACACCGGTGCAGTACGGATTGCACTTGAGTATCCTGACATGATCGGAGAAATAGACCACCGATTCGCTCAGATGCGATTCGATGACCACTTTGGCTCTGCTTTTTCCAACAACCTCCATGAGTACTGCTCTGCTTTTTCTTGAAATGAATTTCTATGATTTTACCATGAACATGATTCAAAATACAAGAGTTCCCCGGTTTTTCTCCCGGCCTGATGACAGAAAAAGCCTGAAACACGACCTCTTTCCCCGGTAAATCGCTGTTGGAATGACCGTTTTTTCTTTATTTTGAGCGGTGAAAAACCGGTTGCCTCGCCGGTAACTGCCATGCAATCATAACGCTTCAGCCATGACCGATTCTTTCAATTACACGACTATTTTCGCTCCTCTCGGCTTTTTCATCGGCGGAATCTTCGTGGTGCTCCTGCTCAACAAATTCATCGGCAAATCGCAGAATAAAAAATCGAACTGATGGCGACTGCTCGCATGACGCCAGCAAAAATCGTTACGAAGCCTGGCAATAAAACGGATCGTTTCCCTGCTTCGACAAACCTGAAAACGCGCCGTATCATGCTCATGCATCAACGGCCCTGCTTGACAAGCCCCTGCCACGAACAAACGCTGCGAACCGGAACCGCCACTCCTGAAATCATTTACGACTGAGTGCGCCGACGTTTCCGGCGCGTGGAAACCGGGTATTCCCGTCACCCGGATACCCCTCGCAGATGAGAGCGATACCAGTAAAAAGCTGAAATCGCCATTACGTTTTTTACCTCCTCGCCCTTGCGCAACTGTTTAAAATATATTAGCTTTGTCCAATCACGAAAGCCTGCGCGTGCGCAAAGAATTTCTCTTACGTGCTTTCTAAACAACTAAACATATAAACATCATGTCAAACGGATCAAACATCGATGTCACGGGTGCAATCAACACCCTCACCGAAACCTTCGGCAAGCTCTTCCAGATGCAGATGGACGTTGCCAACACCGCCCTGAAAGCGCTGACCGACGTTGCCGAGCCTCTTGGCAAGACCGCTACCGATCTGGTCGGTAACTTCGCTGGCGCCGCCACCCAGGTTCTCCAGAGCGTTTCCGCCGCCATCGCGCCGAAAAAGTAAGCGACGCTCCCGACCTCAAAGCACCTTATGCATCCTCCCGCATAAGGTGCTTTTTTTTTAGGCTCGCATTTACCCGTCACGCTACATGGAACTCCAGGAATCGATTCGCCTCCTCTATCCGCCCGAAGAACGGGCGCAGCTCGATATTTCAACAGTCAAAGGCGACGCCTCGAACCGTCAGTACTTCAGAGTGACTGGAGCGCATGGGACGTCAATCGTCTGCGCCGATCCGGCCTTCAAGGCGACGGATCCGCAAAGCTACCCGTTCCTGATTCTCCGCGACCTGCTTGCCAGCCACAGCATCCGCGTGCCCGAGCTGACTGGCATCGACCACCAACTCGGCCTGCTGCTCCTCGAAGATTGCGGTGACCTCATGCTTCAGGACGAAGTGCCGCTGCTCGACAACGTGCGGCTCGCGGCGCGTTACCGCCAGATCATCGACACTCTCGTCAGGATTCAGTCGATAAGACCCGACAGCGAATCGACGAATGCGACGATCCCCTTTTCGCTGAGTTTCGATCAGGAAAAGCTGATGTTCGAGTTCGACTTCTTCATCGAACATGGCCTGAAGCACTACTTCAGAGGCAGACTCGATGATCGGGCTATCGACCAGCTTCGCGATGAATTTGCCACCATTGCCGGTCTCCTCGTACTGCCGGAGCATTTCGTGCTGAACCACCGGGACTTCCACAGCCGTAACATCATGCTCTTCCGCGACGAGCCGGTGATCATCGATTTCCAGGACGCCCGCCTCGGTCTGCCGCAGTACGACGCCGTGTCGCTCCTGCGCGACTCCTATATCCGGTTCGATCAGGAGCTCGTCGAGGAGCTGAAACGCTACCACTTCGAACTGCTCGTCAGACATAATCTGACGACAATGGAGTGGGCGGAATATCTCCGTCTGTTCGACCTGATGGCCTTCCAGCGCAACGTCAAGGCTGTCGGCACCTTCTGCTACCAGACGACGGTGGTCGGCAATCCGTCTTTCGAGCCGTGCATCGGGCCGACCCTTGGCTATCTGCGGGCCTACATCGACGCCCGGCCCGAGCTGGCCTCGGCGGGCCGTCTTCTCGAACCGCTCATGCCCGGAAATTCACGATGAACGCCTTCGTCCTTGCCGCCGGTTTCGGCACCCGCCTGCAACCGATTACCGACGCGATGCCAAAGCCGCTCGTGCCGGTGCTGAACGTGCCGAGCCTCTGCTACTCGCTCTTTCTGCTCAAGGAGGCGGGCATTCGCAAAGCGATCATCAACATTCACCACCACCCGGAGAGCCTTCAGCGCTTTTTCGATGAGCAAGATTTCGGAAGCCTCGAAATCGTGCTTTCGGAGGAGCGTGAAATCCTCGGCACCGGCGGCGGGCTGAAGAAGTGCGAAACGCTGCTCGATGGCGAGGATTTCGTGCTCATCAACAGCGACATCATCAGCGACATGAACCTGCGGGCGCTGATCGAGACGCACCGCCGCTCCGGCTGCGGCGGCACGCTCGCCCTCTTCGCGACCCCGCTGGCCGCAGAGATCGGCCACGTCGGCGTGCGCGACGGACGGGTGCTCGATTTCAGGAACCAGCGCGGCGCGGGCCTCCATTCGCCCTTCATCTACACCGGCACGGCGGTGTTCAGTCCGGCGATCTTCCGCCACCTGAAAGCGGAGTTTTCGGGCATCGTCGAAACCGGCTTTTACGGACTGGTGGACAACGAAGGTCTCGCCTCTTACGAGCACTGCGGATTGTGGCAGGATATTGGCACTCTGCCGAACTTTTACCGGGCGAACCTCGACGATAATTTGCGTATCCTTCAGCTTGCGGAACGCATGAAGCGGGCAATCGGCCTCTTTCCGTGCATGGTCTCGGACGATGCATCGATAAGCCCGGAGGCTCGCGTCGAGAATTCAGTGATCGGCGCGAACTGCTCGATAGCCGCCGGAGCCGTCGTGGAGCACTCGGTGCTCCTGCCTGGCACGACCGTCGAGAGCGACGAGACGCTACGCAACGCCATCGCCGCGCCCGGCATCCGCATTCCTCTGTGAACTCCTGACATCGCAAACAGCAACGGCATGGTCATCAACGGTCTCGACATTCTGCTCCAGAATCCCGAAATGGTGAAGAACCGGCGCGTCGGCCTGATCGCCAACCAGACCTCGGTCTCGATGCAGCTCGAATATTCATGGACGCTGCTTCGCCGCGCCGGTGTCGGGCTGACGAGAATCTTCTCGCCCGAACACGGCCTCTTTGCCGTCGAGCAGGATCAGATCGCCGTCTCGCGCCAGCCCGACACCGGTTGCGAGATCGTGAGCCTCTACGGAGACAGCGAGCAGTCGCTCGCCCCGGCGCGGGAGCTGCTTGCGGGACTCGATGTCGTGCTCTTCGACATTCAGGATGTCGGCTCGCGCTACTACACCTACGTCAACACGCTCGCGCTCTTCATGGAGGCCGCCGAGGGACTCGACATCGAGATCATGGTGCTCGACCGCCCGAACCCGCTCGGGGGCGTGACGGTCGAGGGACCGCAGCTCGATCCGGCGTTTCACTCCTTCGTCGGCGTCATGCCGGTGCCGGTGCGCCACGGCCTGACCGCCGGAGAGATCGCCCACTTCTGGCGCGACTACAAAAAGCTCGACCTGAATCTGAGCGTCGTCACGATGCAGAACTGGTCACGAGGGATGCTCTTCCCGGAGACCTGCCTGCCGTGGGTTCCGCCCTCGCCGAACATGCCGTCCTTCCCGGTCGCCGAGGTCTATCCCGGCATGTGCCTCTTCGAGGGGCTGAACGTTTCGGAGGGACGCGGCGCGACCACGCCGTTCCTCCTGAGCGGTGCATCCTTCATCGATCCGTTCGAGCTGGCCGGGCGCTTGGCGTCGATGCCGCTCGAAGGAGTGGCGTTCAGGTCGACCTGGTTCCGCCCGACCTTCCACAAATACGCAGGCGAGGCCATCGGCGGCATCTACCTGCATGTGACCGACCACGCCCGATTCCGCCCCTTCGCCACGGCGGTCGCCATGACCTGCGCCTTGCGGGAGCTCTATCCCGACCAGCTCCGGTTCCTCGACGGCGTGTACGAATTCCGGGACGACATTCCGGCCTTCGACCTGCTGGCAGGAAGCGGCGCGATCCGCTCGATGATTCTCGACGGAACTCCGGCGGAAAGCGTCATCTCATCGTGGGAGAAGGATGAAGCGGAGTTCTCGGCAATCAAGCCCAATTTTCATCTGTACGACGCCTGAGCGGTTATTGACCGCCCGACGCGCCGTTTCATTGACAACAGCAGAAGCACCAGACCCGATGCAACCTCTCGATTACGCCATCATCATCCTCTTCCTGGCGGGCAACATGCTGCTCGGACTCTGGCAGGGGCGAAGCAACAAAGAGACCAGCGACTACTTCCTCGGCGGCCACAAGCTGCCGTGGTTCATGGTGATGCTCTCCATCGTGGCCACCGAAACCTCGGTGCTGACCTTCGTGAGCGTGCCCGGCCTGGCCTACCGGGGCGACTGGAGCTTTCTGCAGCTCTCGTTCGGCTACATCGTGGGCCGGATACTGGTGAGCTTCATCCTGCTCCCCATCTATTTCAAGCAAGGCGTCACCTCGATCTACGAGGTGATCGGCTTGAGGTTCGGCCCCGGCATCCAGAAAACCGCGTCGGTGATCTTTCTGTTGACCCGAATTCTCGGCGACGGCATCCGCTTTCTGGCGACCGGCGTGGTGGTGCAGGCCGTCACCGGCTGGCCGCTCTCTGTCTCGGTGCTGGTGATCGGCATCGTCACCCTCGTCTATACCATTTCGGGCGGCCTGAAAACCGTCGTCTGGCTCGACAGCATCCAGTTCGCGCTCTACCTCGGCGGCGGCATCGTCACGATCCTCTTCATCCTCGCCCGGCTCGACGCGCCGCTCCTCGATGTGCTCGCGCCACTCCTCGACGCCGGAAAGCTGCGGATCATCGACGACGACCCGCACATTCTGACCAATCCGCTCTCGTTTGTCAGCGCCTTTTCAGGCGGCATTCTGCTCTCCCTTTGCTCGCACGGCGTCGATTACATGATGGTGCAGCGCGTACTCGGCTGCGACGGCCTCGGCTCGGCCCGCAAGGCGATGATCGCCAGCGGCGTGTTCGTGCTCTTCCAGTTCGCGCTCTTCCTCCTGGCGGGTTCGCTCATCTACGTGTTTTTCAACGGTGCGCCGCTCGCCAAGGATCGAGAATTCACCGTCTTCATCGTCCAGTCGCTGCCCGCCGGCCTCAAGGGGCTGCTGCTGGCCGGAATTCTCTCAGCCGCCATGTCAACCCTCGCTTCGTCGATCAATTCGCTGGCCGCCTCGACCGTCACCGACCTCATGAAGGGCCGGGCGTCGCTCAACGCCTCGCGCTTCATCAGCGTCGCCTGGGCCACGGTGCTGATCGTCATCGCCTTGGCCTTCAACGAGAACGACAAGGCCATCGTCATGCTCGGCCTCGAAATCGCCTCCTTCACCTATGGCGGACTGCTCGGCCTCTTCCTGCTCTCGAAAAGCAGTCGCCAGTTCCGCTCGCCCAGCCTCGTCGCCGGACTGCTGGCCAGCATGGCGGTGGTCTTCCTGCTCAAATTTCTCGGCCTGGCGTGGAGCTGGTACATTGCCGTATCGGTAACACTCAATATCCTGACGACAGTCGGCGTCGAAGCGATACTCCCCGGCAAGAACTCTTTTGCGCGGAAATAATCTTTTTTTCAAACAAAGGTGTATCTTGTGAGCATATATTGTATAAAGTAATTTCGACCCCCAGCTTGGCCCTTGCCTCACCGTTCAGGCAGGGTTTCTGAATAACATCGAAGATGCTACGCGCCATGAAAACCAACGATCCTATTCTGGTCATCGAGGATGAGGAAGATATAAGGCAACTGATCTGCGACATTCTTGAAGAAGATGGCTATAGCACCATTCAGGCATCCAATGGCAACGAGGGTTTGCAGATTCTCAGAAAAACGCCCGAGATTCGCATTGTCGTCACCGATCTGCTGATGCCGGAAAAAGAGGGAATCGCGACGATCAGCGAGCTCAGGAAAGATTTTCCGTGGGTCAAGGTGGTCGCCATTTCGGGCGGCGGCATCAGCATTCCGGAAAACTATCTCAACCGGGCAAAAGCCGTCGGGGCCGACGCCACGTTGTGCAAGCCGTTCGAAAACATTGAACTTTTGAGCATCATAGACGAACTGAACCGATAATGCGGATCGTTTCGTTTTGACAAGTCAAAACACCGATCCATCAGCGAACTGCACCAGGGAACAACCAATCAGTAATGGACAGTTACAAACCTGATTCGCCGGAAGGCGCAGACCTCAGAGTCTCCGAAGAGGCTGTGGAGTCGCTCGGGCAGAAGATCGCCCTGCTCGAACGCAGAGCTTCGCTTGCCGAACAGAGGGCGAACGCGCTGGCAACGGCGCTCGAATCGGCCCGTACGGGGTGCTGGGAGTGGAATATCGAGAACCAAACGATTCATATCGACCGTCAGTGGGCGGCCATCACCGGTCACGCCCCCGGTGACTTCGATACGCTGACGATTGACCAGTGGCGTGAACTGTGCCACCCGGACGATCTCGGCCCGGTCACGCAATCGATGGCAGCGTTACTTGAGAGTGGCGCGGAATCTCTTGAACTCAACCTGCGCGTTCGCCACAAAAATGGCGAATGGATCAGAGTGCTCGACCGCGGCAGGATCACCCGGCGCGAAGAGAACGGCAAGCCGCTGTGGCTGACCGGTTCACGACAGGCCGCCGCGAGTGGTGGCGACAATAGCGAGGCGCTGATAAAAAAAGCGCAGGAGGAGCTGCTGGCGCTGATCGACAATATTCCCGGCGCGATTTACCGCATCGACGCCGCTGGTCAAACCAGCATTCGCACCAAACCGCCCGCATTTCTGCAAGCCCTTGCCTCAGAGCATCATGGCGCGCCGC
This sequence comes from Chlorobaculum sp., assembly GCA_013334855.1. GTDB lineage: Bacteria > Bacteroidota > Chlorobiia > Chlorobiales > Chlorobiaceae > Chlorobaculum. Next base: position 24,832 of record JAAXWU010000003.1, on the reverse strand, counting down.
TGCTCAACACCCTCTCCATGATTCACCAGGATGACCGGCACATGGTGGCCGAGGCGTACAGCAAACTCAGGGAATCCTGTCAATCCCGAACGCTGGTTTACCGGATAGTCACTCCTGAGGGTGAACCGCGCTGGATCGAAGATCACATGAGATCACTGTTCTCGAACGACGGGAGCTATAACGGCATCGAAGGGATGCTGTGCGAAGTGACCGACCGGATCACCAGCCTCGAAGAAGCTCGCCGCCTCGAACTGCAATTGCGCAAATCGCAGCGGCTCGAAACCATCGGCACCCTCGCGGGAGGCATCGCCCATGATTTCAACAACATCCTGACGCCGATTCTCGGTTACGCTGAAATGGGGCTCTCCTCCCTCGCCGACGACGACCCGATGCATGAATTCTTCGCTGAAATCTTGCTGGCCGCCGAACGCGCGCAAAAGCTCGTCGCGCAAATCCTGACCTTCAGCCGGGCGGAAGAAGGCAAAATCGAACCCGTGAGCATGCAGGCGATCATCGACGAAGCCATCCTGCTTTTACGTCCATCGATCCCCGCGACGATCATCATCGAAGAGTATATCGACCATTCGTGCCGAAAAATTCTGGCCGACCCGAACCAGATGCACCAGGTCGTCGTCAATCTCTGCACCAACGCCTTCCACGCGATGGAGCAAACCGGCGGAACGCTCAGAATCGGCCTCAGAGAGATCAGCGCCAGCGCCAGCCTGCCATCGGCCATGCCGAAGCTGCCAGCTGGCGAATACGTCGATCTGACCATTTCCGATACGGGCACCGGCATGGATGACTTGACCATTGAGCGTATTTTCGAGCCCTTCTTCACCACCAAATCGATTGAAAAAGGCGCGGGACTCGGCCTGTCGGTCGTCCACGGCATCATCACCGCCGCCAGCGGACAGCTCAGCGTCGAAAGCAATCAGGGCAAAGGCTCGACATTTCATGTCTATCTGCCAGTTATCGAGAAAAAAACCATCGCCAGAAAAGAGGATAAGCCCGCTCCGGTGGCGGTGGCCAAACAGGCTGCCAATGTGCTCTTTATCGACGACGAACCGGCGGCGATTCACATGGTGACGATCATGATGACCAAGCTCGGCTACAATATCCACGCCGAAAAATCTCCGACCGAGGCTCTGAAAATTTTCAGAGAACAGCCGGACAAGTTCGACCTGGTCATCACCGACCTCACCATGCCTGATATGACCGGCCTCCAGCTAACCACCGAACTTCATAAAATTTCGCCATCGATCCCCGTCATTCTGATGACCGGATACGGCAAAGTCCTCGACCACGATACGCCATTGCGGCATTACGGCATCCATCGCTTGCTGAAAAAACCGGTCAAGCTCGCGCAACTGGCCTCGGCCATCCATGAAGTACTCTCATCAACCAACCCCCAGAAAGAAATATGAAAATACTTGTCATCGACGACGATCCTTCCGTCAGGAAGTTCATAGCCACGACGCTGAAGAAGGAAAACTACGCAGTATCCGAAGCGGAGAATGGCGCTGAAGGGCTGAAAAAACTTCAGCAGGAAAAAGACATCTCGATCATCATCACCGACTTGATCATGCCCGAAAAAGAGGGCATCGAAACCATCATGGAGATACGCAGGATCAATCCTGAGATGAAAATTCTGGCCATTTCGGGCGGAGGAAAAGCCGGACCGGAAAACTTCCTGCTGCTCGCCGATGCCGTCGGGGCCAATGCCACGCTCAAAAAGCCATTCGGCGGCCAGGAGTTGCTCATGTGCCTGCGCATGTTGAGCTGACCGGTAAAACACAGACGAATGTTTGTTGCGCCGGTACATTATTTTTTTTAACTTGCGTTAAATTATGACCATTCAATAACAAGGAATTTTCACCATGAACAACCCAGCAGGAGCGTTCGTCCAGGGCGCTGAAGCCTATGGCAGGTTTGTAGAGGTCTTTATCGATGGCCACTGGTGGGTAGTCGGTGACGCCCTTGAGAATATCGGCAAAACCACCAAGCGGCTCGGCGCGAATGCTTACCCGCATCTGTATGGCGGAAGCGCTGGACTGAAAGGATCCTCCCCGAAGTTTTCCGGCTATGCCACCCCGACCAAAGAGGTGAAAAGCCGCTTTCAGGACTGATCGAAAAAAAAAGTAGTAAGCAAAAGAAGGGCCTGAAAGCCCTTTTTTTGTTTCCCTGTCTGCCGCCGTTTGAAGGCTGCTCCGCGAATGAGTACATTTTCACGGATACCCCCTGAGCGTCGGCATTGAACGGAACGCTTGATTTACCGAGAGCGCCGGACAGGCAGAAATTCACGACGGATACACTCAATATCAAAACAAAGGAGACCATCATGGCAGAAGAGGTAAAAAAAGCAGAAGAAGCAAAAATCGACACGATGAAGTCGTTTGACTTCGCGGTGAAAAGCGTCACCGAACTTGGCGTCAACCAGCTCAACCTGGTTTCGAACGCCATCCAGTCGGCAGTACCGACCATCACGAACGCCGCACAGGGCGTGACGGACATCATCGGTTCGTCGGTGAAAACCTTGACCGACGCCGCCGGAAGTTTAACCGGACCCGTGGGTCAACTCGGCGGCGCGGTGGTCAATCTGGCCGGAGCCGTGGTCAACTCGGCGGTTTCGGTCGCCCAGTCAGGCATCAACACCGCCTCGAACATCGTCTGCGGAATCTTCCCGTGCAAGAAAGCCTGAACTGAAAGCTGCAACGGATTCCGATCCACTGATCGGGATAGGGGACGGTCAGGATGTCTGACCGTTCCCCTCCCACACCACCCGGCATGCGGGTCCGCACCGGGCGGTTGAAGTTGTTGAGGTAGTCGGTCTTGTGTTTCTCCCGATCCGACCCCTGAGTTCACTTTCTCCCTGTATCGCCATCCCCGGTTTCTCACTGCCTTGGCCTTCCGGGCTTCACCCTTCCGGTTTTGTCGGCGAGCTTCACTCTCGTGAACATCTGAGACATCCAGTTCTGAGAACAGGCGTTTCCTCTCCAACTCCTTCAGCCCTTCGCTCCCTGACGGAGAGCTACTATGGCCTCTGCTGACTTCTCGCTCCGGCTTGCACCGTCGCCCTTTCAGGCATAAGGCGAGAGCTCCCCGCACAACCGCCGGATTTACGCCGCCTGAACCTTGACCACGAGAGCTTTGCAGTTCGTTGCCTGCTCGCCCTGTTCGGCGCCGCCTTCTATCCGGTTCTTGTCCATCGGCTCGCGGTTTCGCTCCACGCTTCCTCCCCACAATCGGTCGCCCTCATGCAGTTGCGCTTCACTTCGTTCGCTGTGGTCTACTCACGGGAGGACTTCCACCTCCAAGATTGCGCCCATGCTGGGCGCACAACGCAAAAGCCTGCCGAAGCTCTCGGCAGGCTTTTTTGTGTAGCGATTTTACGCTATTTTATTCTTTTAGCAAGGCATACAGCCCAACCCAACGGCATTGCTGTATTGCGTCGCGTTTGACCTGACAGCACATCGCTTGTTTCCGAACAGGCTGTTTTTCGTTCCGGTACTCCCCAACATTTCAACGGTACGAATTATATGGTTTTCCTCATTTTTCGGCGCATTGTTCGCTTTGCCTTGGCGCTTATGCTGATGCTCACGGTTTCGGGCAGCACGGCTCGCATTGCTCATGGTGCGGAATCGTCGAAGGAGAATAGGCAGATTGCTGCCCTATCGAAATCGGTTTCGCCCGCGAGTCAACCCACGCCTGCACAAGATTCATTCTTCAGCCTGAAATACTGGACAGCTCCGGCATTTGTTGCCATACTCTCAGGAATATTTATACCATTGTATCTGAATTGGGGCAAGCAAAAACTGGCAGACAGAAAAAAGTCACAACGTTATCGTGATTTCATCAAAGAGATGCTCGGCAAGATCGGAATGCCGGGATTGCCGGGCGGGATTCGGAATATTTCGGTTGATATGGATGATGGCACCTTTGTGAAGCTCCGGTTTTCGGAAGGAATCGAAAGCGGCAATGGTGATGTGGACACAGATATCTTGAAAGAATCGAGAAGCGAAGGGTTGCCGGATGAAGTAATGACGCGGGCATTTCGTAATGGCAGGCGACTGCTGCTTGTTTTTGGCGATCCGGGAGCGGGCAAGACAACCCTGTTGCAATACTATGCCCTCTGCGCACTTGACGGCAACCAGTGCGGCAGACTCGGATTTTCAAGTCTACCGAACGTGTTTTATCTGCCGCTTCGTGAACTCGACCGAAGCGCGACGCTTTCCGGCAATCTTGCGCGTCACGCAAAAAGCCACGACCTTGACATCGATGCAGCACTGTTCGACATGTGGCTGGAGGCTCCGTCGCTGGTGCTGCTCGATGGTCTCGATGAAATCAGCGATCCCATCGAAAGAGAACAAGCTTGCCGATGGATCGACCTCAGATTGACCGGTACTGCAAAAGGCAACTTTGTGGTGAGTTCTCGTTTTACCGGCTACGGTTTCGATGATGAACGAGGTCTTGACATTACGCTCCATTCCCGGCACAAGCGAGCTGAAATCCTCGATTTTTCGCCGAAACAACAAGAGACGTTTTTACGCGGCTGGTTCGAGGCAGCCTTCCTGAACGATGAACGCGGGGCGAGCGAGGATGAAAAAAGCTGGCGGCAAAAGAAAAAGCAGGAGGCGAAACTCAAAGGCGACCGGATCATTGCCGTTCTGAAGGAGGAGAAAAACCTCGTGCTTCGCCAGCTTGCCGGTATTCCGATGATTCTTCAGCTCATGGCGCTGATCTGGAAAGAGAACGAATATCTGCCATCCGACAGGATCGAGCTGTACGCTTCCTCGCTCGATTACATGCTTCAGTATCGCGACAAACAGAAAGATATTCCGGCTCCTTTGAAGGCTGAGCAAGGGCGCAGAGTGCTTGCGCCTGTTGCCTGGTGGATGCAGAAGGAGCTGAAGAACGACGAGGCTGAGTTGAGCGTGATGCACAGAAAAATGGAGCTGGAGCTTGCCAGCTTTACAAGTCGGCAATTCACGCCGCCAGATGCCACTCAGTACTGTGAGCATTTGATGAATCGTGCAGGTGTGCTGGCAAAGAATGGCGATCATTACCTGTTTCGGCACAAGACTTTCCGGGAATACCTTGCGGGCACGGAACTGCTCAAATTATGTGGGCGCAGCCTCGGTTTTATAGATGAGCTGATACCGGTGTTCGGAGAAAACTGGTGGAACGAACCGATCAGGTTTTTTATCGCCCGAAGCAACGCCGAGCAGTTCGATTACCTGATGGACAGGATTGTTAGAAGTGTTAACGACGAGCCACTTTCGAGCGACCAGTGGCGCCTGCTTGGCTACATCATCGACGAGGCTCCGCAGAAGCAAGTGACCTCGTTATGCGAACGACTGCTCGACCCGGCGTCAACGGAAGTTCGGCTGCGGCTGGCGCTCGACTGTCTATACTTGATTGGACAGGAAGCGGCTATGCCTTCCATCAGGGCTTTCATCGATTGTAAACTGGCCAAAAATCGGGATATTATCTCTCGCGCCGAAGCGGTACTAATCGCTCTCGATCCTGCCAATCGAACTTTTCCTGTCGAGGCTACCCGTATTTCACTCGCCAGTTTACCATCTTCATTTCGTTATTTATTCGAGTATAGTGCTGAATATATCCTCATCCGAGGCGGCACATTCAGATATTCGGTTTCTGGAACAGAAGAATCTGTTTCCAATATCTATTTCGCAAAATGCCCAGTTACGAACCGTCAGTACCGCCGCTTTATCAGCTATCTGCGGCATGGAATTGTTAAGGGCATTGACAGGGCATTGCCTGCAGAAAGGTTTGCCGATACCCTACGGCGGTTCGCTGTCAATTCCAGAGTGAACGGATTCAGTGAATACCTGCAACGTAAAAAGGATATGGCTTCCCTGTTCAAATCGGAATTCGATGAAAACCGCAAATTCGGTGGCGACGATCAGCCGGTGGTCGGCGTGAGCTGGTATGCGGCAACAGCTTACTGTTTGTGGCTGTCACTTCTTGAGAGTAGCGGCAAAGAGACCAGCTTGTACCGGTTGCCAACGGAAATCGAGTGGGAGTTTGCCGCTGCTGGAAGCGAAGGACGCACCTATCCGTGGGGCAACGATCCACCCACCAGACGCCATGCGAGTTTTGATAACAATGAAGGAACTACGACGACTGTAGGGCGCTATCCGAAAGGCGCAACGCCAACCGGGCTGTATGATATGGCTGGAAACGTGTGGGAGTGGATGGAGAATTCATTTGGTATCGACAAAGACCGTGATGCCCGTGCTTTGCGCGGTGGTTCGTGGGGTGTCGAACCTGTTTTGCTGCGCTGTTCTGCTCGCGTCAGAGGCGTTCCCGTCGGTAGGGGGATTAGTGTTGGTTTTCGCGTTGTGCGCCCTGTTTCCGAATCCTGAGCGTGCATACCTCATAACATCTCATAAATACGCTCTCGCCTTTTCATCAACCTGAAATAAAATGGCCGCCGGACTGAGTACAATCAGCCCGGCGGCCATGTCAACATTCTTCAAAACATTTCAGCACCACGTCATAAAATCGCTTCGCCGGGAGGAATGCACTGCGTAATCAGCATCCAGTGCTTGCCACCGACCATTCCAAAACGAACCTCGACAAACACGAATCGCTTTTCATCAACCGGTTTCCACGCTGCATCGTCATCATGCGTCGTTCTTCTCAATCCCTCGGCTCACCCTGATCGCCGAGTATCGCGCCAAGCACCTCCGCGCTCTCCTTTCCGTTGCTTCTGGCGATGTCGGTGATGGTTGCGGATGGGCTGTTCACACTGATGCCCGCCGCTTTAAGACGCACGGTCAACTCCTCTGGACGGCTTTTAACGACTTGCGCCACAGTTTCGAGCGAGGTCGCTTCAAGCGCGTGCACGGCTGCTTTGGCGTTGCGTTTTTCGCCCTCCTCCTCTTCGCCGAACACCGGCAGCATCGAGCCGCCGGCTACGGCGAGAGCCATTCCCATCACGGCCAGCGCGGGTTTTCTTGAAAAATAGCCGCTGAAGGCGTTCCAATGCGAGAGCATGTGGAGCGCAATGCCGCCAAGCAGAAGCAAGCTCAGCCACTTGTGCACCGGCTCGACAGCGCCGATTTCCACATCGAAAAAGATCAGGGTACCGGTAACCGCCGAAATGATAAAAGCTCCGGCGGCGAGCGGCGTTGCGAGGGATTTCAGAGTCGCGTTCATGGGTAATCGAATGTTTAAACGTTGAATACAAAGAGCTTACACAATGATAAAGGTAAGGCGGCAACGCTTAAACGGAACTTAACCCGACATTAAAATTCCGTAAAAAACTCCGGGATATGCAGTGCGGCGCATACATCGGACTGCGGGGCTACAGAAGCATCATCATCCAGAATTGTGACGGCCCGTCGATAATGATTCTGGGAGCGGAGTGTTATTCCCCGTATATCAGCTCATTGCGCCGCTGCCGCTCCAGAGAGGTCGTGCTTCTGTCATCACGCTTATCCGGTGGTATGTTCTGCCCTCTTGTACGGACAAACTCGGCAGTGGCTGGATCGGTTGCATCGGTGATATGATACTTCAGATTCGGTGGAATTGCAGGTTTGGTTTTATTGAGGTCGATATAGGTCAAACCCGATTTCACCTCCCTGACGATGATTGGCGAATGAACGCACGGTTCGCCGATCAACGGACTCAGATATTGCAACGTATCGCTTTTTTTGAACCGGATGCCGGAAATATCCGCGATAACCGAGGAGAGCTGAGCGAGCGTTGCAATCTCACGTGTTTCAGACAATGTTCGATACCGTTGGTAAAGGTCTGGATATTTCTTTATCGCGGCATCATTGAAATAGATGATAAAGGGAATTCGCGCCATTTCATGGATAAATCGCGCAGAATCGTGTCCCCTGCCGGTGTAGACCGATTCGCCATGATCGGAGAACAGAACCAGAATCGTTGGCTTTTTCTGTTTATCGATAAAGTCAATAATTCGTGACACCGTGAAATCGACATACCTCAAGGCTGAATCGTATCCCTCGATCTGCTCCCTTACATCGATACCAGATTCAGAGATTTTCTTCGAGGTATTGACCGAGAAATAATTATCGACCGGCGTTCGAAACTCTTCAGGAATGCCTTCAAGATATGGCCCATGTCCCGCATATGAATGAAGAAACGTGACAACAGGCTGAGCTGAATTGTTCGAGTTATGGTCATCTGCGAGATGCTTCATGAAAAATATATGGCCCCAGGGCTTTTCAGGCAACTGCTCGGTATTTCCGACCGCGTGGCTGTCGATGCTGACTCTTGTATCGGCATTTTTGAAAATGATAGCCGATGCTTCGCTCCATGTTCCGATCATGCCCTGATTGCTTATGAGTCGTGTCCGCACGCCGCCTTTCCTGAGCACATCGACAAGGGAAACTCTTTTTCTTTGAATGATCGGCAGATAATTCTCACTGCGTTCGACAGGAAAAGAGAGCGCTTCGAGTAATGACAGACTTGTATGCGTATGCGTCGAAAAGACATTATGGAAAACGAGAATGTTACGACTTCCCTGAGCCATCCTGCTCAGATACGGCGTCGTGTTTCGTGGATAGCCATACACTCCCATATCGAAAACAGACAATGATTCGCCAATAAAAACGATAACATCGATATTTTTATCCGAACGGCAAACTGCGGGTATTTGATTTTCGAAATTCTTTTTTGAAATCCCCTGTTCATTTGAATTTCGTGCAAAAAGCAATACTGAGTCCCTGAAAACAACGACAAGAGAGCATACTATCAATACAGCAGAGAGCATCGTCTGAATAAAATATCTCCACTTCGCAAATGCAGCTTTTTTCAGGATAAGATTGAGCAGATAAGCAGTTACTGCGGATAGAGCGACATATCCTGTAAAATAGAGAAAGGTATTCGGAAACGGCCTGACTGAATGAATGATTGTGGAAATCCAGAAAAGCGCCTCTTTGTTATCGAATCTTTTTGTCTCATCGATGGAGTCCATCCCTAAATTACCGATAATCAAGGAAATCGAAGGAACATAAACCAGCCACAAAACCCCAACAAGAAAAGCTATTGCCGAAAAACTCCATTTGCGTCTGCTAAAAAACATGATCGAGAAATAGATCATGCCAACAAAAAACAGATTCTGGAAGAGCCTGATTTTGTATGCTATCTCAAGAATCTGGCCATCCATTATGGTATAAAGGCGAATATCAGCATCATGGCAAACTCCCTGAATGGGATTATCGGACAATGAAATGTGCAGCCTGTAATGTTACCGATATTTTTCAGCTCACATGATCAGGCTAAAAATTGACAATACAAAAATAATGAAAAATATCAGTAAAAAATTCAAAGGCTTGCAACTAATGAATATTATTAGCCTTAACGTCTATCATAAACATCAGCGGAAGAGTTATTTGCCGATGCAGAAGCGGTCAAAGATCGTGTTGAGCACCGTATTAGTGACCGCCATCCCTCTCTTGCAGAAGCTTCACCAGTTCATCGATTTTCTCTGTTTGCTCCCTGATCGCGCTGGCGATTTTCTCCTCGCCACTCTGCCGTTTCGCTTCTTCAACGACATCGAAGACAATTGGCTGAAAAAAACCGATCGATAGCCGAAAGAGCCAAATACAAGTAGCCAAAAGCATCGGGACGGATACCAGCAGCAAATAGAAAAGGATTGGTGTTTGTTCAAAATCTTTCAATGTGCCATTCAAGGAGAGTACAACGAGGAAGATGAACGGGTGAAAACAGAGAATTATGCGCAGCAGGGTTGAAATGATTTTTGGCGCTACTCCCTTTTCATACTTCGAAAGAACCCAGGGAAACTGTCCGACCTTCATCGCAGATTCCCGACTGGTCAGGTATTTGGTTCCATCAAGAGCTGAACTGAAAAAAATGGTGACAAACAGCATAAGGGTTGCCGATATGATGACGGAGAGACCGGCGAAGGTGACGGCATCGATGGGCTTCTTGAGGATATTGAAAGGAACCGTGATCTCCTCCAGATGGAGCACAAAAGACAACAGCGTGACCCCTGCAAAAAGAAGCGAGATTGAGTGCAGCCGCCGCGCATGTTTGAGGTTATCGAGAACAGCCTCGACGCTTGAACCCTGCATAGAGTCCCCATCAGGGGTCATGTTCATCAAGGCTGCCGTTTTTGTTTCTATAGAGTAAATTCCATTGACACCTCGGGTAATACCTTTGACTCCTCGTAGCTTGGTGTTTGAATCAATTACAGCACCGCTCAGTATAGCACCGTTCAGATCAGCACCGTTCAGATTGGACAACAAGAGTTCGGCATCTGTGAGATTAGCATCTGTGAGATTGGCTTTTTTGAGTTTGGCAAGCCATAAATTTGTACCAGTGAGATTGGTGCGTTTGAAATCGGCTCTTTCGAGCTTGGCTGTTGCAAGATACGCGCCTCTAAAATTTGCATCCCTGCTGACGGTGCCTGTGAGATCAGCAAATGATAAATAGGCGTCTGAGAGATCAATCCCCGATAAATCGATGCCTCGGAGATCGGCACCTGATAAATCAATTTTTGTAACCGGGTTCTCCTTTCGCCACTGGTTCCACGCTTCAACCCCTTGCCTTAGAATCTTCAGTTGCTCTTCATTTGCCATAGCTCACCCCCTCCTGAAATTGATTTTCGCCATTCCCCATCACTTCCCGATGCAAAACCTGTCGAAAATCGTATTCAGCACCTCCTCGTTGACCACCTTGCCGGTGATTTCGCCGACGTAGTCGAGGGCGCTGCGGAGTTCGAAGGCGATGAGTTCGGTTTCCGACTCGTGGGCGATGAGTTCGAGGGCGTTGTGCAGGGCGTCCGAGGCGTTGCGCAGGGCTTCGTAGTGGCGCAGGCTGGTGACGAGCACGCTCGCTTCGTGCAGTTTGTCGAGGTTTTTGGTGAGCGCGCCCATGTGCTGCTTGAGCTTCTCAATGCCGTCGCCCTTGAGCGCGGAGATGCCGATGACCTCCGCGCTCGTGCCCTCCGCGATGGCGCGAATAAGCGCGTCGGCGTTGTCGGCGCGGTCGAGCTTGTTGGCGACGGCAAGGAACTTCGCATCGGGATGGGCCGCCTTCAGCTCGCGGATTTCGCGGATTTCATCATTGAGCCGCTCCGTGCCGAGGTCGAGCATGTAGAGGATCAGGTCGGCTTCGGCCATCTTCATGCGGCTTCGGCGGATGCCTTCGTGCTCGATCTCTTCGCCCGCCTCGCGCAGTCCGGCGGTGTCGGTGAGGCGGAACATCGTCTTGTCGTGGATGAAGCACTCCTCGATGTAGTCGCGGGTCGTGCCGGGCATGTGGCTGACGATGGCGCGTTCCTGGCCGAGTAACGTGTTGAGCAGCGTGGACTTACCGGCGTTCGGCCTGCCTGCGATAACCGTCGAGACCCCTTCGCTGACGAGCCGCCCGTGCTGGTAGGAGTCGATGAGCTGGCTCACCTCGCGCCGAAGCGCTTCGATCTGCGCGGCGAGTTCGGCGCGGCTCTGGAACTCGACATCCTCCTCGCCGAAGTCGAGTTCGAGTTCGATGAGGGCGCAGGAGCGGATGAGCTGCTCGCGCAACTCGCCGAGCCGCTTCGACAGGTCGCCCTTCATCTGGCTCACCGCCGTGCGATAGGCGGACTCGGTGCGGGCGTGGATCATTTCGCCAATCGCCTCGGCCTGCAACAGGTCGATGCGCCCGTTGAGGAAGGCGCGGCGGGTGAACTCGCCCGGTTCGGCGAGGCGGCAGCCGTGGTCGAGCATGAGCCGCAGCACGCGCCCCACCACTACCGGCCCGCCGTGGCAGGTGAACTCCACCATCTCTTCGGCGGTGAAGGAGCGCGGCGAGCGGAAAACGAGCGCGATCACCTCGTCCACCATCTCCTCGCCGTCGTAGAGCCGCCCGAAGTGCGCCGTGTAACCGGCGGCATCGGCGAGCTTGCCGTCGCCGTGCGCCTTGCGAAACACCCGGTCGGCGACGGCGAGCACCCCCGCGCCGCTGATGCGCACGATGGCGAGCGCCCCGACGCCAACCGGCGTGGCGATGGCGGCGATGGGGTGGCCGGGAATGAGAAGACGAAGATCGGAGGATGACATAATTCGATACGGAATAACAGGTTACAAAGGCCGGACGGTCAGTTCGTCGGGCAACATGCCGTCGGGCAGCTCGACCAGCGAGACGATCAGCCGGGCAAGATCGCCTGGCTGCATGTACTTCTTCGGCTGAAGCCCGGCGTGGTCGAAAAACTCGGTCATGACCGAGCCGGGATTGACGCAGGCAACGCGGATGCCGAACTCGCGCAACTCCTCCATGAGCGACTCGGAGAAGCCGTTGACCGCAAACTTCGAGGCGCAGTAGGCCGTGCCCCCCTTGATGCCGCGCTTGCCCGCCACCGAGCCGACATTGACGATCATGCCACTCCGCGCTGTTTTCATCGACGGCGCGACCTTGCGCGAGCAGAGGAACATGGCGGTCAGATTGGTATCGACGAGCCGCCGCCACTCCGCCGGATCGATCAGCTCGATGTCGCGGAAAAAGCCGAATCCGGCGTTGTTGACGAGCAGATCGACCCTACCGAACTGTGCGAGCACGGCATCGAACGCTTTGTCTATGGCAACATCACTGGTAACATCGGCCTGAATCCAGCGAAAATGCTCATGAACGAGCGGCGTTTCTCTGCGGCTGAGGCCGAACACCACGGCCCCGGCATCGAGCAAGTCGCGACACACGGCAAGCCCGATTCCCGAACTCGATCCGGTCACGACGGCGGTTTTTCCTGCGAGATTCATGAGATTGCGATTCTCTGACTGCTGAAGATATTGGGCTGAAGCCCGAATTTCATTTTATAAAACACATCTACCCCGGACTGAAGTCCGGGGCAATTATGGCTTCAGAAATTATAACTCTTGACAATTGCCCCGGCTTTTAAGCCGGGGATGACTGACAACACAAAATAAATCAGGGCTTTAGCCCAATCTCTTGTTGCTTTCGGAGCAAAAGAGACTTACCTCAATAGTAAGAATTCTGCACACGAAAGAGTAACTTTCGGCGCATCGCAACCATCCCCCGTCATCATGAAAAATCAGCAATCCACCGACGCTCTCAAGGAGTCCATCCTCAATCATAACGCTGTAACGCCAGCAGAACATTTCGAGCGGGTGGTGAATCTTGTCAAGGTGCTGCGCTCGGAGTGCCCGTGGGATCGCAAGCAGACGCCGGAGTCGCTCGCGCACCTCTTGCTCGAAGAGAGCTACGAACTGGTGCACGCCATCGACACCGGGGACGATCCGGAGCTGAAAAAGGAGCTGGGCGACCTCATGCTGCACGTCTGCTTTCAGGTGCTGCTGGCCGACGAATCCGGGAAGTTCTCCTTCGTCGATGTCTTCGAGGCGCTCTGCCACAAGCTCATCAGCCGACACCCGCATGTCTTTGGCGACGTGAAGGCCGATACGGAGCAAGCGGTGGTCAGCAACTGGGAGAACCTCAAGATGAAGGAGGGGCGCACGAGCCTGCTCGACGGGGTGCCGAAGGCGATGTCGGAGCTGCTGCGGGCCTACCGGGTGCAGAAGAAGGTGGCGGGCGTGGGCTTCGACTGGCCGAGCGACGAGGGGGTGCTCGACAAGCTCACGGAGGAGATCGGCGAGCTGCGCAAGGCGGCGGACAGGCAGGAGCGCGAGGAGGAGTTCGGCGACCTGCTCTTCACCATCGTCAACTACAGCCGCTTCATCGACACGAACCCCGAAGACGCCCTGCGCAAGGCGACCAACAAGTTCATGGGGCGGTTCCGCAAAGTCGAGGAGTCGGTGCTGGCGTCTGGCAAAAGCTGGCCGGAGTTCTCCGCCGAAGAACTCGACGCGCTCTGGAACGCGGCGAAGCAATCCCGATAACCACTTGCTGAGTCCGGCGCACGCTGCCGCCGATTATCGATGGCTCTTCCGTTACCAAAGGCAGTGCCACCACGACTATTCTTTCGACATGCAGTGCATATTGCGCGTATATCGATTGATATTCAATTTATTACAGATTAAATTGCCCTTTGCAGACCAAAAAACGGGGAGCGGCGACGACACGGAGCCGTTAAGGACAATCAGATAAAGAGGATACGAGAACCTGGCTTGCAGAACGGCACAGCCGGGGCGCGGTTGTCCGGCAATAGAGCGCTTCGCTGCCCAGCGAAGTGGCGCTCGAACTGCTGCGCAAGCTCGAAACATGCTTGAAGTAAACTAACCGGAGGGAGCGATGGGCTTGTTCGACTTCATCAAAAAGCAATTTATCGACATCATCCAGTGGGTGGAAGCGGAACCGGGCATTCTCGCCTACCGCTTTCCCATGGAGGACCAGGAGATTCAGAACGGCGCGCAACTCGTCGTGCGCGAGAGCCAGAAGGCGATGTTTGTCAATGAAGGCAAGGTCGCTGACATTTTTGAACCCGGCACGCACACGCTGACGACCAGAACCCTGCCTGTCCTGACCTACCTGAACAACTGGGACAAATTGTTCGAGTCGCCCTTCAAGTCCGATGTTTACTTCTTCTCGCTTCGCGAACAGATCGACCAGAAGTGGGGCACGCCTGAACCAATCACCATTCGTGACAAGGAGTTCGGAGTCATTCGCCTCCGGGGCAATGGCATCTATTCCTATCGTCTCTCTGACCTCGAGCGGTTCTGGAAGAACATCAGCGGCACGACGGAACTCTATCGCGCAAGCGATCTGGAAGGGCAGTTGCGCTCGATCGTGCTCACCTCGATCTCCTCGTTTCTGGGACAGAGCAATGTACCCTTTATCGATATGGCGGCCAATCAGTCCGCCTTTTCAGCCGGGCTGAAAGCGGCTGCGGCTGAGGAGTTCAGCAAGCTCGGCCTGGAGCTGATGAGCTGTTTCGTTCAAAGCCTCTCACTGCCGGAAGAGTTGCAGGCGCATCTCGACCGTGCGTCTTCCATGCGGATGGTTGGCGATCTGAACAAATATGCGCAGTTCCAGACCGCCGACGCCATTGCCGCGGCGGCGGCAAATCCCGGCGGAGTTGCGGGCGCGGGCGCGAGCCTTGGCGCGGGCATCGCCATGGGTCAGATGATGATGAACACGATGTCCCCCACCAGCAACGCTTCGAATACCGCGCCCGGCGGTGGCGATGATCCGTTCGTCGCCCTCGAACGCCTGGGCGAGCTGCTGAAAAAAGGGGTGCTGACGCAAGCGGAATTCGACAGCAAAAAGGCTGAACTGCTGGGCAAAATACGATAGCGGATGAAAAAGGTTAACTGTCCATCCTGCGGCGCGGAGGTGACGTTTCAATCCGGCATCTCCGTCTATGCGGTCTGCGCCTATTGCCGCTCGATGATCGTGCGTCATGATGTCGATGTGGAGTCCATCGGAACCATGGCGTCGCTGCCGGAGGATATGAGTCCGCTGCAAATCGGCACGGAGGGGCATTGCCAGGGGCAGTTTTTCAGAATCATCGGGCGGCTGAAAGTCGGCTGGGTGGATGGCGCCTGGAACGAGTGGTTTTTATATATGGACGATGGACTGGAGGGGTGGCTGGCTGAAGCTCAGGGGAGCTATGCCATCAGCCTCGAAATCGATCATCGCTCGAACCCGGAAACCGAACAGGCGCTGAACAGGCTGGTTGCCGCTCTGGAAAAGCAAGAGACCAACGGCTTCCTGGACGCGACTTCAGGCCCGCTGCTCGGTTCCTATATCACATTGGGAACGCAACAGTTGAAAGTCGTGGATATCAAACGCGCCGTCTGCCTTGGCAGTGAAGGCGAGCTGCCGTTTGCCGCGCCGCGGGGTCGTCAGACGATCTCGATCGACCTGTCCGGCAGCGGCGGAGAGTTTGGCTGCATCGAGCTTCTCGATGGCAAACCGAGAGTCTATCTCGGCAACTACGTCGAATGGGACGAGATGGGTTGCAAGAACCTCAGAGCGCTGGAGGGCTGGTGATGGAGGACAACATGCAAGACAATCTGTCGCAATCCGGGGCCGTCACCGCGCCGCCGCCGGAGAAGCCGAAAGGCAAGCCCAGGCGCTTCAACTGTCCGTCCTGCGGCGGAACGATCACGCTCAAAGCGGTCGGCCTCTCGGTTCACGCGGTGTGTTCATCGTGCTCTTCGGTGATCGATACCACAGACGAAAACTATCGGATCATTGAAGCTGCGCATCAGAACACGCAAAAAACCCTGCTCGACATCGGCACACGTGGTCGTCTCAAAGGGATCGAATGGGAGGTCATCGGCTACACCGATAAAACCGATGGCTTGGAGATGTACCACTGGGATGAGTACCTGCTCTATAATCCCTGTTACGGATTCCGCTTTTTGGTACAGGAGTCCGGAAACTGGAATTTCGTCAAGGTTTTGAGGCGAGATGTGCCGGGGGCCGGAGTTTCGAACGAGATCGTTTTCGAAGGCCAGAAATTCGCGCTGTTTCTCAGAGGCGAAGCGGTCGTGCAATATGTCAAGGGCGAGTTCTATTGGCGCGTGAAGAAAGGCGAGCGCACCTTTGTCGCCGATTACATCGCGCCGCCGCGAATCATCAGCGTCGAGAAAAACAATGAGGAGATCAACATCTCTCTCGGCGAGTATATCGAACCTGGTGACATCGCCAGCGCGTTCGCCATCAGGGAGAAGATGCCAGACAAAACGGTCGTAGCGCCTAACCAGCCCGCATCAGGTCAGGACGGCTACCGCAACATGTGGCTGGTCGCTGCCGCCGCGTTTGCCCTTGTACTGACCGTTCAGTTCACGACAATGGCGACGGCGGACAATGCCGAAGTGTACACGAACAGCTTCATCGTCCGTCCTCCGCAAAAAGGTCAGACCATCGCCACCGCATCTTTCAACATTCCGAAAGAGAGCAACGTACTGATTCAAACCTCATCGCAGATTGACAATGAGTGGCTGGAACTCGACCTGTCACTGATCGATGAAAAAACCGACAAGGCATATGACCTGAAACAGGCCATCGAGTATTACCACGGCTATGACGGCGGCGAGCACTGGAGCGAGGGGTCTCAATCCGCTGAATCCTATATCTCCAAAGTTCCGGCAGGAAACTACCGCCTGCTGGTCGATATGGACTCGGGCGCTTTCGAGAAGAATGGCGGGGTCTTATTATCGATGGCGATCAGACGCGATGTGCCGAACTGGTCGAACTTCTTGCTTGCAACCGCATCGATTTTCATCTACCCGCTTTTCGCGCTGTTCAAACGCTGGAATTTTGAAAAAAATCGCTGGTCGGAGAGCGACTACACTCCGGCCATCTATCGTATCAACGAGGAAGAGGATTAGAAATCGCCATGCTGAAAATCTACACCGCCTTTTGCCTCCTGATCGTCGTCATGCTGTCGCTGGCCAACGTTCAGGGCTTTGTCCTCACAAGCCTGCTCACCGGTGAAGCGCGGGCTGACAAAACCGCCAATCATTATCACAAATAAGGAGAACCGTCATGAACCTTACTGAAGTCATCCAGCTCAAATATGTGCTGGCCGCCCTGCTCTACTCCGGCATCGGCGTTCTCACCTATGTGCTTTGTTTTATTCTTCTGGATATGCTCACTCCGAAGGTGGCGGTATGGAAGGAGCTGGTGGAGAAGCAGAACATCTCCCTGGCGATATTTCTCGGCGCGGTCGCCATTGGCATCGCGGTGATCATCGCTTCGGCCATTCACGGTTAACTTTTTCAGGACAATGCTTTGGCCCCACTTCTCCTTGTATCCGTTTTCGTTATCGCCACCTGCGGGCTGGTCTACGAGCTGATCGCCGGAACGCTCGCGAGCTACCTCCTGGGCGACTCGGTGACCCAGTTTTCCACCGTCATCGGCTGCTACCTGTTCGCGATGGGTATCGGCTCATGGCTGACCCGTTACGTCACGAAAAATCTGCTCGGCTTTTTTATCACCGTTGAAATTCTGGTCGGCCTGGTCGGCGGCTGCTCGGCGGCAGTGCTCTTCGTGCTGTTCGAGCATGTCTACTCATTCAGGCTCCTGCTCTATGGCATCGTGACGGTGATCGGCATTCTGGTAGGATTTGAAATTCCTCTCCTGCTGCAAATCCTCAAGGACCGGCTTGAATTCAAGGATCTGGTCTCGAAGGTTTTTTCCTTCGACTACATCGGGGCGCTGTTTGCCTCCATTCTGTTTCCGATGGTGCTTGTGCCTTATCTCGGTCTGGTGAGATCGGGCTTTCTGTTCGGCATCCTCAACACGCTGGTGGCCCTGCTGGTGATTTACTTGATCAAAGATGAGGTTCCGGCGAGACGGTTGCACAAACTTTCCGCCTTCGCCACGCTCATGGCGCTGCTGTTGGGTTTTGTCTATTCGGAAACCATCACCAGCCTGTCGGAAACCAGTACCTATCAGGGCAATATCATCTACGCCAGATCGTCGCCCTACCAGCGCATCGTGCTGACCAGGCAGGCCGAGGATGTACGGCTCTATCTCAACGGCAATCTTCAGTTCAGTTCAGTGGATGAATACCGCTACCACGAGGCGCTGGTGCATCCGGTCATGAGCGCTCTGGACAGCACTTCGCGGGTGCTCATTATCGGCGGGGGCGACGGGCTGGCGCTACGCGAAGTGCTGAAATATCCCTCCGTGCAATCGGTCACGCTGGTCGATCTCGATCCTGCGATGACGGAGCTTTTTTCAAGCAACGAAATGCTGCTGGCGCTGAACCAGCGTTCGCTGCTTTCGCCGAAACTCACCATCCATAACGCCGATGCGTTTTTATGGCTCAAGGAGTTGCAGGCGAAAAACAGCAGGCCGCGCTTCGACGCGATCATCATCGATCTGCCAGACCCGTCGAACTTTTCGGTCGGCAAACTCTATTCGATCACCTTTTTCAGGCTGCTGCGCAGCGTGATGGATCAAAACAGCATTGCGGTTGTGCAGAGCACCTCGCCGCTGGTGGCCCGGAAGTCGTTCTGGTGCGTCAACAAGACGCTCGAAGCCGCCGGTTTCTTTACCGCGCCGTACCACGCCTATGTGCCGTCGTTTGGCGAATGGGGCTACGTCATCGCCTCGCCAAGACCCTACCAGCGCCCGGCGAGCTATCCCGGCGGACTCCGCTATCTCAGCGTCGAAACCGCCGACGAGATGTTTCATTTTCCGATGGATATGGCGCGGGTGGAGACAAAAATCCAGCGCCTCGACAATCAGGCGCTGATCCACTATTTCGACGATGAGTGGTCGAAATACCTGATTTACTGAGCAGTTTGCGACTTAATGCCATGAAGCTCACCAGAAGAGAGTTTATCATCGGAGGCGCGGCCAGCATGTGCGTCGCGGGGTTGGGAGCGGCGCTCGACCGCTTCGCTCCGCAGAAACCGGCACCAGGGAGCATTCGCGGGGCGAACAGCGCGACGGGCCACAAGCTCAGAGGCGGAGGTTTGCCCGCCCCGTCGAAGGTGCTGCGAAAAGAGGTGGTCATCGTCGGCGGCGGCATCGCGGGGCTGGCGGCTGGATACCGTCTGCACAAATCGGGATGCCGTGACTTCCAGCTTCTGGAGCTTGAGCATATGGTCGGAGGCAACTCCGCGAGCGGCAGGAACGAGGTTTCCGCCTATCCGTGGGGAGCGCATTACGTGCCGCTTCTGACCGAAGAGGCCACGGAGGTGAGGCAGTTGTTCGAAGAGCTTGGCGTGATCACCGGTTATGACGACGCTGGCCGTCCGCTCTACAACGACTATTACCTCTGCGCGGATCCGCACGAGCGGCTCTACCGGTATGGGCGGTGGCAGGACGGACTGATCCCGGCGCTCGGCGTCGGCGCGGAGGAGGAGGCGCAGTACAAACGCTTCTTCGACTTCATGGAAAGCCTCAAAAACCGGAAAGGAAGCGATGGCAAGCGCCTGTTCGCGATTCCAGTCGACAAAAGCTCGCAGGACGAGGAGTGGCTGAAGCTCGACGAGATCACCATGGCCGAATGGATGGCGCGGGAGGGTTACGACTCGCCTCACCTCTGCTGGTACGTGAACTATTGCTGCCGGGACGATTATGGCGCGACGATGGCGGAGACCTCCGCATGGGCCGGGCTGCACTACTTCGCCTCCAGAAACGGAACCGCCTCGAATGCCGAGCCGGGCGACGTCATCACCTGGCCGGAAGGGAACGGCTGGATTGCCAGCAAGCTTGCCGAACCGCTCGAAAGCCGCATCACGACCGGTGCGCTTGTCCATGCGGTGACGGATCAGGGCGATCACGTGACGGTCGATTATTGGGATCAGGCGACGCACCGCTCCACCCGCATCATCGCTCGCACGGTCGTGGTGGCGACGCCGCGTTTCGTGGCGTCACGGCTCATGCAATCGGAAACGCGGGACTTCTCGACGGATGGCTTCTCCTGGTCGCCGTGGGCCGTCGCCAACGTCACCCTCTCGAAACTCCCGTCAGGCAAGGGAGCGCCGCTGAGCTGGGACAATGTGGTCTATGGCAGTCCGCTGCTCGGCTTCGTGGTCGCCACGCATCAGATACCGCAGATGCGGCCGCTGAAAACCGTGCTCACCTGCTACTGGCCGCTGAGCCACCTCGATCCCGCTGATGCACGCAAAGAGGCGCTGCGCCGGAGCCATGCGGAGTGGCGGCAAATCTTTCTCAAGGAGCTGCTGAAGGTTCATCCCGAGCTTGACGGGCATGTCGAACAGGTGGATGTCTGGGTGTGGGGACACGCGATGATACGTCCGACGCGCGGCTTTCTCTGGGGCGACGCACGCAAGCAAGCGCTCCGGCAGCAACCGCCGATCTTCACCGCGCACTCGGATCTGAGCGGCATCTCGATTTTCGAGGAGGCCTGCACCCACGGCGTCCGCGCCGCCGGGCAGGTGCTCGCCTACCTCGGCATTCCGTCGCGGAGCCAGGCATGAAGCGCCTCGCTCCCCGATCCGCCTGCGTGGCTCAGGCCGCTGCCCGCCGGTTTCGACGGTGTATGGCGCACGACGGCATCGGGATGCGGTTTATCAAACTTCAGGAGCAACATGGCTAAACTCATCACCCCCGGGCTGCATCTTCTGATCGATTTCTGGGATGCCGAGCATTTGCAGGATGCGGAAATCATCGAACACGCGCTGCGTGAGGCCGCCGTGGCTTGCGGCGCGACCGTGCTCGATATAAAGCTGCACTCCTTCGGCGAGGGAGCTGACAGCGCCAACGGCATCACCGGCGTCGCTCTGCTGGCCGAATCCCACATCAGCATTCACACCTGGCCCGAATTCAACTATATCGCCCTCGACATCTTCGTCTGCGGCTCACGCGATCCGCATAAAGCGCTGAATGTGCTCCGCACGGTCTTCCGTCCGGGAAAAGAACGGATCGTCGAATGCCAGCGCGGCGCTCGCGAGTAGGGATTCAGGGAGGAAAGAGTTAGAAGAGTTCGACGCTGACAGCTCAGACCGGCCCGCTGGCGCGAAGTTCGAGGGCGAGATCGCGCAGGGAGATCGCTTCGACGGTCTCGGAGATGCGATACCGCTCCGTGCCGGGATAAACGACGAACGAGCGCTCCGGCTTCAGATCCTCTTGCGCCGAATGAAACCCGCGCTCCAGCTTTAGCGACAGGCTTCGCTTGATCTCCACCGCCCACTTTTTCCCGTCCGGCCACACGAGCAGCAGGTCGATCTCCGCGCCGCCTGAGGTGCGCCAGAAATAGCCTTGCGCCAGATCGGGCGCAGCATTCAGCAGATTCTCGATAACGAAGCACTCCCAGCTCTGCCCGACCACCGGATGCGACAGCAGGCTCTCCTTGTCGGCGATGCCGAGCAGCGCGTGAACCAGCCCGCTGTCGCGCACAAACACCTTCGGCGTCCTGACGAGCCGCTTGCCGATGTTCTCCTGCCACGGAAGCAGCCGCCTCACCAGCAGCAGATCGACCAGCAGATCGAGATAATTGCCGACTGTTTTGATGTCGATTGAAAGATTTCTCGCGAACTGAGCCTGATTGATCAAACCACCCTGATTCCACGCAAGCATCGTCCAGAATTTTCGCAGCGTTTCAGCCGATATGCGCGAGCCAAACTGTGGAATATCGCGTTCGAGATAGGTGCGGATGAAGTCGAGCCGCCATTGATAACTCACCCCATCATCGACGGCAAGCAAGCTGTCAGGAAACCCGCCTCTCACCCAAAGCGCATCGAGCGCGGAATTCTCGATTTCAAGAATGGAAAACGGCGTCAGTTCGAGATAAGAGATTCTTCCCGCAAGCGTCTCGCCCGTCTGCCGGAGCAGATCGAGCGAGGCTGACCCCAACAGCAGATACTGCCCTGATCGCCTGCCCGCTCTGCGATTTTTATCGATCAGCCCACGAAGCACCGGAAAAAGTCCCGGCGTCCGATGCACTTCGTCAAGAATGACCAGACGGTCGAGGCGCTCTCCCAAGTAGAGTTCCGGACTGGCGAGCTTCGAGCGATCCAGCTCCGATTCGAGATCGAGATAGAGCGCATCACGCGCCGATCCAACCTCAAGAGCCAGCGTTGTTTTGCCTGACTGGCGAGGGCCGAGCAGGGCGACAGCGGGATACAGCGTCAGCGCCTTCTGAAGCTTATGGATCAATATTCTTTCAATCATCCTTGCAATTATGGAATGTGACTCCCTGATTTGCAAGGATAAATTACAATCCAGGTACAATTTCTGCAAATACCGAACTCACCCGATCCCGTCGAGGAACCTTTCGGCTGCCTCGAAATAATCGCTGGTCGGGGCGTGGCCACCGTGGAAGAGCGTCAGCGACGGTTCGATGCCATTGTCCCGCAACCGTTGAAGATCGTTCTCGAAATGCTTTTTCGGATAGAAGTGGTCGTTCTCGCCTCGGGCCAGATGCACGGCTCGCATCCGGGCGAGATCGTCGTGCTCCGGCGGGATGTCGCCGCCGAGGAGCAGCACGCCTGTGACCGGGTGCCGTCCCAGCAGCGCCGCACGGCAGGCCATGCCCGCGCCTTGCGAATAGCCGTGCAGCACGAGGCGGCCATCGAGCGGCAGCTCCGCCATGACCCGTTCGATGACGGCATCGACGTAGCGGACATTCTCGGCGATGCGCAGCTCACGGTCGCGCCGCGTCATCCAGCTCGCTCCCGGCTGCCCTTTGGCGTTGATGAACGGATGCAGCGCTTCGATGGAGAGGCGAATCCAGCGTTCGGAGCCGGGAATGCTTCGCAACAGCTCCAGCTCGTCATCGGCGCTCTGTCCGTAGCCGTGGAATCCGGCCAGCAACGGAAACGGGCCAACGCCCTCCGGCGCTTCGAGGAGATAGCGTCCGCTGACCGTGGTTTCGATATGGTGTTCCTGCATGGAGATTTTCGTGTAAGGATGGTCGCCCATCCAGCCTCTCCGTTTGTGGCGAAAAGGCTGGCGGCGGACAGCGGAGGTCAGGCCCGGATGAGGCGCAGGATGCCGTTCATCGGAATCGGCAGCCACTCGGGGCGGTTGTTCAGTTCGTAGTTGAGTTCGTAAATCGCCTTGTTCATCAGATAGCTGCGCAGCAGCAGTTCACGCTGGCGGGCCTCCTCGGGAATCAGCTCCTTGCCAGTCGTGTGCTTCGTATAGAGATCGATGAAGTGGCGGCCCATATGATAGCTCCAGAGCTCCGCCCACGGTTCGAGCTTCTTGCGGTCTTCGGGGCGAATTGACTGGTTCAGCATCAGCACGTTGGAGGCTGCGTAGTCGAACGAGCGCAGCATTCCGGCAAGGTCGCGGTAGACCGAGCGCTTGATCTTGCGCTCCGAGAGCGAACGGGCAGGTTCGCCCTCGAAATCGAGAATCATGAAGTCGTTGCCCGTAAAGAGCACCTGGCCAAGATGGTAGTCGCCGTGAATTCTGACCTTGACGGTCTCGATCTTCTCGCGGCGAATCGGCTCGAACTGTTCGAGAATCGTCGCCTCCATGTCGAGCAGCTCCTCGGCAAGCGGGCGAGCCTCTTTCGGCACGGAGCGCATCGATTCGCGCAGGAAGATCATGGTGCGCTTGACCTGGTCGGTCATCGCCTGGAAGATGGAGCGCTGGTAGAGCGAGGTAAACGGCTCGGGAGCGAACGCCGCATCGCTGTCGAGCGATCCGAGAGCGATATGCATCTCTGCCGTGCGCTCGGCAAGCTTGCCGACCATTTCAAGATAGAACTCGCCAACAAGCTCATGCATGATCTCCGGCAGTTCGTGCGTGGTGTCCAAAAGCGCGGGAAGCGGCGGCGGGCAGACCCCCTGGGCGCTGCGCAGGAGCACCGTTTCGTAGTACCGGAGCACGTGGTCGAGGCTGAACTGCCAGCCATCGCACTCGTTCGGCACGAAGTTCTGCAAAATGCCGATGGAGTAGCGCTCGCGGTGGTTCTTTGCATAATCGATCGAGCCGAGGTAGACCGGCATGTTCCGGAAGCCGGTACGATCGGTCAGGATGCGTGACATCTCGATCTCCGGCGCGATGCCGGTATCGATCTTGCGGTAGAGCTTGAGGCAGAACTGCTCGCCGTATCTGATGGAGGTGTTGCTCTGCTCGCTGCCCATCAGATGCGATGCCGGGAGTTCCGAACCGGCGGCCACGTCGAGCAACTTGCCGCTCTCGGCGCTCACCGCGCCAGCCGCGCCCGGCCACGACTCCTTGCGGAAGATCAGGTCGAGCAGGATCCTGCGGAACGATTCATCGATGGAGGCGTCGATGAGGTAACCGGCCCTGTTGTCGAGATCGATCCGGGCTATGGCGTGGCGGCGGAACGACTCGCTGGAGAGGTCGCCCCTTTCGAGCGGCACGAAGGTCATCGGGAGCTGGTAGCGCTCGTTTTCGCCACTCGGGTAGTACACTTCGGTGACGGCCATGAGCGCGTTCTCCATACCCGCCACCGGCACCGTGTCGAGCACCCGCACCCTGATGATGTTGCGGGCCTTGCCGCCAAACCAGCGGA